>DCFS01000309.1:0-492 GCA_002319875.1 Treponema sp. UBA1798 | reverse complement strand
ACTGCGCTCGGAGCGCTTGCAGCCATACAGAAAAATCACCTTGACCGTACGATCCTGTTGTATGGCATCGACGGATCTCCTTCCGCAAAAATGATGATACAACAGGGATATATGGAAGGTACGACCGCACAGTTCCCTCAGGTTATGGGGAAAAAAGCTGCGGAGCTGGCATATGATTATCTTTCCGGAAAGCATGTGAATCATAAGATATTTATTCCCGTGCAACTGATAACCCGGAAAAATCTGGACGCATTCGATGTCCTTGGATGGCAGTAGTCATGGTAAAGAATATCAGCCTTTCAAAAATGCGGTATCTGATGCTCTGTATAAACATAATGGCATGTCTTTTTGTTATGTCGGTTATTGCCGTTACAACAAAGACCGTGTGCCTGTTTGAAAAGGCAGGTGATTTTATCAATTCCGTTGAGCGGATACCGGCAAATCCCGGCATGTCTTTTTTTAATACTGCACTGATATGTACCATGTTTTTCG
>DCFS01000346.1 GCA_002319875.1 Treponema sp. UBA1798 | reverse complement strand
AGCTGGCGGATCGTTTCTTCATAGAGCAGGACGATCAGCTTTCCCTGGCTGGCTGTCTTTACGTTTGTATCACGATATGCGCTGTAAACTTGTGAATATCCCATATATACCTCCCTCTGGTGTTTATATAGTAATTAAAATATATTTTTTTATGTATAAACACCTGAGGATATAGTCCACGGTGTTTCGTATCTATTATCGGGATAGTAAAAAAAAACTTAATGAAATATGGTGTTTTTTATCGACTATTTTTGTGAATTTGCGTATATTCAGGGGAGAGGTTTACCGATGAGTGACGAGAATAATAACGATCGCAAAAAAAATGAAAATCCTGACGACCGTGATCCTTTTAATTTTTTCAGACTGACAACAGATCCTGAAGACGATAAAGACAAAAAGGATAAAAAAAGGCCTCATATGCCGTTCTGGACGATCATGATTCTGGTATTTGGTATCGTTGCATTACTTAATATGATGTTTTCATCCAAACATGATAATCTTGTTGATTTTTCAGAATTCCGCCAGCTTATTGAAAATGGTAAAATCGTTTCTGTTGAGTTGGGAGATACCTATTTTACCGGTTACGGCCCGGTTGTTACTCCTTCTTCAGAATCGTCATCGGAAAATAAGTTTTTCCCATGGCTGAAGGTACCTGCTGCACAGAGCCGTACCCAGTACAAAACATCCGGCGTATTGATGTCCAGTTTTATTGATCTGCTGGATCAGAAAGGTGTTGATTACCGTTTTGTTACAAAGCAGAATGGTTATCTGTCTCAGATACTGATGAACCTTATTGTACCTTTTGCACTGATCTTTCTTATGTATTTTTTTATTTTCAGAAAGATGGGCGGCGGTATGGGCGGCGGTATGGGCAGCATTTTCAGTGCCGGGCAGTCCCGCGCAAAAGCCGTCGATGAGGGCAAGGTGAAAACCCGCTTCAGCGATGTAGCCGGTGTTGATGAAGCCAAGGAAGAGCTTGTGGAGGTTGTCGATTTTCTGAAACAGCCGAAGAAATATACTGAAATCGGCGGAAAGATACCGAAAGGAGTTCTTCTCGTCGGTCCTCCCGGGACAGGAAAAACGCTGCTTGCAAGGGCTGTCGCCGGTGAAGCAGGCGTTCCGTTTTTCAGAATAAGCGGTTCTGACTTTGTGGAAATGTTTGTCGGTGTCGGGGCAAGCCGTGTCCGTGATTTGTTTAAGCAGGCAAGGGAAAAAGCGCCCTGTATCATATTTATTGATGAACTTGATGCTATCGGTAAAAGCCGTATGAATAATCTCGGCGGAAACGATGAACGCGAACAGACACTCAATCAGCTTCTTGTTGAGATGGACGGTTTTGATAATGAAAAAGGCCTGATTATTCTGGCTGCTACAAACAGACCCGATGTACTTGATCCTGCATTGCTGCGCCCCGGACGGTTTGACCGTCAGGTTGTCGTGGACCGCCCGGACGTAAAAGGCCGGGAAGCGATCCTGCGTATTCATGCCAAGAATGTAAGACTTGACAGCGATGTTGATTTTCCTGCTATCGCGCATTCTACAGCCGGTTTTTCAGGTGCTGACCTTGCCAATATTGTAAATGAAGCTGCTTTACTGGCTGTCCGCGCCGGCAGAAAAAAGGTAACTATGCCTGATTTTGATGAGGCTGTAGAGAAAACAGTTGTCGGTCTTCAGAAAAAGTCAAGGGTTGTCAAAGAGGATGAAAGACGTATCGTGGCCTTTCATGAAACAGGTCACGCACTTGTTGCCGCGTTTACGCCGGGCAGTGATCCCGTCCACAAGATTACCATTATTCCCCGCGGTATGGGCGCTCTCGGGTATACGATGCAGCTGCCGGAAGATGACGTATATCTTAAGAGCCAGAAAAAACTATACGGCGAAGTGGATGTACTGCTGGGCGGCCGTGCGGCAGAACAGATTATATTCAATGAAATTTCTACCGGGGCAGGAAACGATATCCAGCGGGCGACAGATACTGTCCGCAGTATGATTACCGTGTATGGAATGAGCGAACGTTTCAAAAATATGACCCTGGGTAAGTCAGGACAGGGCTATACCAGCGGTGAACCTGAACTGGTCAGGGAGTATTCGGAGTCAACACAGCAGTATATCGATGAAGAAATAGCACGTGTTATGGAAGAACGGTATAATCATGTGATGGAACTGCTTAAATCGCATAGGGAGCTGCTGGATTACATTGCCAGACAACTTCTGGAAAAGGAAACGATGGAGGGCAGGGAGTTTAATGAGATTGTAAAGGCGGAAAACCACTGTGCGGAACTTGCACAGACTGCCGTTACAGGTCAGTTAGAAGACAAAACCGGCGGCAATTCTGCCGGTACGGGAATAGCCTGATTATGAGTTTCCCGGGAACACGCTGATTACGTCATTGAGATTTTATCTGCGTATTCCCGGGAAAATACACCGGTTGAATAACCTGCATTTACCGGTGTATACGGCACTGAGGAACGTTTTCTTTGTAGCAGGACTTCCCGGCGACTTGACTATGCATCCCTTCTTTACTAAAATATCTTCATGTTTTTCAATAAAATAAAAGGTAAATCCGTCCTTATCGGCAGTGTCCTGTTTTTGTTTTCTGCCGTTTCCTATTC
>DCFS01000297.1 GCA_002319875.1 Treponema sp. UBA1798 | reverse complement strand
ACCGTTTGATCAGTTCTTCCGCACCACGCA
The DNA here is from genome assembly GCA_002319875.1 of Treponema sp. UBA1798. Taxonomy (GTDB): domain Bacteria; phylum Spirochaetota; class Spirochaetia; order Treponematales; family Treponemataceae; genus Treponema_D. The sequence goes on along the minus strand of DCFS01000297.1, from coordinate 20,099 downwards.
GATCGTCTTCCGCCTGCGAGACGGTTTCAGTCACTATGCCGATGTGGAATTTCGAACCGGATTTTGCAGCTGTCCTTGCAGCCGGACCGGCATCCTGCATGCCGTTTGCAAACACAAGGGATGCAGCACACAAAAGTACCGCCGCAATCATTTTTCTTTTCATCACTCACTCCAACTGTTTAATTTTAACTATATCTGGATAATTATGCATGACTGAAAAAAATACGTCAATAGAAAAAAGCCGGAGACAGGAAAACAGAATATCTTAATCCGCTGAAGATGTCACGGATTTCACTGCAGGACCCTGTTTTACAGGAAATAATACATCTGAATCAAGCAGAATGGTAAAGGGACCGTCGTTTATCAGGCGGACGGACATTTCAGCACCGAAAATTCCCTTTTCGACTGTTGGAATCGATTCTCTGCATTTTTCAACAATATAATTATACATTTTTTCAGCCGTTTGGGGCTCTCCGGCATCTTCAAAACCGGGCCGGTTACCTTTTCTGCAGTCGGCATATAATGTGAACTGGGAAACAAGAAGGAGTGCTCCTCCCATATCTGAAAGAGAAAGGTTTATCCTTCCCGTCTTGTCCCGGAAAATACGCAGGCAAAGCATTTTGCGGATCATTCTGTCGGCAACTTCCTGCGTATCCTTCTTTCCGATGCCGATAAATACCAGAAAACCATTTCCGATGGTACCGGTTATTTTTTCATCAACCGTTACAGTGGCCTCTGTTACACGCTGGATTACAAATCTCACATTAAGCCTCCCGCAACTTTCAAAAGATACCGATACTACGGAAAAAACTGACAAAACAGAATATCGTGACCGCTGATAAAAGCGTAGTCCATACAAGTATCTGTCCGGCCAGTTCACCATCATTATCCATCTGATTTGCCATGATCGCACTGGCAACAGCTATCGGACTCCCGAATAAGGCAAGCAATGCAGCATACTCCGGTCCTTTAAACTGGGGACAGAAAAAATGGGCCGCCGTTAATCCGAGAACAGGAGCAAGTACAATCTTTGCAAAAACTCCGGCAGAGATTTTCGGCAGCAACTTTTTTGTTGCCGAAAACCGGAACTGTCCGCCAAGTATAATCAGAGCGAACGGAGTCGTTATCTTTGATATACTTTCTATTGTCTTATATATAAAACGCAGTCCCCCAGACTTAAGTGTCCAGCCATGCATATAAGGACGAATGATAAGACAAAGCAGAGCTGCCAGAATACCTTCTATAAGCGGATTTGTAATAATTCTGTATGCTATTGTTCCCGCGGAAATTTTATGATGGCTGTCTTTAATAAAAATCGTCAGAAAAACAACCGCAGATGCATTGTATAAAGGAATAGTGCAGGCAAGGACTATAGCTGTTACGGGATCGCTGCCAGACCCGTACAATGATGCCGCCAGCGGGACACCTATTATTGCAAAATTCGAACGGTAAAAAGCCTGAATCATAACACCTTTTTGTCTGGGGTCCCGTATAAACAGAAGGGTCCATATCAGACCAAGCAAAATCAGCAGAATAATCGATATGGAAGAAAAAATAGCAATATCCCTGTATATGGCATTGAATTCCTGAATACTGTAAACATTTACAAACATCAGACAGGGAAAACAATAGGTAAATACAAAATAGTTTCCAGTTTTAATGAAATCGTCGGTAAGCACATTCTTTTGACGGAGTATATAGCCAAGCAGAACAGGAATAATGATAGGAAGAACTGCGTTAAGTGAGAAAATCAGAGTATCCATAACAATAAATGTATCATTTTATTTCTTCCATGATAAGCATGCTGTCCGGATATCTCGCTTGACTCGCTCCTACCCCTATGGTAAAATTATATACTTTTTTCCAATATATAAAAGGATGTACCGTATGAAAAGACATTTCTATACTATCGGCTCTTTGATTATTTTACTAATAGCCGCTTTTGTTTTCGTGCTGCTTCCTGCAATGGTCAGCGGTGCAAGGGGTAAAAAACTCCCTCCATTCGGCAAATACAACGGCAAATATATTAAATACGAACAGGGTAGCGATTTTGCCAATGCTGTCGCTCAATACGGGGACATGCTGAAGAATCAGGGAAAACAGATTGACAATTCTTCATATTTTTACATTTTCAGCTATGCTTTCAATTCTACCGTTACAAAAATGGCCTATACGGACGCCGTGAATAAAAGCGGATGGAAAGTTCCAGACAGGGCAATTGACCGTACAATGCTTCCGTATTTTACTGATGCAGACGGAAAGTATTCTCCAAAACTGTTTAAGCAGGCTTCAGAAGAAAGCAAAACATCTCTGCAGAATGAAATCAAGAGCAGCCTCCTTGCATCCAGATACTATGAAGACAATTTCGGATCTTATGATGGTGTCGGTAAAGACAAACTGTTCGGACTGAAAGTTTCTTCAAAAGAAATACCTTTTCTGCAGGGAATAGGCACAAAGCAGAGAACTTTTGATCTTGTTGCATTCGATATGTCAAAATATCCGGAAACAGAATCCGCCGCTTATGGTACGGCACATCCTGAACTTTTCGTAAAATATGATGCATCCGTTATTTCCTGTTCAGATGAATCTGAAGCAAAAAAAGTGCTTGGACGCCTGAATAAAAAGGAAATAACATTTAAAGATGCCGTAAGTGAATATTCAAAAAAATCATACAGCGGGGACGATGGAAAACTTAATAACGATTACGGATACCAGCTCAAGATGATTATTTCTGACGAAAAGGCTCTTGCCGCTGTTAAAAACCTGAAAAAAGGCGAAACAAGCAGTATCATCAAGACATCTATCGGATATTCCATTTTCCAGTCCGACGGTGATCCCGTTCAACCCGATTTTACCAGCAGTGCAATGATCCAGACGGTCTATGGTTACCTGAAATCGAATGAGATGGGACATATTGAAGATTATTATACTAATATTGCAAAAGATTTTTCATCTGCAGCAGCACAGACGAATTTCGATGATGCCTGCAAAAAACTCAATATAGTCAAAACGGCTGTCCCTGCTTTTCCTCTTAATTACGGCAGTGTTTCCGTAGCCGGGGCGATACCTTCCAGCATAAAGGAACTGTCGGGTGCTGCAACAGATGAAAACTTTCTCAAAACGGCGTTTTCTCTTAAGCAGGATGAAATCTCAGAACCACTTGTTCTTGGACAGAATGTACTTGTTTTGAAAATGACAGGAGAAACGGCTGGTGGAACTGACGATGCAACCGCCCTGGAAACATTCCCTGCAGAAATTAAGGGCTATGATCAAAGTGCTGCACAGGCCGCCCTGTTTGCAAGCCCCAAACTGGTAAATAATGTTGCGGAAGTATTTTTCAAAAATTTTCTGAAAAACGAATAACACAGGGGTCTCATTGCCTGATACAAGCACTCCGGAAAAGCCCTGTACGGTTCCTGCCGCTCAGGGCTTTTCTGTTTTATATAAAAACCGGTATCTCTATTCGCGGTATTCACCTGACAAATCAATTCTTCAGACAATACAAAAACTTTCCATACTTCCCGGTACAATGATTTTTTGTTTTTCGCCCTGCCTGTGGTATGGTCTTGAAGAACTGCTTGCAAAACTGCCTCAAGACTGTTTTGTTCTGGCCTATGAAGCTGACCTTCCGCTGTATGATTATGCCAGAGACAAACTATCCGGCAGAAAATACGATGAACGGATAATTTTTATACATCCGGAACAGGCAGTATCCATCCCGCAGATTCTCCAGAATTCATATAATAACCAGCAGAATGATATGGCATGTTTTCCACAACCTGGAACAATACGCCGTCTTTTCCGTATAGACTTTTCCGCGGGAATACAATTCAGCACGACAATGTATGATAATTTTTTTTCAACATGTACAGATGCCATTGCCCGGTTCTGGAAAAACAGACTCACACTGATAAAGTTCGGACGGTTGTATTCCCGTAATCTTTTCCACAACCTGGCACGTCTGCCAGATTCGATTCCTCTCTGTTCTCTCATGCATACGGTTTCAAAACCTGTTCTGGTCACAGGCGCAGGAGAAAGTCTTCTGCACACTATACAAATACTGGGATCTGATGTTTCAAAGTTTTATATTATATGCGTCGATGCAGCACTTCCTTCTTTATTGCAGTATCACATAACACCAGACGCAGTTACCGGAATAGAAAGCCAGCTTGCAATTGAAAAAGCATATATCGGAACGAAAACCGCGGAACACCCGTTTCTTTTTCTTGCCGATATGGTTTCCCGTCCCCATATTCCGGATATGCTTAACTGCTCTATAAGCTGGTTCATTTCTGCATATGACAACAGTAGCTTTTTGAAAAATCTTTCGGCAGCACAAATTTTACCGCAGATAATTAAACCCATGGGTTCAGTCGGACTGGTTGCAGCGCAGCTTGCCGTTATGTTACGCAAGAGCACAGACATACCGATATTCATCACCGGCCTCGATTTTTCATATACAGCCGGCATCACGCATGCCTGCGGAACCCCTGCGCATACCAAAAGGCTTATCGAAACTTTCCGTCTTAATCCGATTCCTGATTACCGTACTGCATTTGCATACGGAACGAAGCATATAACCGGGAAAAATGGACAGCCCATGATAACAACTGTTTCACTTTCCGGCTATGCACGCAGCTTTACCGATTTTTTTTCAGGAGCAGAAAATATTTTCGATCTTGGTATATCCGGTCTGCCTCTGGGAATCCCGCAGCTGCCTGAGATTACAGTAAAAAGATTTGCAGCAGTATTGCAACAGGCCTGTTCAGACAGCTTCCTCCTGCAAAAACCGCTGCCGGAAAGTGGCTGTACAGGCAAAATAAACTCATACTACACCAGGGAGGAAAAAGCCCTGCAAAAATTAAAACAACTGCTTATATACGGCAATGGTAAAAATGATTCTGATCTGAAAGCTGAAATAATGGAATTACTCCGGGAACGGGATTATCTGTATCTGCATTTCCCTGACGGGTATAAAATATCTGCTGACACGGGTTTCCTTAAACGTGTACGAACTGAAATTGATTTTTTTATCAAGGACATAAAAACGGCCAGAGAAATACTGAACAGACCTAAAAAGAATATCCGGCATTCACGAATCAGAAATTAAAGCCGTTCCAGAACGTAAGCGTCTATTTCAGTTCTGCTTTTCCTTAAGCACGGCCAGAAAAGCGGACTGGGGCAATTCAACATCCCCGATCATTTTCATCCGTTTTTTCCCTTCCTTCTGCTTTTCGAGCAGCTTCCGTTTTCTGGTAATATCGCCGCCATAGCATTTAGCAAGAACATCCTTACGGACAGGATTAACCGTTTCCCGGGCGATAATCTGGCTGCCTATGGCTCCCTGAATTGCTATCTTAAACTGCTGACGCGTTACTTCATCCTTCAGTCTGGAACACACATCATGCGCATGCTTTGAAGCATTTTCACTGAACGTCAACTGGGAAAGAGCATCTACCGGTTTCCCATTCAGCAGTATGTCAATCTTGACAAGCTGTGTCGGACGGTAACCTATTACTTCGTAATCAAACGAAGCATATCCCCTGCTGTAGCTTTTGAGATGATCGTAAAAATCAAACAAGACTTCGGCCAGAGGCATTTCATATGTCAGCTCAACACGTTTTTCATCGAGGTAAACCATATTTTTCTGTTCTCCGCGTTTCTCAGTACAAAGAGCAATGATAGAGCCGATAAATTCTGTCGGAGTAATTACTGATGCTTTTATATATGGTTCTTCTGCATCCTTTATCCTGCTTTCAGGATATTCTGACGGATTATCGATGAACATTTCAGTTCCATTTGTCAGATGTATTTTATACCTTACCGACGGAGCAGTAAAAATTACAGCCTGATTATAGTCACGCTCAAGACGTTCCTGAATTATTTCAAGATGGAGCAATCCGAGAAACCCGCAACGGAAACCATTACCAAGTGCGATGGAATTGTCCTTATCGTATACAAGACTGGCATCGTTCAGTTTCAGACGTTCCATACTACTTTTGAGCTCTTCATAATCGTTTGAATCCATAGGATAAATAGATGAATAAACGACAGGTTTTACTTCCTTAAAACCCGGGAGCGGTTTATCTGCCGGATTCGACGCCAGCGTTACGGTATCACCGACACGAACGTCGCTTACCGTTTTTATACCTGCAATTACATATCCGACATCACCAGCTTCAAGGATACCTGTTTCCTCAAATTTTATCTTAAAAATGCCGGTCTGCTCCACCTTATACTCGGCATTATTATACATCATGCGGATCATATCACCATTTTTGATGCGCCCATTCATCATGCGGATATGAACAACGACACCACGGTAATCATCATAATTGCAGTCAAAAATAAGAGCTTGTGTAACTCCGTCGGGATCTCCCTGCGGAGGCGGAAACTTTGAAACAATAGCTTCCATTAAATCATCAATTCCCTGGCCGGTTTTTGCGGAGACAAGTTGTGCATCCATTGAATCCAGACCAAGATCATGGTCAATCTGATGCTTTACTGCAGGAATATCTGCTGAGGGAAGATCGATCTTGTTTATAACAGGAACTATCGTAAGGTCATGTTCAAGCGCCATATACATATTGCTTACTGTCTGGGATTCAACCCCCTGCGTTGCATCTATCAAAAGCAGCGCACCTTCGCATGATGCAATAGCCCTTGAAACTTCGTAAGAAAAATCAACATGTCCCGGTGTATCAACAAAATTCAGTTCATAGGCATTACCATCTTTTGCAGTGTATGGAATCGTTACCGCCTGGCTTTTTATTGTTATACCGCGCTCCCGTTCTATATCCATATTATCGAGAATCTGGTTTACCATCTGCCTGTCGTCAATAATCTGTGCTTTCTGGATAAGCCTGTCGGCAAGAGTTGATTTGCCGTGATCTATATGGGCAACGATGCAAAAATTACGTTTATGTTTTAAATCTTTCATACATGCTCCTGCAAAAACTTTTCAAAATCGGAATACAGCCCTTATATCCTTTAAAAATAATAAGGGCTGTCCAACGGGGCTGTCAAAGCCATACTGATATCAAGATATCCCTTTTTTCGGTTTTTTGCATATATTTCAGTATACATAACCGATTTATCATCAGAAAAACGGATTCTGTTCACCTCAACAGGATCATTCACAGAAAACCCCGATTCATCAGCAATACTTCCTTTCAATATATCAATAATAGAATATTTTCTGCTGTTCACGGTTGAAACAGCTTCCATCTTCATACCAAAAATAGGAACAAAAGCATCTTTTAAAGCATCATGCTGATATATCTCATATCCGGGATATTCAGGTCGTCTGTCCAGATATACAAGACAATCCTTACGCTTGTCACCTGATGTACAGGTAAAACGTACAAGCGTCTCCGGTATATACCGCCGGATTTCTGCCTGAAGGTCTTCAAGATTTCTGACCATCTTACCATTTACACCTGTAATAATATCCCCTGCCTGAATATTTGATCTTCCTGCACTGCCGGAAGGCATCACATACTGAACTTCAAGTCCGGTTTCATCCGTCCCCTCTTTCCCGGTATGTCCATACGCCCCTACCCAGGAATGTTCCCTTTTCCCACCGTGATACAACATAGGCAGATCCGTTTCCAGATATTCTACCGGGATCGCAAAATTAAGCCCCTGATACTGCGGCATTCCTGCAAAAACAATAGCCTGGACTTTTCCGTTCACGTCAATACAGGGCCCCCCCGAGTTGCCAGAGTTCACAGCAGCATCGATCTGAAAGACTCCTCCCGTTGTAAACAATTTACGGTTTGTAGCAGAAACAATTCCTGATGTCAGCGTCTTTTCAAGTCCCACCGGAGAACCGATCGCATAGATTTTATCTCCGACAGAAAGATCTGTACTTGATCCCAATTCAAAAACATAAGGAGCGTCTACCTCGACCTTAAGCAACGCAAGATCCAGTACAGAATCCCACCCTGTAACCTTAGCAGGAATACGTGTATCAGGATCATCAGCAAGTTTTACATATAAACGTGCATACCCCTCATATTTCGGATCAACACAATTGCTTATAACATGATAATTTGTTACAACATAACCGTTTTTATCAATAAAAAAACCGGAACCTATGACGCGGTCGGCACGGCCGACACCGTTTTCAACCTTAACACCCTGATCAACCCAGACCGTTACTGTTCCTTCGATATATTTTCCCACATTTTCGGGAGCTTTCGTTTTTACACCGGATGCTTCCGGATGGTTCAAGCCCGGAACATTTTTATTATACTGTTGTACAAGTGTATCTGCGGAAGATTCAAGAGTACTCAGACTGTTATATCCGGCAGCTTCCAGAGACTGGTAAAATCTGGCGGCAGTAAAATAATCCTTTGAAGCATATGCCTTTGCATACAGCGCTGCTATTTTCCCGGTACATGTGTCAATAATACTTTTATCATCCACCTGATACGCCAGCCAGAGTGCCTGGACGGGTTTTTCATCAAGTAATTCCGTAATATGCTGGATTTCAATTTTCCTGACATCAGCCAGTGTATAATCAGGCCTCTTGTATACTTCAGGCTGTTTTATTGAAGCACAGCCCGTAATAAACAGCAGGATTTCACCAAGGCATAATGCTGTCAATATGGTCTTTTTATTTTTTTTGTTCTGTTTCATTATTTATTCCGTTAGTTTCCGTATCCGGCAGCAGTTTCGCAAATTTGTTTTTCCCTACCCGGACTGCCAGTATACGTTCATTATCATCATGCACTATAATACAAATACCCTGATCTGCTGTCTGGTTAAGCAATCCGACTGTTTCCTTTTCATTTCCAAGAGTACCTTTTGCACCGATCCAGTAAAAATCCTGCGAATCGCCTTGTTCTACAGGATACTGTACATTATCCGAGATTACTTTCACCGGTTTCCCGTCAACTGAGGAAACAGTAACAAGAGCATGCCCGGGAACTGTATAAAAGAGAAAATCTTCCGGTACAGGATCACCCGCTGGATGAGGATATTTTACGTATCGGACATCCCAGAATCCATCATTATCCTGATCCCATGAGGAAATTTTTCCTCCATCGGCCAGATATTCTTCTGTATAATCCGGTATTGTATCTTCATTCCGGTCAATTTGAATCATCTTTAAATATATCCCGCTTTCTGCTGCGGTATGACCATAAACAGTCTCTGAAACTCTGTTTCTCTCTTCATCCGTACAGTGCATTTTATTTTCAGGGTCATAACCAAAAACTTCCGTAGTTTCAAAAATTCCATCTCCATCTTTATCAACAGATCTCGCTACCGGCAGTCCGTCTTTAAAAACAGCCCGCGCATAAAGTATCTTATTTCTGCTGTAAACCGCCGACTGGATTTTACCATCCTGCAGCGTAAAATGAATCTGTGCTCCATCATACTCGCCGGACATGACATCGTAGCTCACAGCTTCCTTAAAGAGCTGAGCCCTGTCAAATACCTGGATATTTTTTATAACTGCGGGAATATAAAAATCATAATGAATTACTTCCCGGAGTACCTGATCCGTTTCCATAGTAAAAGGTGCCCACATAAATTTACGATCAGACATCGTAAAGGTGATGAAGTTTTTCCCGTCACTATCATAATAACCGATCTTTGAAACTGACGGATATCCGTCATAATCAATCCGGACCGCTTCACGATTCAGTGTAAGAGACAGCGGAGTCCCGAAATCGCATTCTGCTATCCATTCCGAGTCACCGTCACTGTTTGTGTCACGTTTTACAGATGCCGGTCTTCCTCTTTTATATCCGATAAAAAGATCCGGTTCCAGATTACCATCCGTATCCACGCTGATGACGCCTTCGTAGGCCGTCAGATAAGAAGCAAATTTATCTGCAACTTCAGGTTCGGTTATCAGAGGAGCAAACCGGTCGAGCAATTCACGTGTAACAGAAGTCCCCGCAAAGCTGAAAAAATAATCAAGAGCATCCTGCTGGTTTATGAGTCCGCGGTTCAATGCAGCGATCGCATATAACGGATGCCTGTACCCGCGGGCAGCAAAAGCCTTCAGCATAACGGTCTGGTTCTCATCAGGGGAAAACAGAATACAGTACATTTCAAGTTCAGCATCAGTATTTTTATTTCCCTGTATCCGGTGGATAAAACTATCTGCGATCTGCCGGACCCTCGCGTTCCGTCTGGTATTGTTCCCTTCCAGCGCTGCCTCATAATGAAAAAAAACAAGCGGAAAACGCATATCATCAGGATAAATCCTGGATGCTGATTCTATTTTATCACGTGCCCGGTTCCGGAACGTATCTGTCTGCATCCGGTAATATGACTTGATTCTGATATATTCAGCATCGGCTGAATATAAAAACGGATCTCCATCAAGTATGCCGACAGCGTCCGCATACTTCCCGGTATCCGACAGCAGATCAGCGTATAACAGCCTTGCTCCGCTCTTATTATAATCCACCCACACATTTTCCGATAACGCACTGGAAACGAGCTGCAGTACTTCCGCCACGGTCGCGCCCTGAGCCTTTCGTGAAACAGCAAGGAGAAACCACAAATCGCTTATTGAATTATCATAAGCCAGACCAAGATTTATCTGTGAAACAGCAGCATCCCACTGATTCTCATTTACATAGTCTTTTGCAAGTTTCAGACATCTTACTGCAGTACTGCGGTTTGCAAGGTCAGCACTGCTTTGCGCATATAACCGGGTTTCATAAGTAAAAAAAATCAGAACTAAGGCAAATAAAAATAACGGTACTTTCAGTTCTTTCATGACATCCTCAAAACGTCCGGCAGTACTACTGCTTCACAATCCAGTCATCATAACCAAACGGCCGGCCACAGATACACAGAATCAGCTGCCCGGGAGTCTGTAATTCCTGTATGACCGGCACGCAATCCCGTCTTTTTTCTTCAACATGCCAGGAAGAAAAAATATCATTCAGCGCTTTCATACTTCCATCCGCCGCCTGAACCCTGTCGTCAGGCTGTCTGCTTCTGATGCAGAAAGGCAGAGCAAGGCAGCCATACACAGTACCAGTATCACATGGACCGCCGATATAAACTGAAACAGCATTTCCTGTACCAGAAACAGTTACTGTGCCGCAGGGAAGTTCATACTCACCAATTTTATCTATTATAGCAAAAAAACCATATTGCGTCGCCTTTTTTTGATTCTTTTCTACAAAAATCACCGCTGCAGAAAGACGGATGCATATATCGGTCATACGCACTGCTGCTGAACGGAGTCCGGCCTCCGGCCACATACAGACTTCCCGCACAACTTTATACGGAATTCTGTTCATGCATCCTGTCAAATCAAAAGCCCTGTATAACAGACGACGTCGCACTGCAAAAGGTTGCTCTGAAAAAACAGTCTCAGGCAGGCTGACGCCATGCTTTTCCGTTTTCCACAGAATCTTTCCGGCACTTGCATCAAGAGCCAGGGTATCGTGATACGCTTTTTCACTACCGGCAAGAACAGCATGCTGCCAGCCGGGAATGAGAGAATCAAGAAACGGCATCAGTTTTTTTCGAATCCGGTTCCTCAAAAACCGTATATCGCTGTTCGTCTGATCGGTACACCAGGAGATGTTCTGGCATACAAGATACTGCTCTATATCCGACCGCTGGATATCCAGCATCGGACGCACGAAAATATCACGTTTCCGCAGAATCCCGGCAGCCCCGGGATTCCCGCTTCCCTGTAAAAAGCGCATAAGCAGTGTTTCCAGCTGATCATTGCGGTTATGTGCAAGACAGATATAGGTACATCCCTTTATCCGGGCAAATTCCATAAAAGCCTTATACCGGAGAAAACGTGCTGCCTCTTCCACACCCCGACCGCGTTTTTCAGCCTCGCAGTCGACAGCACCTTTTTCAAGCTCATAAATCCTGTAGTCAACAGAGAACCCGCTTTTTACCAGAGTATCACAGTATTCTGCTACAAAACAGGCATCGCCATTTGTCTCAGCATCAGGACGGATATGATGATTTACTGTTATTACGCAAAGTTTTATAGATTTCCGTAAACAGATATGAGCAAGGGCCGTCAGCATTGCAATAGAATCAGCACCGCCGGAAACAGCTACCCCCAGCACTATATCACGGACAAACGACTCCGGATCTATCCCGGCATTCTTCAGACCGTTCAGAACCTGCTGTTCGAAATGTTCAATAATAGAAACAAAAACCGGCGCCGTATCTGCCATAATCACAGAGTCCCAAAAAAAAGGTCCCCATCGATCGGGGACCTCATATTCCCTCTGAAGGGAACGCAGTTATTTTCCCGGAAATTAACGGGCAGGAGAAATACTCATAAGCGGAGTGTCAGCAGAAGTAAGAACACTGATAGCTTTGTCAAGTTCCAGATCCTTTACACAAAAGACTTCTCCGATATTTACTTTAGAAACATCAACCAGCAAACGTGCAGGAAGCTTCTTCGGTGCTGCCTTGATTACAACTTCAGGAGTATGAGTAACCATAAATCCGCCTTTCAGAACACCCGCAGGAGTTCCGGAAAACCGCACCTTCATTTTTACCGTAATAAGCTCATCAGCAGCCGGTTCAAAAAAATCAGCATGCAGGACTCTGTCGTCACGGATGTTATATTCGGTATCCTTTATAAAAGCATCACCGTTTTTTCCGTCAACGTTTAATGTTATCAATGTAGTAGGAGTTATACTTCTCCACACTTTATTAAATTCTGCTTCATCGATGTCAAGCATAGTTGATACACCTTTCGCATTATACATAATTGCAGGTATATGCCCGGCAGCACGAAGCTGTTTTGCCGCTTTCTTCCCTGTTTCCTTACGGGTTTTAGCGTTAATTACCATCTGATCCATACAGGACTCCTTAAATAACCAAATTCTTATATATATAACTGGGACGACAGGATTCGAACCTGTGGAATACCGGCACCAAAAGCCGGGGGCTTACCGCTTGCCGACGTCCCAATAAAAACCATTTTCAGTTCTCGTCGTCCGTGCCGTTGACTTTTTCGACATGACCGGCATTATATTCCGCGAGAATTTTGTCCTGCAATTCAGTTCTGAACTCCGGACTAATCGGATGCGCTACATCCTTATATTCACCATTCGCCGTTTTCCTGCTCGGCATAGCTATGAATAACCCCGTCTTACCCTCAATGATTTTCACATTGTGGACAACAAAACAGTTATCAAAAGTAACCGTGACATATGCACGAAGTTTTCCTTCCGCTTCAACTTTCCGGATCCGCAATTCAGTCACCTGCATAGCACACCTCCGCAGCTTACAAAAGTAGTAGCATAAAATAGAGAAACCCTATTTCTCACAGGAACGGTCAGACAACCATACAGCCGTTCCAACACTGAGCAAGCTTACGACGGGCGTTTTCAGCTGCTGAAGCAGAATCGAAAACACCGAAAACCGTAGATCCGGAACCAGACATATCAGAAAACCCGGCACCGGTTCTGCAGACATCTGCAAGAGCACGCCTTATTACCGGATACTTCCGGGATATGGCCGGTGTAAAACTATTGGCAAAATTCCAGTTCCTTACCGGACTGTTGTAAACAGTTTCAAGCTCTGCAAAAGCCGGATAAACCGCTGTTTTACCGGATGCCATATATTCATCCACGAGACCGTACGCCTCTCCGGTTGAACTATGAACTCCCGGGAAAACCAGCAGTATATGTAAATCATTACGCGGAGTAATCGGCCTGATCTTTTCACCGCGACCTGCAACAACTGCACAACCAGGGTGCGGACAATGCAGGAAAAAAAATACATCGCTTCCCACTTCGCAGGCAATTTCATCCTGCTGTTCCATGGAAAGACTGGTTCCTGTTACTGTACAAAGCGCCTTCAGGAATGCTGCTGCATCTGCAGACCCGCCACCCAATCCCCCGCCGGACGGTATCCGCTTTTTCAGTTCAACACTGACTGCAGGAGACATACCGGTAAGTTTACAAAACGCCTTATATGTTGATGTCACCGTATTTTCATCCGGCAGAGCCATTGAAGCGCATTCTACCCTGCAGCCTCCGGTCCCGGAGTGAACATGAACAGTAAGTTCATCATTCAAATTCACCGTCTGAAAAATACTTTCGATAGCATGAAATCCATCCAACCGCCCCGGAAGGACTCTCAGTCCTATATTTATCTTGGCAGCGGCAAATACATGTATATCGGTCAGCATATACACAATTATTATACAAATTTTTAGATTATTGTCAAATGTCTTGTCACCTATAATCCCTATATAACAGAAGCAGGCAGGCATTCTATATTATCTCAGGAAATATAACGGCAATCGAAAAAAAAGCATTATTTGTCAAAAAAAATATTGACAGAACTACACAGCTATTCTACATTCTATCTGCTGGATTTTACAATCATATTTGTTTAAAATATTTCCCGGGAGGGTAATATGTTCGACGAAAGCGAATTGATGGAATATGCATCTTCTGCTGCCATGAGATTCCCGTATAGCGAGGATTACGATGAAGAGGACTTCGATCCTGATTCTGAAAATGATTTCGAAGAGGACGAAAAAAACAGTTCTTTAGATGATTTTGATGACGATCTTTACGACGATGAAAGTCTTGAGGAAGAAGCGGAAGACGATGAGGATGATCCCTCTGAACCTTTTGACGATGTAGAAGATGAGGATGGATACAATTTTTCCAGTGACAGCGATGAAGAGCTGAAAGACGACGAAGAAGATTTTGACGACTTGGATGACTGATATATCCAAGTCGTTTTTTATTCGTGCGGAGGGTTTAATACCCCGCACCCAGGGACGTATGAAGGGTATTAAAACCCGTCTGCAATACCTTTAGAGAACAATATACCCCGCTGCCTGCGGCGGGGTATGAAGATTCCTGTCAGCCCCGGAAATTTACCTTTACTGCCGCATGCCACAGTTTTTCAAGATCATAGAATTGCCGCGCATCTTTTGACATAAGGTGTACGACTATCTGGCCTGCATCTATTAAATTCCAGTCATCACCATCCGGTATTTTTTTACTTGTAAGACGGATTTCAAGTCCGTTTTTTTTGACATAATCTTTTACGTCTTTATACAGCCCCTGCCAGTGCGCGGAACTATTTACCGTAACAATAATAAAGTAATCCGTCCAGCTGTTAAGTCCTGAAATATCAAGAAGAACAACATCAGCCCCTTTTCCATCTTCCATCAGACATGCTATTTCACAGGCTTTCTTCTCTATATCTAAATCCATACAATTAAACCCCTTTCTTTCTCTTCAACTCAATGAACATATCGTCCATCAAAATCCCGTCCCAGAACAATAGTAAAATCAACATTTGTATCAGAACTTTCGATTTCATTTTCCGGTTTTACAGCCTCTTCGGAAATATTTTTACAGCGGATAAAATCACCAAGATTTTTCGCTGCTTCGATATTACCTATATGATCAATAATTTCTGTCTTTTCAACATCTGTTGAATCAGCATTCAGCGTCGTCAGTACATCATAACCGGCACTCTGAAGCAGCGCAGCCGTATTATGTGCCAGCCCCTGAACATTTGTCCCATTTTTAATTTCAAGAACATAAATACGGCTCGACATTGTACCGCTTTCAGAAACAAGAAGATTCATTGTCTGCTTAACGACATCTTTTGCGAGCTGACCATCATAATACGGAAACAGCAGTTTTATATTGTCAACCATGCGGACAGTTCCTGTTATTGTCTGAGGAACAAGTCTTTCAGCATCAACACCGGAAATTTCAGTAAAAAGCTTTCGTACACCATTTATATCAACATTTGAAATAAATTTATCTGCATATACTTTAAAATGTTCCTTTGTCAGCATCATGGAAGCATTTCTGTTCAATGCAGAAAGGAAAGACACTATAACACTCTGCCGGCGGTCCGTAATATCTGCATCAGTTTCATCAGCAAGCGTATATGTCAGATATGTCGCTATTTTATCTCCGTCAAGCGTAACAGCACCTGAAGGAAGAAGCCAGCGTTCCCCCGTCTTTGAAACAGCATCAACAGGAGTCGGCACAAGAACCTTCATACCCCCCATCATATCGGTAAGCTTCATAAAATCATTCAGTTTGACAATAATATAAAAAGGCAGCCCTACCCCGCATAATTTTTCAATTTCAGACTTATATGCACTGATCCCTTTTTCTGCATAGATTTCATCAATACGATCTACGCGGCCAAGACTTTCATATATGGCTCCCGTATTGCCGGGAATATTGATAAGTGCGCCTCTTTTCGATGGCGGATAATACACAAACAGATTTGTGGAAAGAACTTTTCCTTTATTTTCCATGACAAAAAGGATTTTTATTACCTGATCCTTCTTCAGATTCTCTGCAACAGGATCTTCCCGCAGAGAAAATATAAGGAATGCCAGAACACCTATAATAACAATAAATATAAGCAATAAAAAAATAGCACCTTTCTGCTCACGCCGGATATGCATTTAAACCCTCTTTTTCAGTGAATCAAGGAAGAGCAGGCTTTCCGGAGCAACAGCCTTTCCTTTTTTCTGCAAAAAACCAATATTTTCTTCAAGTACTGTCAGGACCATCGAATCAAGATCCAGTGCAAACAGTCTTTCCAGATAAGATTTTGTTATGTAATCACGGCCTGGCTCTATTTTATCTGCCGCGTACAGGATCTTTGCAAGCGGACACAAGTCCTCACCACCGAACGTATGATATGCCACTGCCTCTAATATTTCTTTATCGGTAATGCCAAAATCTTCCTGCATCTTTACTGCGGCCGCCCGGCCATGTAATAAAGATGGTTTATTCCGTTCAAGCTGTGTAAACGGCCTTCCGTCACGCGACGAAAGTGTCACAAGAAGGCTGTCATCCATGTTCTTACACATATCATGGCCTATTCCTGCAAGCCTCCCCCGCTCTGCATTGATTCCATACAATTTACAAAGTTTTACTGCCATCTCAGCAGTACGCAAAGAATGTTCATACCGGTCACGGGAAACTGCCGCAAGCGTATATATACGTACACGTTCGGTAATATCAGCCAGACCGGTTTCCTGTTTTCTTTCATTCTGTTCTTTATTCTTTGTAACCATAAAGTCTTCTTTGTATAATATAGTGATAAACAGGTTCGGGGACAAGGTAGCGCCAGCTTTTTCCCCGGGCAATCCGTGCACGTATTTCCGTAGAAGAAACGGGCAGTACAGGATTGTCAAGCAATACGTGAGAATAAGGGAAATCACCGAGTTCATATTTTGTAGAAGTAATGCCCGTATAGTCACCACTTGGATGATTTGAAAACGTCTTCAGCATCTCAGAGGTATTCTCTTCCGGCCTCTGTGCAAGTATAATATCCGTTTTTCCGGCAAGATCATCCGAACGGTACCATTTGTAAAATTCAGCAGCAAGATCCTGCCCGATAATCAAACCGACCTTCCCTTCAATAACTCCGGAATACTTCTGCTCAAGAAACGCGATGGTATCATAAGTATATGATGTTCCGCCGCGTTCCAGTTCACAGCTTTCAGCCATAAAGCGGCTGTCAGAGGCACAGGCACAATGAATCATTTCAAGCCGGTCGGTTCCGCTTGCAGCACCGGCCATTTCCTTATGAGGAGGACTAAACACCGGGATAAAAAATATCCGGTCGTAACCGAGAGACACGCATACATCTTCCGCCAGGACGAGATGTCCGATATGCAAAGGATTAAAGCTGCCCCCCAGAACAGCAACTTTCATTCTTCCAACCCCGGATACTGTACTTCCATATCACTGTCAACGGAACGGTTTTTCATAAAATCGTGAGATAAACTTGACGACTGCATATTTGCATTTTCAGCTCCGGCCTTAAATACCGTACTCTCCAGCCGGTTCACCAGTGTCATAATCTGTACACGCGCAGCATCAAGCCCCCTCTGTGTCAGCACTGAAACAGGAAGAACACAGACAGTACTATCAGAGGCCCTTATTTTCCTCATAATTTCTTCTGCATGGCTTTCTGCACCTTCAATATCTATTTTATTACAGAGTATTATCCGTGGTTTACCGGCAAGTTCCTTTGAATACGTCGAAAGTTCACCGCACAGTATATCGTAAGCATCCAGATAATTGTCATCACTGCAATCAATCATAAAAAGAAGACAGGAAGTACGTGATATATGTTTCAGGAATTGAAATCCCAATCCGGCACCACCGGAAGCACCCTCTATAATACCGGGAATATCCGCAATAATAATGTCACGTTCATTATCGACACGAAGCACACCCAGATTGGGAATCTTTGTCGTAAACGGATATGGAGCTATTTTAGGCCTGGCATTGGTAAACGCTGTCAGCAATGAAGATTTACCAGAATTCGGAAATCCGACAAGTCCTACATCCGCCATAATACTCAGCTCAACACGAAGTTTACGGACTTCTCCGGGTTTCCCCTTATGGGCATACCGCGGCGCCTGATTTGTTGAAGTCTTAAAATGCACATTTCCCCAGCCGCCTTTTCCGCCAGTCAGAAAAACAAAACGCTCATTTTCACTTTCCGTCGTAAAATCATGTATAACAGCACCCGTTTCCGGATCACGCAAAGTTGTTCCCGGCGGAACCGGAATAACGACATCCTCTCCTTCTTTTCCGTATTTATTCCAGCTCATGCCGTCTTCACCATTTTTTGCCTTAAAAATATGATGAAAGCGCAGATTGGAAAGTGTACGCAAATTCCGCTTTACACAGAAAACGACGTCCCCTCCTTTACCACCATCCCCGCCGGAAGGTCCGCCGTTCGGAATATATTTCTCACGACGGAAAGAAATACATCCGTTGCCCCCTTTACCGGCATAGACTTCTATCACAGCCTCATCCGCAAATTGTATCATGTTAACCTCAAACTAAAAAAAAACCCGGAGCAGCAGAACTGATCCGGGTACATATTATTGTCGGAAAAATCAGCAAATTAAGCCTGTACAGGAGTAACTGAAACAAATTTTCTGTTCATACGCTCCCCGTACACAACCTGGCCGTCTGCTGTTGCAAAAAGACTGTCATCTTTTGCTTTCTGTACATTATTTCCAGGGTTTATTTTCGTTCCGCGCTGTTTGACAATAATTGAACCGGCTGTGACCATCTCGCCGCCAAATTTTTTAACGCCAAGATATTTCGGATTCGAATCACGACCGTTTTTTGCACCGCTGCCGCCTCTCGTTCTTCCCATAGTATTCCTCCACGAAGCTTACGCTTCTGTCTGTTTCCTGAATTCAATATTACCGGGGTATTCTCCTGAAAGTGAACAAAGGCCTGCTTCCAGGAAATCTCCGGCACATATAAGCCTGGCTGAAATTTCAAGACCAGGACTATCGGCTCTCACACTGAAAAACACACTTCCCCGTAAAGAAGTATCTGACGTAACTGCAACTCCATCGGTAGCTGATAATACCTGCATTGCCGTTCTCAGCAGGATTGTCACAGCGGCACAAACGATATCAGTTCCTTTTGCGGAATATTCCGCATGCCCTTCAGCCCGGCAGGAACGAATTTCGCCATGCACCCCACGTACCAGTTGTATTTTCGTCATGCGCTTATGCTACGGTAATATCCTCAACACGAATATTTGTATAGTGCTGGCGGTGACCGATAAGACGATGATAATCTTTTTTTGATTTATATTTCAGGACAAGAACTTTTTTATCCCTGAAAGAATCCTCAACCACGACATGGACTTTCGCACCCTTTACATAAGGCGCACCCACACTGATTTTATCCCCATCGCTTACGAGCAGAACAGAATCAATATCAATTTTCAAGCCCTTCTCTGCATCGATTTTATCTACCTGCAGCACAGCGCCTTTTTCAGCTTTGTACTGTTTGCCCTTATATTCAACAAGTGCGTACATATAAATACCTCAACTATACAATAAATGGATATGAAAATTCGCTGTGGTATTTAACGGGATATACCACAAACTAGTTTACCATACATGTGGTATCTATTGTACCAGAAAATGTTCGGTTTAGTCAACAGAACAATATTCAGAATTTGATTCTGTCGGCCAGCCACAGCAGCAGGGTATTGACAATAAAATACACGACGGCGATAAAACCGTACATAATAATGACCTGCGTACCGGTGACAAATTTACCCATTACGATAATACCGGAATACAT
>DCFS01000147.1 GCA_002319875.1 Treponema sp. UBA1798 | reverse complement strand
GGTCTCATTGCTGCACAGCAGTACCCGGTCATGGATGACATAATCCTTCCGGGATATATAGAAGGTGCAAGAACCGCTTACCCTGATACAGGTTCAGACTACCGGATCGTAGGAAACTGGTACGATGCCTCCAAGGGAGCAGAACTGGCACATGCAATGTTCAACGCGGGGGTTGACGTTATTCTTCCTGTCTGCGGAGGCGCTGCACAGGGCGTTATTTCCGCAGCGAATGAGCTTGGATTCTACATTACATGGTTTGATAATAACGGTTTTAATAAGGCACCTGGCCGCATTATTTCAAGTACGGTTTTAAGGCAGGACAAAATGTCACAGGAAATCACAGCCGAATTTCTGAATGGGAAAACGGTATGGGGGACAGCAAGAACAGTGGGTGTAAAAGAAGGATACGTAGAATTTATCCAGACGGACCCGTTGTACATCAGTACCGTACCGGAACCTGTACGAAAAAAAATTGCAATGGTAATTGAATCTATCAGACAAGGTACTCTGGAGTTACCGCAGCAATAGTGTAACAGAAATCTTTGATGAATTTACGATTAACTGGTATATCAGAATGTTTTTCTCTCAAAATCGTACTTGAATCGGTATCCGCAGAATTCAAAGAAGGCGCTATTCATGCACTGGTAGGAGAAAACGGAGCCGGTAAATCGACATTAGCCGCTATTATAAGCGGCAGCAGACAGCCTACTTCCGGAACAATATTACTCGACGGAAAACCAGTTGTCCTGAAAACACCCAGGGAAGCGGCAGAACTTGGAATCATCCAGATCCATCAGCGGCCGCTTCTGGCGGAAGGTATTACGGTTAAGGAAAATATACTCATTGGAACAGAATATCAGCCGGAACCTGCTCAACGGGAAAAAATATCCCGAAGGGTGACTCTTGCCCGGCTTTCAGTATACAAAAAACAGTGGGCACCGGATCTCGATCTGAATTCGCGGGTAAGAAATATCGGCGGTGACGAACGATTTTTAACGGCACTTCTCGGAGCATTATGCCGATCACCATCCATACTTATCCTTGATGAACCGTCTGCCCTGCTTAATTGGGAACAGAGAAGAATTCTGTATGCAAACCTGCGGACACTTGCACAGGGAGGCATGAATATTCTGATCATCACTCACAGTATGGAAGAAGCATCTCTCTATACTGATACCGTTACAGTACTCGCAGAGGGCCGTATTCTGGCAACTTATGCCCGTAGTTCGGACTTTCTGCAGGGATGTCCCGGCTATATCGACTTCAAAAAACCGGACCTGAGCGGATCCGTAAACCAGACAGATGAAATTATTCAGCCTGTATTCCCCAGGGGATTTATTTCGTTTAACAGCATCACGGTAAGACCGGTAAACCGTCCCGCAATATTCGGCATCTCATTTTCATTCCACTGCAGTGAACTGACGCTCATCAGGGGCCTGCAGGAAAGCGGGCTCGGAACACTTGAAAATGTTATAACCGCGATGGAATCGTCTCACTGTACGGGATCTTTTCTCATGTCATACACGGAAGACCCCATCAATGATGAAGAAATATACAGGCGGAATCTTGCAGTACGGCCGCTCACACCTGCGATATTACGGAAAAAAATGCATGTAAAAACAGCTATAATTCCATCAGACAGGACTTTCCGCGGCTCAAATCCGAATCTCACGGTCGGACAAATGCTTACCGCATATTATACGGGAAAAAATCACGAACAATATGCCATGCGCCTGATTACAAAAGCGGGAATCAGCATCACAACAGGAGAACCCGTATCGGATCTATCCGGCGGTATGCTTCAGCGGCTTATCCTTGAAAGGGAACTCGACATGGATCCTGTTTTTATCATATTATGCGAACCGCTTCAGGGACTCGATTCCCGCTCTTCCGCTGCACTATGCAGGCGTCTGTATAATCTTTCAAAAACAGGAAACGCAGTTCTGGTTCTTTCTGCGGCAGATTTTCCGGAAAGTTTCTGTACCAGTATATATACACTAAAGGATGGAAAACTGATACATGACGGAAGGAGAAAGACTCAATGAACAGGCAGGCATTCAAAAGCAGCAGTCTTGCATTTGTATCAGGAGTTCTGATTTCAGCAATTATACTGCTTATACAGACAAAAAACCCTGCAACTGCCATTGCAGATTTTCTGACAGGATCATTCACTTCTGTGTACTATTTCGGATTAATGCTGAACACTGCCGCCCTTTTTGCAACAGCAGGGGCGGGCGAAGCAGTTGCACTGAAAAGCGGTAACCTTAATATCGGCGGAGAAGGTCAGATATATGCAGGCGGATTTATAACAGCCATTCTGCTCGTACATATAACGGGTATACCTGTTCCGGTTGCAATATTCACAGCCATGGCTGCTGCGGCAGGTATTTCAGCCGTTCTTGCGCTTTTTTCCGCATTATTGAGAGAATTTAAAGGCGTCAATATACTGCTTACATCATTTCTCATCTCTGCAGCATCTATACCGTTTATAGACTCTCTTATCGCAGGTACTTTCCGTGATAAAACCGGGAATCTGCTTGCAACTCCTGCCATTCCCGAAAGCGAACGGTTTTTACCGATTCTCCCGCCGTCACCGCTGACACTTATAATCATTATTGCACCGCTGATATGCATTCTAACGTGGTATATCGTGTATAAAACTGCCGGCGGCAGACATCTCCGGATATGGGGAATTGCGCCCGAGTTCGCAAGATACTGCGGGTATTCAGAACATAAAACAGTATGCCTCTCGCTTGCTGTTTCCGGAGCACTTCATGGGCTGACTGGTTTTCTTGCGGTATGCGGAACCTACTATACCTGTCATTCAGGATTTTACAAAAACATGGGTTGGAATGCTCTTTCGTGTGCACTTATCGCACATTCCAACCCTCTGGCTGTCATCCCCGCCAGTCTGATACTGTCCTGGCTTTTTACATCGGCAGACCGTGTTGCATTGACACAAAATCTCGGATTCGATATAAGCAGTTTTCTCCAGGGAATAATGCTTTTTTGTATCTCGATCAATTTCATAGCAAGGAGACGCCGCACGTGAGTTATACATACATATACGGAATACTTGCACTGTCAGCGCCGCTTCTGCTTGCTTCGTTCGGCGCACTGGTAAGTGAATATGCAGGATGCATGGCACTTTTTCTCGACGGAATAATCAATCTGTCTGCCTTTTTATGCTTTACATTCACATCAGCCACCGGATCGCCTGTTACCGGTACTATACTGACACTGCTTTCAAGTGTCATTTTTATTTCCGCTGCCGCATATATAACAGACAGACTTCATGCAAACGCATTTCTTTCAGCCATCGCGCTCAACCTGCTGAGTTCCGCGCTCGTATCAATGTTTTCAGCAATAAAATTCAAAACAACCGGTATACTGACATCATCTGTTTTTGTTTTCAGCGCAGGCACAACACGACTTACTACAACAGCTGGAGCTTATATCCTGACTGCTGCCGGAGGATTTCTACTCTATCTGACAAAACCGGGACTTTATCTCAGAATAACAGGAAGCGACACAGATGTTCTTGAAGCCAGAGGCATAAAAACGAGACAGCTCCGTATTGCAGCCTGGGCCACAGCAGCCCTCTATGGTGCCGCTGCCGGTTGCATATTCTCACTCAGACTTTCATCCTTTGTTCCGAATATTTCCAGCGGAACCGGATGGACCGCGCTGGCTGCCGTATTTCTCGGCAGGAAAAATATTGCAGCAGTTACCGCGGCTGTATTCATATTTGCTGCAGCCCAGTTTGCGGCCAGCAACCTCCAGAATATTTCCTTATTCCGGTCCGTCCCATCTTCCCTGCTGTTTTCACTGCCCTATCTTACGGCACTTATACTTATACTTTTTTCTCCGCGTCACCGCTAGCAGACGACATATCATCTGTTACCGGTAAAATATCCGCAGACTCAGCAGCCGGTATATCAGCAGCCTCTACTGCCGCAGGTTCTCCATCCGCAGGTGCCTGTCCGGCATCTGTTTCACCTGTTTTTTCTGTATTCTGCGATTCGGAATCAGCTGCGTCATCAGTCTTGAATTCACTGAGCGCCTCTTTCAGTTCCGTCATCTTTTCATAACTGACATTTCCCTGCGCACTGACATTCTGGATTCTGCTGACAATATCCTGGGTTCCTACGCGGATTTCATTTATACCGGTCATTGACTTGGCAAAGATATCCTTTATAAGTGACATAACTTTCGAAATATTCTTCTGCTGCTCTGCAAGATTGTCACAATATTGATTAATCATATCTGCAGTACCGGCAATGCTTGTCGTATG
>DCFS01000044.1 GCA_002319875.1 Treponema sp. UBA1798 | reverse complement strand
GTTGAGCTGATGTACCGCATTATGTCCGGTGAAAAAGTTGATGCCCGCTATCCTGTTCCGACGTTCCTGATTACTAAAGACAATGTTTCAAAATATGGAACAACCGGATGGCAGTAATGGATTAACATACAATCCATTCTCGTAAGAACAATGACCGGTAGTATAACTCTGTCTG
Organism: Treponema sp. UBA1798; assembly: GCA_002319875.1. GTDB lineage: Bacteria > Spirochaetota > Spirochaetia > Treponematales > Treponemataceae > Treponema_D. The sequence goes on along the minus strand of DCFS01000044.1, from coordinate 3,738 downwards.
TAAAAGACGGTTTATACTTCCGGTTTTATCGGATAACAGGACCGCCGTATGAGTGAAAATATATTACTTGAGATGAAAAATATCCATAAACGCTTTCCTGGTGTTTATGCTTTAAAAGACATAAATTTTGAATTACAGGAAGGGGAAGTACATGCGCTGCTTGGTGAGAATGGCGCCGGGAAATCAACCCTGATAAAAGTCCTGGGAGGCATATTCAAGGCAGATGAAGGTGAAATCAGAATCCATGGTGAAAAAGTCGAAATAAACAATGTTTTCGATGCACAAAGAAACGGTATTGCTGTTATACATCAGGAACTGGTTCTTGTACCCTATATGACTGTAGCGGAAAATATTTTCCTCGGGCGGGAGCCTGTGAAGGGAAAATTCGTCAATAAAGTAAAAATGAATGAAGCAACTGAGAAGCTTCTTCGTACCTATACCATGAATTTTGCTCCTCAGACACTGGTTGCAGATTTGACGATAGCCCAGCAGCAGATGGTGGAAATCGTCAAAGCAATTTCCTGTAATTCAAGAATCCTCGTAATGGATGAACCGACATCCTCCATTTCTGACAAAGAAGTCGATTTTCTTTTCAGTATAATGAGGACGCTGACGCAGAAAAAAGTCGGTATTATTTATATCTCTCATAAGATGAGTGAATTATGGCAGATATGTGACAGGGTTACCGTTTTGCGTGACGGACAGTATGTGGGTACGGAAAACGTAAAAGATATAACAAGGGACAAACTTATTTCCATGATGGTCGGACGGACGCTTGAACAATATTATACCAGGGAATTCCAGAAACCCGGTGATACTGTTTTGCAGGTAACGCATCTGTGTGACGGAAACATGGTTCACGATGTTTCTTTTGAACTTCATAAAAATGAAATTCTCGGCCTTGCAGGTCTTATCGGTGCCGGCAGAAGCGAAACGATGCAGTGCATATTCGGACTGAAAAAAAAATATTCCGGTAGTATCTGTGTAAACGGGAAGGAAGTTCATTTTAAATCAGCGGTACAGGCTCTTGAAAATGGTATGGCGCTTGTTCCTGAGGATCGTAAACTTGAAGGTTTATATTATGTCCAGAGTGTAAAATACAATTCTACTATTGAAGTCCTGAAAAAATTTATTAAGGGAATATATCTGAATACGAAGATTGAAACGGATATAGCCGGAAAATATGTTGAAATGATGAATACAAAAACTCCTTCGCTCGACCAGATGACAGGTCTTCTTTCCGGAGGAAACCAGCAGAAAGTCATGATCGGACGCTGGCTGGCGACGAATCCGTCTATATTGATACTGGACGAACCGACCCGCGGCGTGGATGTCGGTGCAAAGGCAGAAATCTATTCGATTATGAATTACCTGGTAAAGCAGGGAATCGCCATAATCATGATTTCTTCGGAGTTACCGGAAATTATAAACATGAGCGACAGGGTCTACGTTATGGCAAACGGGCGGATAACCGGATGTGTTGGACACGACGATATCACCCAGGAAAAAATCATGAAGCTGGCAGCTGAAGAGTAAGGCAGGGAGGAACAGAACATGAAAAAAACAGAAATCCGTACATCAAAACTTGGAGAAGGACTTACCCGGTATCTCAGGGAAAATATGGGTATTATAATAGCGTTTGCCGTCTTATATGCTTTTTTGTCAATCAATCCGGTGACGTCGCACGCTTTTTTTAAAAGCCAGAATATGTTCAACGTCCTCAGACAGATATCAACTAACCTGTATCTGGCATGCGGTATGACAATGGTTATTATTCTTGGAGGAATCGATCTGTCTGTCGGTTCCATTATAGCACTTTCCGGCTGTGTCGCGGCTGCATGTGTTGTCCGGCACGGTATGTCCATTCCGGTAGCTCTGCTTGCCGGGATACTCGTAGGCGTTCTGTTCGGTATGCTTAACGGCCTGATAATTTCAAAAACGACAATACCTGCGTTTATTGTAACGCTCGCAACGATGAATATCGCACGGGGATTCGCATATGTCTATACCGGCGGCTCACCGGTCCGTGTCGTTACAAAAGAGTGGCAGTTTATCGGTGCAGGATATATCGGAATATTTCCTACCCCGGTCATCATTCTGCTTATTATACTGATATTTACTGTGCTGCTGATGAATAATACACGCCTCGGCCGGCATATTTATGCGGTCGGCGGTAATGTGCAGGCAGCCCGTTTTTCCGGTATTTCCGTAACGAAAGTCAAGTTCCGGGTGTATGCCTATTCGGGACTGATGGCCGGTATTGCGGGTGTTGTCCTTGCGTCGCGTATGTATTCCGGGCAGCCGACAGCCGGTAACGGGGCTGAAATGGACGCCATTGCCGCCGTTGTTGTAGGCGGTACTTCCATGGCAGGCGGTTCAGGAAAAATCGGCGGCACTATTATCGGCGCTCTGATAATCGGCTTTCTGAATAACGGACTGAATCTGATGGATGTAAACTCGTTCTGGCAATATGTCGTAAAAGGGCTCGTTATCCTGCTTGCCGTGTTCATAGACTTTGTACGTAACCGGAACAAACGATAAGGGAGGGAAAAAATGCTGGCTTATTTGCGTGATGTACTAAAAACTGCAGAAAAGGAAAAGATTGCAATCGGTGCCTTTAATGTTCCCAACTGGGAATCGGCGGAAGCTGTCATACAGGCTGCAGAGGAAACGGAGAGGCCTGTTATTCTCAATTATGCCCCCGTGCATGCGCCGTTTCTCAGCATGAATGATGCAGCGGAAATCATGCTGTATTTTGCCGGAAAAGCAAAAGTTCCTGTGTGTGTACATCTGGACCATGGTGACAGTTTTGACCGCTGCATGCAGGCAATCCGTCTGGGTTTTACATCGGTTATGATAGATGCCTCTTCTTTGCCGTATGAAGAAAATGTGAATGTTACCACGGCTGTCGTACGGGCAGCGCATGCGGTAGGTGTTTCGGTTGAAGCAGAGGTTGGCCATATTTTTGCATCCGTAACAGGAGTAGGCGAAACACCTGCAGAAGTCGAGACGAAGGATTCGTTTAAAAACATCAATGACGTATATACGCAGCCTGAAACCGCAAAGGATTTTAAGGAACGGACGGATGTCGATGCGCTTGCCATAGCATTCGGAACATCACATGGTATTTATGTAACAAAACCTGTGCTGGATCTTGACCGTATTACAAAAATCCGTGCAGCCGTAAAAATGCCTTTCGTTATGCACGGCGGTTCCGGGTTAAGCACAGAGCAGTTTCAGACAGCGGTTAAAAACGGAATCCGCAAAATCAATTACTATACTTATATGACGTTAAGCGGCGGGCGGGCTGTAAAAAGCGCGCTGGATAAGATGGCTGCCGCTGATAATGTATTTTTCCATGATATTCCCAATATAGCCATTCAGGCTATGAAGGAAAATGTCAAACAGGCAATATTGACTTTCAGCAATGAAATCTGACGGGACGTATATCTATGGAAAAAGGTATTGCCGTTGCCGGTTCGCTTATTCTTGACCGGCATTATGCGATATGTTCCTATCCGGAAGAAGGGCGGCTGGTTCAAGTCCGCGATGTGCATGAAGATGCAGGCGGTACAGGTAATCTTATTATCGATCTGGCAAAACTCGATAGTACACTTCACGTGGAAGTAAGTGCACTGCTGGGGACGGGCAGTTCCGGCCGCAGTGTCCTGAAGCAGCTTAAAAAGTATCCCAATATCGGGACTGACGGAATTGAACTGTCGGGACATACGTCAGTTA
>DCFS01000299.1 GCA_002319875.1 Treponema sp. UBA1798 | reverse complement strand
GCGGAAAACTTGTCCTCATCGATAGCAAAATCGACGAAAAATTCTGGACCATGTGTAAAAATCAGTTATTTCGACCCAAACTTATCCGGGAACATGCAAAGGATGTAAAAATAGTGTATACCCCCCTCCACGGAACAGGAGCTATGCATGTTGAAAAAGTGCTTGGTGATCTTGGTCTGAAAGTTATAACAGTCCCTGAACAAAGGGACCCCGATGGCTCGTTCCCAACTGTTGAAAAACCAAATCCGGAAGAAGCCCCTGCGCTTAAACTTGCTGTAGAATTAGGGGAAAAAGAAAAAGCAGACTGTGTTATGGCGACCGATCCTGATGCAGACCGTTTTGGTACAGCGTTCCCTGGTCCCGATGGTAAATTCGTTCTCGTAACAGGAAACCAGATGGGTGCGCTTCTTCTTGATTATATTCTTCTGTGCCGTAAAGAATTCGGCACCATGCCGGCGAACCCCGCCGTTGTACGTTCAATTGTTACATCTCCTTTTGCAGACCGTATCTGCAGAAAATACAGTGTCAGTCTTATTGAATGTCTGACCGGATTTAAATGGATTGCAGCTGTTGAGGCCGATATGGAAAAGTCAAAGGAGAATACGTACGTATTCGGCTTTGAAGAAAGTTATGGTTATAAAGTTGAAACAGAAGTATTCGACAAAGACGGTATTTCCGCTGCTGCAATGTGTTCTGAAATGACACTCTACTGGCGCTCAAAGGGAAAATCGCTGCTGGAACATCTTGATGAAATGTATAAGGAATATGGTTTCTTCCAGGATGCTGCTATTTCAAAATATTTCCCCGGGTCAGCCGGAACCGGAATAATGAATGGAATAATGTCAAAATTAAGGAATGAAGGTCTGAAAACATTGGGAGGAAAACGAGTCCTTTTCATACGGGATGTTGAAAAGAGTATTATATTTGATCCTGCAGATCCGGGATCAGTGAAACCCTTCGATATGCCTCAAAGCAATGTACTGCAGTTCTTCCTCGAAGGAGGGACTATAGTAAGTGCCCGTCCGTCCGGAACGGAACCTAAAATTAAATTTTATATTAACAGTGTTGTGCCCGTCAACAGTAATAAAGAAGGTCTTTCCTCTGCAAAAAAAGAAGCAGAAAGATTATGCAGAACTATTTCTGACGAAATAAAAACTATACTAGATGCAGCGGAATAAATTATTTCGTGATTTCAGACTATTGTCCCGTATCCTCGATAGCGGGACAGTATTAACTGCACTGGATACTGAAACAACAGGTCTGTTCCCGGATACTGGCCGGATCATAGAAATAGGAGCTGTCCGTTTTAACAAAGATGGCATCCTTGAAACATACAATAAACTTGTCAACCCGGGCTGCACAATATCCAGTGAAGTCACAAGGATAAATCATATCGATAATACAATGGTTCTGTCATGCCCGCCAATTGATGTAATACTTCCCACGTTTATGGACTTTATAGGTGACAGTATACTTATTGCCCACAACGCTAATTTTGATCTTGATTTTTTAAATGCAGAATTATTACGCAGCAACTTCACCAGATTAAAGAATAATGCTATAGACACACTGGAATTCAGCAGGTGGGCATATCCGAAACTCTCAAAGCACAGTCTTCAATTTCTTGCACAGGCCTTTGCCATCGACGTGAAACATGCGCACAGAGCAGAAGATGATGCCCGCGTATGCATGGAAATATTTTTTCAATGCCTGAAAGCGACTGCATCGGTACAAAAAAAGCAGCAGCTCACCCCCGCGGAGCTTTTGCAGGATCAACGGGAGCACCATTCTGAAAAACCATAAGGGTTAACAGGGATTTATGGCTTATAGTATCTATTCCGGCAGTCCCCAGTTTGTCACCAAAAACAGCGTAATCGCCTTTTTTGACATTTATGGATCCCATCTGGGTATAGGCATAAATAAGCCCTGTCTTTGACTGCACAAAGACTACCTGGCCGAATCCCCGATAGGTTCCACAATACATAACTGTTCCGGCACGGATAGCCGTAACATCCTCATCGCTTTTTGCAGTGAGCTGGACACCTGAAACCTTCCCAGAAATATAGGTTACCTTCGGTGCTTTCACCGGCCAGATAAGCAAAGATTCCGATTTATCTGCAGAACTGTAATTTCTGGGATCTGCCGTCGTCAAATCAGGTAACGATGCAGAATCAGCTGTCTGGACAACCGCAGCCGGTTGTTCATGAGGTACAACGTTTTTTTTGGAATCTGCAGCCGGGACACGCAAAGTTTGTCCGGATTTTAATGCAGAATCTTTTCCCAAACCATTCATGGCGAATAATTCGGAAAGGGTGATACCATTTTTCCGCGCGATACCGTAAAAAGTATCACCCTTTTGTACGGTGTACTTTTCGGTCCTCAAATCAGATTCTGCCGGTGTAACAGGATCCCCGGAGAGAGCCGCAGCAGAGCTGATGTCGGGAGAAGGAATTACAAGTTTCTGTCCGCTTTTTAATATATCGCTTTCGGTCATATTATTCGCGGCACGAAGTTCGCCCACCGTTAACTGATATTTTCTGCTGATAGAATACAATGTCTCTCCAGGTGCTACAACATGAGCCGTATCCGCATACAGTAAACAGCCAGAAAAAAATAAAACTGTAAATAAAATTTTCCGTAATAAAAGGTTCATACACTATAACTATCGGCAAATCCCGTGATTTAGGTAAGTCATGAGCCTGTAATTTCTTTAAAAAGTTCGGCTGCGTCTATACCATTTACTATAGTACCCTTTGCATAAAGTGATAGAAGATTCGTACGCCCCTCCTCAAGATGTTTCGAAGTAATACCATGTTTTATGGAACTGTCTGCTTCAAGAAGCGCAGAGTAATGATCCGCGAGCCGTATCAGTTTACCATCAACTGGTGAATACCTGTCTTCATTGTATTTTTCATTCAATTCTTCCCAACTTATATGGCATACAGCAGTATTTATCACAGCCCTGTTTTCAAATTCATCGTTGGTAAAATACAT
>DCFS01000004.1 GCA_002319875.1 Treponema sp. UBA1798 | reverse complement strand
ATGGTACTCAAGCGTAATATGGTCTGGTATGCGCTGCTCAGGACGACACCTCCGCTGCTGAGAACGGCGGTTTACAACCAGGGCAAGTACTGGTCTTCTGATCAGGGAGTCGATGATTACGACAGTTTTCTGAAAGCGTATTCTGTTCTTGATTATCTGCCCCGGCTTACGGATTTTAACGCGACAAAGCCGAATACGTTTACCTGTTTTGTTAACAATACCACACACGACAGCCTGTGGCTGCAGGCACCGGACTACGTGCCGGTCGCACATGTGACTGACCGCGGTAAGACAAAGTACGCCAATGTTTCAAGCTACGCTACGAACGCTGCATCGCTCAAACGGGTCGGTACATGGCTGCAGATGCTGAAAGACAACGGCGTATATGACAACACGCGTATCGTAATTGTGGCGGATCACAGCTGCACCAGCAGTGAGCGCGAAGGATATGAATGGAGCCAGAAGTTTACCAGAATCGGTCCCGGACATTACCATCCCCTCCTGATGTACAAGGATTTCGGATCCTCCGGAAATCTTGTCATAAACCATGACTTTATGTCGAATGCAGATGTACCATCCCTTCTTACCGGCGGGGTTATAAGGAATCCGGTTAATCCGTTTACAAAAGAACCGCTTAATTCTGCCGACAAAAAACGGGGAGTTCTGGTATGTACGGACAACATCTTTATGCCGTACCACTCGAAAAGCAAATATGTCTTTACAGCCAGGCCAGATTCATGGTGGCGTGTCAAGGATTCTATTTTCAAACCGGAAAACTGGACGCAGGAGATACATGAGTGGAAATAAGAGTCCGACACGGGGCGTATTGACGGAAAAAGTTTTTGAGGAATACAATGGGCTTGTTCGGCCCTGTATAAATACTTTGATTTGTAAGGAACGTATACTATGATACTTTATTTACCCCTTTACATCGATCCAGGAACAGGAAGCATGCTGTTCTCCATTCTCATCGGAGCGGCTGCGACGCTGTATTTTCTGGCAAAAGCGGCAATTCTCAAACTGAAACTGGTATTCTCCGGCAAGACCGGAAAGGCGGCTGATGCCTCATACAAACCGTATGTCATCTATTGTGAAGGAAAACAGTACTGGAATGTATTCAAACCGGTGGTAGATGAATTTGAGCGCTGCAAATGGCCGCTTACGTATTATACATCGGCAAAAGATGATCCGGTGTTCGATCAGAATTACCAGTATGTCAAACCAGAGTTTATAGGGGAAGGAAATACAGCATTTGCCCGGCTGAATCTTATGAGCGCCGGTATCGTACTGATGACTACGCCGGGACTGCAGGTATACCAGCTGAAGCGCAGCAAAAATGTAAAACATTATTCCCATGTGCTGCATATGCCTAACGATGCAACAACGTACCGCCAGTTCGGTCTCGACTACTTCGATTCCGTACTGCTGACCGGAGACTACCAGAAAGACGATATCAGGGCGATTGAAAAGCTCCGCGGTATTACAGAAAAACAGCTGGTTACGGTAGGATGTTCATACCTTGATGTACTTTCTGAAAAAATAGGATCAATTTCTGCGGAAAAAGACCATCCGTTTACGGTACTCGTCTCACCTTCATGGGGACCGAGCGCGCTGCTGTCAAAATACGGTGAAAAACTGCTTAACCCGCTTGCAGCAACAGGATGGAGGATTATCGTCCGCCCGCATCCGCAATCCAAGAAGTCGGAAAGTGACATGCTTGACAGGCTCGAAAAACGGTATGCCGGTACAAAAAACATCGAATGGGATTATGAGCGTGAAAATATCTATTCCATGAAAAAGGCGGATATCATGATTTCCGATTTTTCCGGTATCATATTTGACTATACGTTCCTGTGTGATAAACCGGTCATGTACGTAAATGCAGACATGGATCTTTCACCGTACGACGCATGGGATCTGCATAAGCCACTGTGGCAATTCACCATCCTTGAAAAAATGGGGATAAAACTGGAAGAAAAAGATTTCCCGCACATCAGGGATGTAATACAATCTGCCAGCGACAGTCCTGAGCTTGCAGCCGCCCGAAAGGAAGCAAAGGCAGCTGCATGGATGCACATCGGACAGGCAGGAAAAAATATCGCGGACTTTATGGTACAGACAGTCGAAGCACAAAACAGCCAGACGGAAAGGAAGTGAGAATCATATGAACAAAAAAGTATATCTTGGCATGACGGGTGATATTATTCACCCTGGTATCATCAATATCATAAAGGAAGGCGCCAAACACGGAGATCTGATTGTCGGGCTCCTGACCGATTCCGCTATAGTCGCCCACAAGCGGTTACCGTATCTTACCTATGAACAGCGGAAACAGGTAGTTGAAAACCTGAAGGGCGTTTCTGAAGTAATCCCGCAGGAAGACTGGAGTTACGTTCCGAATCTTAAAAAACTGAAGCCGGATTTTATAATCCATGGCGACGACTGGAAAACGAATTACCTGAGCAAAATCCGTGACGACGTATATGTGGTCATGAAAGAATGGGGCGGACAGGTTATCGAAATACCTTATACGCAGGGGATTAATTCCACAGCCCTTGTTGATAACGCACATACGATCGGGACAACTTCTGATATCAGACTCAAAACGCTCAGACGTCTTATTGCTGCCAAACCGGTAGTACGTATAATGGAAGCACACTCAGGTTTAAGCGGTCTGATCGTCGAAAACGCAGAAGTAATAAAAGACGATGGTATTCACTGCTTCGACGGAATGTGGTCTTCAAGCCTTACGGATTCCACGGACAAAGGTAAACCTGATATTGAAGCTGTAGATCTCACAACCCGTATGCAGAGTCTGACGGATATTCTTGAATGTACGACAA
>DCFS01000289.1 GCA_002319875.1 Treponema sp. UBA1798 | reverse complement strand
CGGAGTGTATTGGAACCGATATCAGCAACATTGTTTTCGGTTAGAATATCTGCAAAAACAATTCTTGCATTTTCGAGTCGCTCTCTGGTAAAATTCCATATGCAGAGGCTGTGCTCCATATTGTCCCGTGCAGAAGAAGGAAGAAAGCGGAACATAGTATTTTGTGTCAGTTCCTGGAATGATGTGTCGAGACGGTCTGTCCGGTCTTTCCATTCGGAGAGAATATCGCTGATACGGTCTACGGAATCGATCCTCCGGTACAGAATGTCGTTTGTGACCCTGTCGAGCGTGTTCCAGTCTGATTTTACCTGCAGAATCTGTCCGGAAAGATTCTGGAGCGAAAGGGCAACATGCATTGCGGCAAATGAGCTGAGGAAGAGAATGACATAGGTGGCTGTTATCAGCAGAAACGGATGGATAATCTGCCGGAAAAGTGTTGTTTCCTTTTTCATATGCTGCAAAGTATAAAACAGAAATCTTAAATTGTGAACAAAAGCTTTTCAGTATGTTTGCGTTGACAAATGCCTGTTTGTCAACTACGATTTATACATGAAACTACCCGAAAAAAAACTTGATCCGAAAATTATAGCGTTTGATCTGGATGATACGCTTCTGAACGGGGACCTTGTCATTACTCCCGCAACGGTCGATGCCATCCGGAAGGCGGCCAGCCGGGGAATATATATAGTACTGTGTTCCGGCCGTGCGGAGAATGCCATTTTAAAATATGTCCGCCTGCTGGATATTGCCGGTACGCAGGCTGGCCGGTACATTATTGCCCTGAACGGTGCTGTCGTATACGATATGCACAAACGGCTTGTCGTATATTCGCGTAAAGTTGACGGAGACGTGCTTTTGTATGCATATAGAGAAGCACAGAAATATGGACTGGCAGGTGAAGTTTATAATCCTTCGACAATTCTTGTTCCGGAAGATAACGAATGGACAAGAATTGATGCTGAACTTTCGGGTCTGAAACTTCAGGTTGTCGATGATTTTCCTGCGTTGTTAAATCAGGGGCATTCTAAAATGGTTATTCCCGGTAAGCCGGAAGTACTCAGGATACTGGAGAAAAAACTGAAAGAGGAGCTGGGGGCAAGCGCTGTCATTTTTACCAGTAAACCGTATTTTCTGGAAATAATGCCACCTGAATGCGGAAAGGGAGAGTCTCTCCTATGGCTGGCTGGCGAACTTGGCATTGCGCAGAATAAAACGATGGCCTTCGGCGACAGCATGAACGATGAATCGATGATCCGTATGGCTCAATATTCGGTTGCGATGAGTAATGGACTGGAATATATCAGAAATATTGCTTCCTATGTTACGCGGAGGACGAATAATGAGGACGGTATTGCTGATTTTCTGGAATCATTCGTTCTGTAAAGAAACCATGACCAGGAGGTGGTGCGTGAAAGTCAGCAGACTTGCATCTGTCATCGAGGCGGAAACCGTTCAGAACATATACAATGATAGCGAAGTTACGGCGGTATATACATCTGATCTGCTGAGTGATGTTCTCGGCAATGCACCGGACAGAGCTGTGCTCGTAACTATTCAGGCGCATAGAAATACGGTTGCCGTCGCGTCAACAAAAGACTGTCCTGCGATCATAGTCTGTAATGACCGGCCTGTTCCTCCGGATATGCTTGAAGCTGCAGCAGGAGAACATATTGCAGTTTTCGTTACTGCCTTGAACCAATATACGGTAAGCGGGAAACTGTATGCGGCTCTCAACGGGCTGCCCGTCTGAATGTGCCGCCATGATCATACGTTCCGACCTTCACTTACATTCCTGCCTTTCTCCGTGCGGAGATCTGCTTATGTCACCGGGGGCTATTGTCAGAACCCTGGTAGAAAAGGGAATTAAACTTGCAGCCCTGACCGATCACAATACTGCGCTGAACTGTCCTCCGTTTGCTTCCCTGTGCAAAGAAGCAGGCATTGCCGCTTTGTACGGTATGGAGGCACAGACGATGGAAGAATTGCATGTATTATGTCTGTTTCCGTATCTTGAAACAGCTCTTGATTTTTGTAATACCTGGTATGATTTACTTCCCGATATCAGTAACAGGCCGGAAAAAACGGGAGATCAGGTATATGTTGATGAGCATGATGAAATTATAGGTGAAGTGGAAAAATATCTGATTATTTCGGCACCTGTTTCTCTTGATGAATGCGCGGAAATGGTTCATAAGCGGGGAGGGCTTGTTATACCTGCCCATGTCGACCGGCCGGCTTTTTCGATGATGAGCCAGTTTGGAACGATTGTTGCAGGCGCATGGGATGCACTTGAGTTCGTCCGCCCTCAGGTCCTTTTTGAAGTACCACCTGTCCGCAGGATAATGCTTCCTGCGCCATATCCGGTAACGACATCATCGGATGCTCATTATATAGAATATATTGGTCGCCGCGCTTTCGATCTTGATATCGGAGATTTACCGCTGCTGAAAGCCGACGGTTCTGTCAGTCTTGAAGCAGTGCGCGCAGGGTTGGCGAAACGTGTAGTGAATCCGTAAACAGTGACGCTCTTAATTGCGCATCTGATACTTTTTTTGTTTGATTCTGTCTGTCCGTTTTCAGTACAGCCCGTATCAGAAGATTTTTTGGGGTATGTTCCATATCAATAAACTCAAGTATCTGTACTGAATAGCCGGCATTTTCGAGATATTCCGCACGCAGTGCATCGGTGGCAAGTGCTGCAAACCGTTCCTTTATGATACCGTATTTTAATAATGTTGAAAATTCCGGAGAAGAAGCGATTATTTCTGCCTTCTTTTCATCAATCTGCTGGTTTATTTCATGCTGGCAGCATGGCACACTGAGTATAGCCTTGACTTTCTGCTTTACAGCATATCCGAGTGCGTAATCTGTAGCTGTGTCACATGCATGAAGGGTTATTACGATATCGGGAGAATCCTTGTATTTATATTCTGCAATATTCCCTTCAGCAAAAGTCAGGCCTTTACAGCCGAACTGCAGTGCAAGTTCGTTGCAGTATCTGATTACATCTTTCTTCAAATCAAGCCCTGTTATTTCTGCATCAATTTTTTTTATTTCAGTGAGGTAATAATGGATTGCAAATGTAAGGTAAGATTTCCCGCATCCGAAATCTGCTATACGCACCGGTCTGGGAACTACCGGGCCGGTACAGGAAGTCTCTTCCTGTATTCCCTGCAGTACTTCGGGAAGGATATCGTCAATATATTCAAGGAAACGGTTGATCTGACGGAATTTATCATATTTTGACGCCGCGATTTTACCTTCCGGGTTCATGATTCCCAGATAGATGAGGAAAGGAATCGGTGTACCTTCTTTTAATATATAATTTTTAACCCTGTTCTGGTTATAAGTTTTTACAGTTGTGTTGTCCGTTGTGCAGATATTGCCGGATTTAACTTCTGACAGAGAAACATATTTCAGAGGCAGCTTCCTGCAGAGCCTTGTTATATGCCCTTTTTTGTTCCCCAGAATGGAAATTTCTTCAGTTTCTGTCTGATAAACACAGTTCAGAAAAACAGTTCCTGCATTCTGTTCCAGAAAAGTGTTCAGTTCCTCTGCTGTAAATGTTTTATGAAAGGCCTGCTTTTGCGTAAAGAATTCAGCATAATAAAGAGTCTCCGGATTACCTGTTCCTGCAGGTTTTATTTTTATGCGTATATACGGGCGGCCAAGTTTTTCAGTGCAAATGGATGACGGTTTTGACAGGGTAGCGGACAGGATCATGCATATCTCCAATTTATACAATGTAACAGTATACTAATTTAGCTTAAAATGTTATAGTCGTAAGCTATGGGAAAGTGTTTCGTTTTTGTAAACCAGAAAGGCGGAGTAGGGAAAACTACGTCTGCCATTAATATCGGTGCTTACATTGCGCTTGCCGGAAAAAAAGTTCTGCTTGTTGATTTTGATTCCCAGGGAAATATGTCGAGCGGTATCGGGGTTTCAAAAGATAAACCGACTGTTTATGAACTTCTGGCAGGAACGGTATCTGCAGACAATGTCGTTAAACATACCTGTATTGAAAAACTTGATGTAATCAGTGCTTCGATAGATCTCTCGGGTGCTGCTATTGAGCTGGTTGATCAGAATGATCGTGAATATTTTCTGAAAAAGGCTCTGTCTCCGTTGCGGGGTAGATACGATTATATATTTATAGATTGCCCGCCTTCTCTTGGAATACTCACCTTGAATGGGCTTGCAGCTGCCGATGCGGTACTTGTTCCGATGCAGTGCGAGTTTTTTGCTCTTGAGGGCATAACTCTGCTGCTGCAGACCGTAAAAAAGGTTCAGAAAAACATTAATCCAAATCTGGTAATAGGTGGTATCTTTTTTACAATGTATGATTCCAGAACCCGCCTTGCCCAGGATGTGGTCATGCAGGTAAAATCTTATTTTAAGGACCTTGTATTTACTACAATTATTCCGCGTAATGTGCGGCTCTCCGAGGCTCCATCTCACGGACTTCCTGTATGTAAATATGACCCTGCCTGTATCGGTGCCAAAAGTTATGAAAGCCTTGCAAAAGAGGTAATGCAGCGTGAATAAAAAAGCCGGCCTTGGACGCGGACTGGATGCTCTTATGTCGGAAAACGAAGCTGAAGAGCCTGCTCTGCCGTTAAGTGGAATGAAACTGCCTGCCGGTATTGAGATGGATGATAACGGCACATTGTGGGTTGCTCCCGCACTGCTTAAACCCAATCCCCATCAACCGCGGCAGGAATTTCCTGAAGCTGCTTTACAGGAACTGGCAGATTCCATCCGCGAACATGGCGTTGTACAACCGGTACTTATAGAAGATGCAGGCGATGGTTTCTTTTATATTATTGCCGGGGAACGGCGAACCCGTGCTGCACGGATAGCAGGTCTTTCCAAAATTCCCATACAGCTGCGTCATTATAACGAAGAAAAAAAATTGGAAGTTGCTCTTATAGAGAATATCCAGCGTTCCGATTTAAACCCTGTTGAAGAGGCCTCCGCATATTACAAATTGATGGAGCTTGGTGGTTTAAGCCAGGATGATGTAGCAAAGCGTGTCGGGAAAAACCGTTCAACGGTAGCAAATGCACTGCGGCTGCTTAAGCTTCCGGAAGATATGCAGACAGCGCTTGCAAACGGGGAAATTACAGCAGGCCATGCCCGCGCGCTTCTTTCTGTAGAAAAACAGGCTGATCAGCGTGTCCTGTTCGGCCGGATTGTCGGAAGCGGTCTTTCCGTACGTGAAGCGGAACAACTTGCTGGTGAATATAACAGCGGTAACGGAGCTACAGAGAAAAAAGTGCAGAAGTCTGTACCGCCTCCCAGAGATCCCGATATGGCCGCAATAGAACAGAAATTTCTTGAAATTTTTGGAACAAGAGTCTCTCTAAAGGGCAGTCTTGACCGTGGTACGCTCCAGATAGATTATTTCAGCCGGGAAGACCTTGACCGTTTGTATAATATTATAGTGAAATAAAATTTTTTAAGGATGTATCCTGCTTTTAAATCAGGCTCGAATAATCAGGCATGGATCGCCCCAAGTACTTTACCGATACTGTCGTGAATTATAAGCGAGGCAATAGCGTCATCCGACGTTTCTGATTTATTTATTAATACCAGTTTTGATCCATGAAAATAGTTTACAAGTCCTGCAGCAGGATATACGACAAGTGATGTGCCGCCGATAATCAGCATATCTGCTTTTTCAAGCGCGTGTATGGCCCCTTCAATGCACTGTTCATCCAGATTTTCTTCATATAATACGACATCCGGTTTTACAATACTTCCACACTTTTTACAGTGCGGGATACCGTCGCCGCTGTCTCCGCTTTTTGCGATATAATCGATATCATAAAAGGCATGGCAGTTCATGCAATAATTACGCAACGTGCTTCCGTGCAGTTCGAATACATTTTTACTTCCGGCTGCCTGATGCAGTCCGTCGATATTCTGGGTTATAACAGCTGTAAGTTTTCCGGTTCTTTCAAGTTCTGCCAGTTTCAAATGAGCAGTATTAGGCTTGACTCCGGGGATAATAAGTTTTTCCCGGTAAAATCTATAGAATTCTGCCGGATTTGCATCAAAAAAACTCCTGCTGATTATCTGCTCGGGCGGATAATGCCATTTCTGATTGTATAGACCATCTTTGCTTCTGAAATCGGGAATTCCGCTTTCAGTTGAAACTCCTGCACCCCCAAAGAATACAATATTACTACTGCTATCTATATAATCCTGAAGAATCTTTATTTTTTCACTGATTTCATTCATGTTACTTTGCTGAAATCAGTATATGCTTTTTTATTGATAAAAGCAAATAAAATACCCGATAATAAGGATGTGATATTGACAAAGTATCTAAAATCCAGAAAGATACATAGAATACAAAAAGTATAATTTTACGCCTTTCTCTTATGAAAAAAGTTACAAGCTGTTTCCTGATGCTTGTTTTTCCTATGTTTATATTTGCCCGTGATGTTACAGAACGTTCCGTTGAACATATGAACAGCTGGCAGGAAGTTTTTGATTTAAATGGGAAAAAAACAGGCAAATACAATATTGTAGTCACTGTTACCGATAAAGGTGGCAATCAGGCGATTGCCGGTCCTTATAATATTTTTATTGATCCTGAATCAGATTATCCTGTTACGACAATAACTAATCCCGTTGCGGAAATGCATATTCCGGGGAATCTCAATATTGTGGGTACCTGTGTAGACGATGATGCAGTAGATCATGTTGATCTTGTTTTTGACGGAGACAGGGAGCATCCTGTCCGTGCAGAAGGAAAAGAATTCTGGTCATATTATCTTGATACCACAAAAATGTCCGAAGGGTTACATACTATAGAAGTTTTTGGCACGGACGTAAACGGTCTTCAGGGTAAAAGTGTAAATGTTTTCTGGAATCTTGACCGGCATGTTCCTGAAACCATGGTAACGAATTATACGGTAGGAAACCTTGTTTCCGGTATAATAAATCTGAAAGGCACTATAACAGACGGCAACGGTATAAAAGCATTATTTTATTCTACGGATGCCGGCAAACATTTTTATAAGATAAAGATCGAAAGGAATAAAAAACAGGGAGACTGGACATTTTCCGTCCCGATAGATACCCGTAAAGGTTCCGATGGACCATCTGTCGTATGGTTTAAAGCTGTTGACGGACAGAACTCTGAAGGGGTGTATACATTTCTTTATTTTGTCGATAATACAAAACCGGATGCAGATATTGTATGGCCGGAAAAAAATACTGTTCAGAACGGTATCTTTTCCGTGGCCGGATATGCCCGGGATACGATTGGTATTTCAAAACTTTCATGGGTATTTGATGACCAGAGCGGTGATTTTGATCTGATTCCGGGAAATCCATACTGGTGTAAGGATTTCGATACCAGGAATATTAAAAAAAAATCAGTGAAATTTTCTATTATTGCACATGATAAAGCTGGAAATACTACGACCATAGAGCGTGAAATTCATCTTGATCAGGATCAGGACAAACCTTCTGTAACTATAAGTGATCCGATTCCCGGAACTATCGTGGACGGGAAGGGGACCTCTTTTTTTCGCGGTATTGCTTCAGATGATGATGGAATTGATGAAGTTTCCTGGAGTTTTGACGGCGGTAATGAGCAGACAATACATACACACGGCGTATTCTGTACACCTCTTGCCCCTGATACGGAACTTTCTGCCGGAAAACATAAAATTATTGTTACTGCTGTTGATATCAATGGCGTGGAAAGTAATCCCGTTTCTGTAGAATTTACAGCAAAAGGACCTGCCGGCCGTTTTGCTGATGCACAGATACGGAATAAAAAAACATCCGGTGACAGTAGTGAAGCTGTTTTTTACGGTATGCAGGTAAATCCGCTGGAAAAACCGGTATACGAAACGACAGCCTCTGCTGATTGCGGTATTCATTCTATACAATGGAAGATAGAATCTGATTCTGGAATCTTAAAAGAAGAAAACAGGGATTTACGTACGCCGTCAGCAACAGTTCCGGTTTACATTCCGATTGAAGAGGCGGCTGCCGGAGTTGTTACCATTTTCGTAACGGCAACGGACATATATGGGCGAACCTTTGAACAGAAATCCGTTCTTTGCATCCAGCCGTATGGGGCAGAAGGAGGAACTTCCGCAACAGAAGTTCCTCCGGAAGCTCCGGTACCCGTACCGGGTGATACGGAAAAACCGGTACTTAAGGTTCTCTCTCCTGAAAACCAGGAATGGGTGAGACAGGAACTGAAAATAAGCGGTACTGCTTCGGATCAGGGGGGAATAGCTATTGTCCAGTATTCGCTTGATGGTGGTACAGACTGGATTAATTGCAGCATTTCACAGGCAGCAGATGCAGCTAAAAGCGCTGTATTTTCCGTATCCGTACCACTTACTATGGATGACGGTCTTGTGAGGATAGATGTAAAAGCTGAAGACCGGTCGGGAAATGAATCCCGGATACATATTGCCGTTCAGAAGGACACAACTTCTCCCCAGGTACAGGTGCTGCTTCCTGTCGTACAGGATACAGTAAATGGAGAAACACTGATTGTTTTTAAAGTTAAAGATATCGGACGCCTTATAAAAGCTGAGTATATTGTTCCTGAGAATCATACTGCGGACAGTAAAACCGGAAAGGAGGCACAGAAAAAAAAATCCGGTTCCCGCCAGCTTGAATTACATCCGCTGATTACTGCAATGGTTGGTACACAGGAAGAACCAATCAGCGATGCGATGTCGTTTGATTTTACTGACGAAGCAGGGAATGTTACTTCAATACAGTCATGGCAGTTTTTTATAGATGCATCGTCTGATTTTCCACAGGCGGAAATCAATCTGCCGGCTGAAAATGAGATCATCACGCGTGATTTCAAATTATCCGGTGTTTTATATGATGATGACGGTCCATCAAAGTTTTTCTATAAGATAGATAATGGAGTTTTTACCGGAACGGCAGAATACGAAACGAGTTTTTCCGTAGACATTCCGGTATCCTCACTTACGGATAATGAACACACCATTACTGCATATGCTGTGGATATAAACGGTACGAAAGGTAATGAAGTAAAAAGGTCTTTTCGCGTTTCCCTTGAAGAGCCTGAAGGAAGCTTGATTTCTCCTGATTTTAAACAGACCGTCCGGGAGCAGGTAACATTAAAAGGTATTGCCTCTGATAAAAACGGTATTTCGAAAGTTATGGTATCGCTTGATAATGGAAATACGTACAACGACGCGGAGGGAACCGGAAACTGGACGTATTCATTTGACAGCCGTCTTTTTCAGGATGGATCTCATTCTGTATTTATCAGAATTTACGACGGATACGGGATTCAGGGATTGTATTCAAGTCTTATAAATATTGATAATACGAAGCCGGAACTCTTCCTTGAACTGCCTCTTGACGGTTCGCGTATATCAGGTCCTTTATTTTTTTCCGGAAATGTGCTGGATAATATAGATCTCAGTGAAGTATATATATCCATTCACGCTCTGGATAAAGTAAATCAGGCACCGGATAAATTGAAAAAGATAAAACTTTCAACAGACCGGATTATTTCCAGGCCTGTTGACCTCTCGGAACTTGAAAACGGTTTGTATAATCTGGAAGTTACTGCACTGGATACTGCCGGTAATGCCACTCATGTAAGCAGAAATGTAGAACTGGATAAAACGGTTCCTCTGGCAAAAGTCGATATATTATATCCCCTGAACGGACAGCATTTACAGGGGGTGTTTAATCTTTACGGATCAGTAACTGCACAAAAAACGGTAAATACCGTTACGCTTTTTATTGATGATACTGATGCCGGAACAACAGAACTCTTCGAAACAGGATATTTCAAATTTACGCTTGCCCCTGAGACGCTGACGGCAGGCAGCCATTCATATAAAATACAGGCAAAACTTGAAGACGGTACAGTAATTTATTCTTCTGCACAAATGCTCACCTATATGCCTGATGGTCCATGGGTAACCATAGATAATTTTACATATGGTGATTTTGCGGTAAACCGTCCTTATCTGAATGGCAGAGCCGGCTATACACTTAGTGAGGATGATATCATAAATGCAAAAGCAAAGACATCGACGGCCGAAGAAAGAGCAGCAATTACAGCAAAATCCGTACAAAAAGTTGAACTTAGTTTTGATAACGGACGCACTTTTTCGGAAGTATCGAGGAATGGAAAGTGGCGCTATCGTATAGAAAATGACGATATGGCTGATGGATACCATTTTCTGCTTGTACGGGCAACGATGAAAAACGGAGAAACTGCTGTTACGCGTACGATTGTGCAGATCGATAAAGTTAAACCCGACCTGCGTCTTATATCTCCGGGAGAAGGGGGCCGTTATAATCAGAAGATTGAATTCTCCGGACTTGCATCAGATCAGATAGGACTGAAAAGTGTGACGCTTGCTCTGCGTAAAGGCGATAAGGCCGCTTATGAAGTCCCTGCTTTTATTCAGGGACTGTATTTTGACTGGCATTTCTGGGGTGCTACATTGTTTGATATAGGCGTAGGGCTTACATTTTTTGATGATAATGTAAAAGTACAGTTTCAGTGGGGTCAGTTTACACAGAATCAGCGCGATATGTTTACTAATACAGCTATGCGTTACGGTGGGGATAGCATTTTCGGTATAAAAATACTGGCAAATGTCGGTAATATTCCGTTCCGGTATTTTTGGGGACCTGACTGGGACTGGCTTTCTTCCTCGTTTGCTGTGGGCGCGAACTTTACACGCTTCAATCAGACAAACAGCGGGAAAGCCCAGATACTTTCAGCACTTCTTGGGCAGATAGAATTTCCCCGTATTACATTTCCGCAGATGAAACGTTTCAGGACATTTTCTCTTTATACCGAATTCCAGCTTTGGTTTATTCCGTCCGATATATCAGGTACGGGTACCAGTTCCGTACAGAACCTTGTACCACAGATTTCAGAGGGTATCAGATTAAATGTATTTTAACGGGCCTTTGTATAGTAGTATGAACCACTTTGATAATTCGTCTGACTTTTGAAAACATTTCATATTATTAAACATTATTGTGTTTTTGGAGATATTGCATTAAACTAGAAAAAAGTATTGACGTTCCTGAGATTAGTAAAAAAGTAATGAAGTTTTTGAGATTAGTAAAAAAGTATGGTTTTTATTCTTTGTATACAGGGGTAGCAGTTTCATTACTGTTTCTTACAACCTGTAAAAATATCGGTCTCGGTGATTCTGTGGATACGGAAGCTCCTACCCTTGCCATAACATATCCTCCTTCATCTGCTGTGATACGAGGTACATTTACACTTGCGGGGTCATGTGATGATGATGAAGGCGTGGTTTCAATAAAAGTGAATGTTACCAATACGGATACATTGACTTCGTATGGTACATTTGCTGCAACAATAGGTGCTTCGGGGAAAGACTGGTCTGTTTCTTTGAATGCTTCCGGTGGAAGCTGCAACGGCTGGACGTTTCCGGATGGCGGTTATAAAGTTGATGTCGTTGCCTATGATGCTTCCAGCCGGGAATCAGGTACGGCTTCCCGTGCATTTGATATAGATAATACGGCACCGGTACTTATTGTCAGTAAGCCGTTGGCCTATGGTTCGGAAACGGCAACTTCCTATGGCCAGACAATCAAGATTACCGGAGATTTTTCCGACAGTCATTCGATATCGTCTTTTGTAATGCATATTTACAAATATGACACTGGTACAAAGACACTTTCCGCGTCGCCAGTTGACCTTTCGGTTTCCGATTTTACGTCGCTTTCTTCAGACAATCCTCTTGTCATTGCAAAATATTACAGTGCCGGTGATGCAGCAGCTGATATGACAAAAGCTGCTCTGCGTTCAAATTATCTTGCCATATACGGCGACGATGCGGATACAGTCAAAACAACACGTACCTATTATTGTGGTATAGAACTTACCGATAATGCAAAGTTCTATCAGAATTCAGGAAACAGCGGTACCGGCAGCGGAAATGCTTCGACGGTGTACTATATCAATAACGATACATTTTATAGTACGCTGTTAAGTGAAAAAGGTGAATACCAGCTCACTGTAAAAAAGCTGATGAAAATACTGAACAGTACGGATACCGAATATACAAGTGAACAACAGACGGCAATAAAATCCGT
>DCFS01000029.1:934-36038 GCA_002319875.1 Treponema sp. UBA1798 | reverse complement strand
TACAGAAAGTGCATTCAATCCATCCTGCAGCGTGGATACCAGAGGCCCCCTGCCGTCAAGAAAATCAACTGCATTTTGTACCATATTCACGAAATATCCGGTCTTCCCTGGTAATCTTACTGAACGGTCTTTTTCCAGCGAATAAAACCCTGTATACAGACGGGATTCTTCCCGTTTGTAAAACTGTGCAAAACCATTTCCTATGTAAATCCTGCCGGTTGTTCCGCGGATATCCACTTCAAAGCCGAAATACCGGCTTCGTCCGGATATTGAAAGTGTAATATCAGGGCACACTCCGGTTTCGTAATGAGCACTTATATTCCGTATGACGGAAGGATCATCCGGATCGCGGAATACCCCCGTCAGGACAGGATTACACAGCAGATTCCCGGAATTATCACAGCTGACGGCTTTGAGCAGATACAGAATGATATCCGCCAGATGGGTTCCGTCATGCAGTAAACTGTATTCTCCTGTTTCCTCATCCTTCGGACAATAGACACGGAGGCCGGAACTCAATAACGCAGTTATGCTTTGGATACTGCCGATATTCTGCATATATGACCAGGCAGCTTTATAATCGGCAGCAAAACGCCGCTCGTGATTCACAAGAACCGGAACATTATGCTCCAGCGCCGCATCCCGGATCAGAAGGCCGTCATGAACCGTAAGGGCTACCGGTTTTTCAAGGATCAGCAGCCGCGGGTGTGCCCGTATTGCAGCGAGCGCCGTTTCAAGATGAGCATTTTCATTTACCGAAATAACAACAATGTCGGGAACGTGTAATGCAAACAGATCTGCGTAATGTTCATATACCGATGCGCCGGGAATGGCACGCTTCCAGACAGCAAGCCGCTCAGTGTCAGTATCACAGCCGGCAATAAGCGAAATTCTTCTGTTTCTCTTCAACGCCATCGTATGCGAAGCCGGTTGTTCGCGCCGCCGGTCAAATCCGAGGGAAAAACCGATACGTCCCGTTCCGATAATCGCTGCTGTATATATTTTCTGCTTCATAGTAAGATTATCGGAAAAATATATTCTCCGGTTGAAGCGTTTTCAAAAGTCAGCCTGGTTTTAAAAGCGGCTGCGGGCTTCTGTATTTTTATTCGTGCAGAGGGGTTTAATACTCCGGTGCTTGCGCGGGGTTGGTGATTATGGTAAAAGTTAAGACAGCATATAATGTTTTATCGTATAACGGCTGCAGGTCCAGGTAGTAACCAGGTAATAACCAGGTAGCAGCCGCACAGGAGTTTTGTCATGCAAATAACCATAAACAGTCATATACCGACACCGCATAACGCTGCAAAAACAGGTGAAATAGCACCTTTTACACTGCTGCCCGGAGATCCGCTGCGGGCGAAATATGTAGCAGAACATTATCTTGAAAATGCAAAGCAGGTAACCGGCGTACGCGGTATGCTGGGATTTACGGGTACTTTTAACGGTAAACCCGTCTCTGTTATGGGAAGCGGTATGGGCGGACCTTCTGCAGGCATATACACATACGAACTTTTCGCCTTTTACGGTGTGGAACATATAGTCCGTATCGGAACAGCGGGAGGATTCCAGACATTCCTGAAACCCGGGGACCTGGTACTGGCCATGACGGCATGTACGGATTCGAACTACGCATATCAGTATAAACTGCCGGGAACATTCTGCCCTTGCGGTGATTTTGGACTCCTCAGAAAGGCTGCCGTGTTTGCTGAAAACAGCCATATCGGCTTTAAAGCAGGTTCACTGTTCTCTTCTGATATGTACAGTGAATATAACGCACTGGGGCCGGAACAGTCATGGAAGCCATGGGCCGCAATGGGCTGTCTGGCACAGGATATGGAAACATATGCACTGTATTGTAACGCCGCATATCTCAGAAAAAGCGCGCTGTCAATTGTTACGAATGTATGTTCCTGCATAACAGGGGAACAGATACCCCCCGCCGGAGAAGCAATGAAAAATCTTGAACCGATGATCAGAACGGCTCTTTCTCTCGTATAAGACGTCTGCCGGATCGCTCCGGGCCGGTATTGCCGACAAGCGGCAAAATATTTACAATATAACCATGACTGATTTACATTCTCTGAAAGATCAAACGACAATAATTTTCTTACCGAACCGGGCAGGAGCATAGCGTAATGGCCGATATACACGTTTTTCCCGAACCGGGTGCAGACACTCCTGTTTCAAAGTTCGTCCACCTTCACGTACACTCCGATTATTCTCTGCTGGATGGTGCATCAAAGCTTGATACGCTGATTGCCCGTGCAAAACAGTTAAACATGAAGGCTCTTGCATTAACCGACCACGGATGCATGTTCGGAGCGCTCAATTTCGAACATATCTGCCGCGCGAACGGTATAAATCCGCTGATAGGTTGCGAATTTTATGTTGCCGAAGGCAGCAGACTTGAACAGAAAAAGACACCGTACGGTTCCTGGTATTACCACCTTATCCTGATAGCACAGAACGCCGAAGGATACCGCAATCTGATGATGCTCGATTCAAAAGCATATACCGAAGGCATGTATTATAAACCCCGCATCGACTGGGATCTCCTGCAGCAGTATCATTCCGGCCTTATTTGTCTTACCGCCTGTATTCAGGGTGAACTTCCTAAAATGCTTATGGCCGGCGATCAGGAAAAAGCGGAAGAACTTATTCAGCGGTATTCAAAACTTTTTGGTCCCGATCATTATTATATCGAACTGCAGGATCACGGCAACGATTTTGATAAAGTCGTATCCCCGAAACTTATAGCCATAGCCAGAAAATTCAATCTGCCGATGGTAGTGACAAATGACGTCCACTACTGCAACCGGGAAGATGCTATCGCCCAGGATGTACTTCAATGTATAGGCAGAAAAAAACTATTGAATGAACCTCATGAACACATGGAAGGCAGTGAGTACTATCTCAAAAGTGATCAGGAAATGGCTCTGTTATTTCCTGACTATCCTGAACTCATGGATAACACACTCAAAATAGCTTCTATGTGTGATCTTACCATACCACAATTTAAGACACAGGAACTTAAAGACTGTCTGCCGGTTTATCAGATTCCTAAAGAGTTCGTCTCGCAGGATGCATATGTTCTGTATCTTGTAGAAACGGGACTCAGAAAACGCTATGAAGTTATTACAGAAGACATCAGAAAACGTGCTATGTATGAACTGGGAATTATCTTTCAGATGGGATTCTCAGGTTACTTTCTTATCGTATGGGACTTCATAAACTGGGCAAAACATAATGACGTTCCGATAGGCCCCGGCCGCGGTTCAGGAGCCGGTTCGCTTGTTGCCTATGCAATGACTATTACCGACATCGACCCCTTCCGTTTTAAACTGATTTTTGAGCGGTTCCTGAATCCGGAACGCGTCAGTATGCCTGATTTCGACGTCGATATGTGCTTCGAAGGACGGCAGCGGGTCATCCAATATACGCGCGATCATTACGGAGATCCCCAGGTCGGACATATCGTTACATTCGGTACGCTTAAAGCAAAGCAGGTTATAGCGGATGTAGGCCGGGTACTTAATATTCCGCTGAGTGAAGTAAATATACTGAAAAAATGTATTCCCGATAATCCGAAGGCAAAACTGCAGGATGCATTTACGCCTCCTGATGAAAAAAATCCGGATAACGGACAGCTCATACCATATAAAGATGAGATACGCTATAAACAGTTATTTGAACTCTGTTTCAAACTCGAAAACGTAAACCGGAATACGGGTCTTCATGCTTCCGGTATTGTCATCGGCCGCAGTCCGCTCCCCGAATGGGCCCCTGTATTCAAAGATGCAAAAACAGGAAAAGTTGCCGTACAATACACGATGGATATTATAGAACCATGCGGACTTGTTAAAATGGATTATCTGGGTCTTAAAACACTTACGCTGATAAAATATGCAGAACATATTATACGTAAACGGCCCGGATTGGAAAATTTCCATGCAGATCAGGTTAGTGAAACTGATGAAAAGACCTTTGACCTTTTCTGCCGCGGGGATACGGTTGCCGTATTTCAGTTTGAAAGCCCCGGAATGCAGAAAATATTAAAACAGGCAAAACCCCGCAGAATCGAAGACATCGTAGCTTTAAATGCTTTGTACAGACCGGGTCCTATGGATTACATCCCCAAATATATCGAAGGTAAGATGGATCACAGTAAAATTACCTATCCGGATCCATGCCTGAAGGATATCCTTGAAGAGACGTACGGAGTCATGGTTTATCAGGAACAGGTTATGCAGGTGGCCCAGCGTATAGCAGGATTTTCACTCGGTGCGGCAGATATGCTGCGTCGGGCAATGGGAAAGAAAAAACTGAGCGTACTGATGGATAAAAAAAAGGAATTTATTGCAGGGGCTGTGAAAAACGGTTTCACGGAAGAACATGCTGCAGAAATATTCGAAATCATGATTCCTTTTGCCGGATATGGCTTTAATAAAAGCCATGCAGCAGCATATTCCGTTGTAGCCTATCGTACAGCCTGGCTCAAGGCAAATTATCCGGCCGAGTTCATTGCTGCCAACCTTACGAATGAAATTACCAGTACCGATAAGCTTCCTGAATATATAGAAGAAGGCCGGTCAATGGGGCTGGAAATTGATCCGCCGGACGTCAACCGTTCCGACTGTGTATTCGACGTTGTAGACGGAAAAATAGTATTCGGCCTCATGGGTATAAAAGGTATGGGAGAATCTGCTGCAGAGGAAATAGTAAACAAACGTAATGAAGGCGGACCGTATAAAGATTTTAGTGACTTTCTCGACAGAGTGGACTTAAAAACCGTAAACAAACGTGCAATTGAAGTACTGATAAAAACGGGCGCTTTCGATAAACTGGGAAAAAACAGGCCGACACTTCTTCAGAACATGGAAAAGGCGGTTGATTATGCAGAAGCAAAAAAGTCGGGCAACGAATACGGACAGGCGAGTCTTTTCGAAAATACCGATGAAAAAGAATTCCCCGATTTCGTATTTGAAGAAATCCCGGACGAACCTAAAATGGAAAAACTGAATCTGGAAAAAGAACTGATAGGTTGTTATGTCAGCGGACATCCCCTTGACGATTACCGTAAGGCTATAAATACTGCAGCAACGGTCAATTCTCAGACCATTTTACGGGCAGCAAAGGATTCACTTGCTGAAAAGGAGGCTGCCGCTGCTAATGGTGACCAGAATTCCTGGCAGGCACGTAATGCAGGGAAAGCGTATACAGCAATAGGTATGCTGGTAAATCTGCGTATTATCAATACTAAAAAGGGTACTCAAATGGCTTTTGCACAGTTGCAGGATTTTACCGGTTCCATTGAACTGACCTTTTTCCCGAAAACATGGGAACAATTGAAAAATGAGCAGCTGCACGAAGACGGAGTATATGCGTTTCGCGGTAAAGTGGACGGGTCCAGGGATACGCCTTCGCTGATAGTGGACAGTATGGAAAATCCGAATGCCCTCCAGGCTCACGCGATAAATGAAATTCATATCCAGCTGGATAATACGTTTACCCGGGAGCAGCAGATCACAAAATTAAAAGATTTTTTATTTGGCAGTACGGGTAATTGTTTTGTATATTTTCATATAGATACCGGAAGCGGACCTTATATAATCAAGGCGAACAGCCAGATGACAGTCCCGTCGACACCGGAATTCATACATAACCTGGAAACACAGCCCTATGTGAGCGATGTGTGGACAGCCTAGAGGTATTCTCATGACGTACATTTTCAGAACCCTTGCATCCGTTATTTCAATTTATACACTGCTTTGTTTTATACGTATCGTCCTTACATGGATCCCTGATCTGGCATACAGTAAATTTGCGCAGTTTCTTGCTGCAATCTGTGACCCTTTTCTGAATCTGTTCAGGCGGATAACCTGGCTGAGGTTTTCAGCAATAGATTTCACGCCGATTATTGCTTTCGGAGTACTGATGTTCCTGTCCACGGTATTTAACAGTATGGCAACACAGCATATGATTTCTCTTGGAAATATACTTGCCATTCTTTTAACCATGTTATGGGAAATCTGTTCTTCAGTACTTATGCTGTTTATTGTTTTCCTGATCATCAGGCTTATTGTTATGCTCATAGGGCGTGATTCAAATTACTACGGATCAATATGGACGCAAATTGATAACAGTATCAATCCCTTCGTATTCCGCATAAGCGGAGTCTTTTCCGGTGGGAAACCTGTAAGTTATAAAAATGCCATTATCATCGCAATACTGACGTTATTCGTTGTACAGATAGGCGGAGCCTATATCATTCATATTCTTGCAAATATGCTGAGAGGTCTGCCGTTCTGATAACGTAGGGATTAAACGTGAAGCTGGAAGAAATACGTACACCCGTAACCACGCTGCCGGGTATAGGAACAGCGGCAGCAAAACTGTTTGCAAATCTTAATATTTTCACTGTTGCCGATCTGCTGCAGTTTTATCCGCGGGATTATGAAGACAGGACAAGGCAGGTTCCGCTTGCAGAATTTAATAAGGCAAAAGTACATACCATTGCCAGGGTAACCGCCCACGAATGGTTCGGATACGGCAGGATGCGAACACTGAAGCTTTATATAAATGATGGTACCAGTGAAGCACAACTCATCGCATTTAACCGCCCGTTTCTTGAAAAATCATTTCCTGTCGGTTGCATCATCGTCATCTCCGGCAGTTTCGCTATAAAGTACGGTGGACTACAAAGCACATCGTTTGATGCGGTTAAACTCTCCGACACCGGATCTCTTCCGGATTATACCGGTAAAAACTTACCCGATTCGGGAATCTTTCCGGTATATCCGCTTACGCAGGGCCTTAACCAGAAAAACATACGTAAAACAATCGCTGCCGCTCTGTCACAGTATTCTCTCGGTATAGATAATGAAGTGCCTCCTGAAATTATGGAAAAACGTCATCTGCTGCCCAAAAAACAGGCACTCACGCTGATTCATAAGCCTGAAAACCTTTCAGACATAAAAAACGCACGCTATACACTTATTTATGAAGAACTATATCACTTCCAGTATATAATGGCCGAACGGGCCTGGAAACACAAAGGAGCTCTTCCGGCTGTAGTTCCTGTTATATCAGGTGAAGACGGGTCAGAAACAAAAAAAATAATCCCGGAAGAATTCATAAAATCACTTTCCCCGCGGCAGAAACAACTGACAGAACGTCTGCCTTTCAAGCTTACTCAGGATCAGATGTCCGTAATTTCCCAGATGAACGATGATATAGACCGGGGATATAAAGCAAGAAGTCTTCTGCTCAACAGCGATGATACATCCGAAAGTAAGCCTGTATTTACAATGGCGCGTCTTTTACAGGGGGACGTCGGCTCGGGAAAAACCCTGGTAGCTTTTTTTGCGTGCCTGCGTGCGGTAGACTGGAGCGGACAATGTGCTTTTATGGCTCCCACGGAAATACTGGCCCGGCAGCATGCCGAAACAGCAGCCAGTTTACTCGAACCGCTTGGTGTACACATCGCTTTTCTTACCGGAAACATACAGGCAGCAGGAAGGTCTCAACTCCTGAAGGCTTTAAGAAACGGTGAAGTTGATATCCTGATAGGTACTCATGCACTTTTTTCTGCCAATGTACAATACAGAGATCTTCAGCTTGTAGTAATAGACGAACAGCACAGATTCGGTGTTATGCAACGGAATGCAATAACAGGCAAAGGGTTACAGATAGGAACAACAGGATCTGCAAAGGCTCCTTTCTATATCTCACCACATCTGCTGATGATGAGTGCCACCCCGATACCGCAAACACTGGCACTTACTGCCTTCGGAGATCTTGACATTTCCTCCATTCATACGATGCCTGCAGGCCGTAAACCTGTAACAACATATCTTGTCCGTGAAGGGCACGAACAAAATGTTTATAGCGCGGTACGTAAAGAGCTGGAAGAAAAACACCAGGCATATTTCGTGTATCCTGCAATCGACGGAAATGAAGATGCGGAACCTGTTGCAGCTAAAGCTCTTAAACTATCCGAGGCAGAATCCGCAATATCCCGGAAACCGGCAGAAATCAAGGCTGCAGAAGCAATGTTTTCCATCCTTTCCGGCAAAGAATACCCGCAATATCGCTGCGCATTGATACACTCCAGGATTGATGAAGAAACCCAGAACAGGACGCTTGATGAATTCCGTAAAGGAGAAATACAAGTACTTGCGGCAACGACGGTTGTTGAAGTAGGTGTCGATGTTCCAAATGCAACCTGTATGGTAATAGAACAGGCAGACCGGTTCGGCCTTGCCCAGCTGCACCAGCTGCGCGGCCGTGTAGGCCGCGGGAATGCTCAGTCATATTGTTTCCTTATCTACAGTAAAAATATTTCGGAAACAGGAATAGCACGCATGAAAGCTCTCAGGGAGAATACTGATGGCTTTATCATTGCAGAAGAGGATTTAAAACTGCGAGGTCCCGGCGAATTAGCCGGAACCATACAGGCAGGAAATCTCACGCTCGGAATTGCAGATCTGAAACGTGATTATGATATTCTTCAGACAGCTCGTTCAGACGCATTTTCTATTATGCAACGTACGCTTCAAGCCGATGCATCCGCGCAGGATGCTGCATCCGTACAATAGCATGTTTTTCAATCTGACGTATACGCTCTTTCGTTAAATTACACACATCGCCGACTTCTTTCAAGGACATCGGTTTTGTCCCGTTCAGACCATAACGGAGACGAAGAACTTTTGCTTCGTTCGGCTTCAAGGTCTCAAGAACCTTGTCTATATCCTTATGCATTAAATCCTTCATGACTGCTTCATCAGGATTTTCATACCGGTTATCTTCAAGGAAATCTCCGACAGATGTCCGGTCATTGTCGGAATTCCCCAGTTGTGCATCAAGGGAAATCATATCCCGTGAAATATTTATCATTTCACGGACATGAACAGGTTCCATATTTAACATACCGGCTATTTCAGAAATTTCCTGTTCTTCAGTCTTGTCTCCGGCAACAACTTTCCTGGTCCTTTCGATCTGAACGAGCTCATTCGCACGATTAAGCGGCAGACGGATTGCACGGGATTTTTCGCATATTGCCTTCAGGATGGCCTGACGTATCCACCACACAGCATAGGAAATAAAATGGTAACCCTTACTTACGTCAAAGCGCTCTATCGCAGTCATAAGACCTATATTTCCTTCGCTGATAAGATCGACAAAATCAAGTCCATGATTCTGATATTTTTTTGCTACATTCACAACAAAACGGAGATTTGCTTTGACAATTTTTTCTTTAGCCGCTTTATTACCAGCAGCGGCTTCTACCGCAAGCTTTGTTTCCTCTTCATGGGTCAGAAGCGGTATTTTATTAATGTCTTTAAGATAAAGTGAAAGAATGCTCTCGTCATTAGTCATATTATATATCTCCTATAAAAGATCCGGCAAAGCTTGTGCACCACACAGGGCGCCAATCCTTTATCAATATTCA
Source organism: Treponema sp. UBA1798 (assembly GCA_002319875.1). Lineage (GTDB taxonomy): Bacteria > Spirochaetota > Spirochaetia > Treponematales > Treponemataceae > Treponema_D. The sequence continues at coordinate 26,587 of DCFS01000029.1, read as the reverse complement.
TCAGATATTTTCTGATTCCTTATAGTAGAATAATATAGCAATATCTATGCCATCTATTTCTACATAACAGATTATCTATACTATTTGCCAGTATTTTTATAATTATTGGCCATAAAGGATCTGTTTTATGCAGCCTGACACAGCAATTTGGTTTTCTCCGTAACCGGAAGAAGCTCACATTGATCCTTTTTGACACACAAGTCTATTTTTCGTTCCATTTTGTGCATTTTTGACACAGGTATTCTATCAGAACACACAAGCAGAGGAAAATATTCAACAGATCTGTTTTTTTTCTTGACGATACTCCGACAAAATTCGTATATTTTATATATAAAGCATAAAGCTTTATACCTCATTAAACAATTATTGAAGGAGCATCTATATGAAAATCAGGCCATTAGCTGACAGAGTTCTTGTAAAACCGGAAAAAGCAGAATCAAAAACCGCAGGTGGAATTATTATCCCTGAAGCAGCACAGGAAAAGACCCAGACTGCTACCGTAGAAGCCGTAGGCCCGGGAACTGATGAAGACAAGATTACTGTCAAAGTCGGAGAACATATCATGTACGATAAATATGCAGGTACTGCCGTAAAAATCAACAATGAGGATTTCCTTATTCTTAAAAACAGTGATATTATAGCTGTTATCGAAAAATAAAGTTCTCCGTTTCCGGTAAAAAAACGGTACATATCAGATGTACCGTTTTTTTATTTATTCATCAAATGCAGCATATGACTGGCCTTTTCGTAATCCGGATCAACCGAAATACTGTATTCTAATGACTGCCGTGCCAGATCATCTCTTCCTGATTTTTCCTGAATACAGGCTATACGATATAACAGTTCGGCCTTCAGCCGGGTATTATCAGTCAATCCGCAAATACTGCTGTAGAGACTTAATGCACCGTTACTGTTTCCGGTACTGCTATAAATCATTGCAAGGTTAGATGCACTCTCGCAGGAGACAAAAGGTGAAATATCTCTATCTCTATCCTTTTCCTTATAATCTTCATAAACAACATATTCGTACAGACGTTTTGCAGCAGCTGCATTATGCTGATCCGCAGCAAACCATCCGGCATATTCGCATTCCCATACATCTGTCTGCCGGATGATCGATATGAGCTGATCCCAAAAGGAGGCTGCAGAAGTAAAAGAATATCTGCTGCTGATATACTTTTTGAATAAATTCCAGGCATCACTTTTTTCTCCGCAGCTTATCAGAAGATGCAGTGCATATCGCACCAGGGCAGACGGATATATATCGGTTCCTTCTTCATTTTGCTCAAGCAGATTCCATAGATCAACAAGCTTTACTTTAGTATCACGATCTTTATCAGTAGCGTACTGTAAAGACAGCTTTGCTATATATAGCACAGGATCTTTTTTGTATTTCAAACTTGCCGTCATCCGTTCCAGGGCATCATCAACAGACACTTTCGGAAGATCATCATACATCTGCATACTGATTGTTTTCAAACCGGCACGCTGCAGAGCCTCTGTATATGCATCTGAATTATACGGTCTTGAACTGTCATAAGCCAGTTTACCGTATGCTATAAGAGCCGGGACATAATTCGGCCAGTTATGTACTGCATAATTTAAGAGTCTATAGCGATCTTCAATATTTTTCTGTGATTCCGCCCAATAGGCGCTATTTACATAAACGGCAGGCAACGCGATATTGTCGTATGGAGAAAGGGTTTCCTGCATTTGTCCCGACTGCACGAGCAGTAACAAACGCTGCCGCTCACCTTCAGCAGCAGCAGGATCACCGGATTTTATAAATATATCAGAACGCAGTGCAGACGTTTCTATACGAATATCCGAATAATTCTCCCTGCCATACGGATCTCTGACAAGTTGATCCGCTTTATCAAGATCAGTTGCTGCTTTCTGGAATTTTTCAGCATCATACATAACAAGAGACCAGAAAAAAGCATCAAGAGGGGTATAAAGATATTCAGGGTGCAGATTAGCAGCTTCGTCAAACGCGCCGTCAACCATATACAATGAAACGCAATTACGCAGCCACATTGTATCCAGTGTCCTTTCATAGGCTGCACGATAGATGCCCTCATACGATGACGAAGTCCAGCCACTTTTGAAATCTTTATTTTCCAGATTTTCACGGAGAAGTACTTCCGCACGTATGGACTCATATGCCGTTCCTGCAAGGCTGGAAGACAGTTTTACTGCTTCTGGAAGCCGGTCATGACGCATAAGGAAATATGAATAGACAGCCGACAGTTCTGCATTACCGGGATTTTTTTTTAATGACCGCTTTAATGTATTTTCAGCAGCTTCTGTTTCTCCAAGCTGCATATAACGACGATAAATTCCAAGATTAGAAAAAGATCCGTACGCTTTTTTTTCAATTTTTTTAAGAAGCTTCAGTGCATCAGTCACCTGACCTTCAGAAATCAGTGCATCGACCATATCCAGCTTTGCCGTAAAAGAGGAATCTTCCGACTTATATGAACAGGATACAGCCACTATGGAAAAGAGAAAAACTACTGCCATCCGGTAAAAACAGCAGCTATGCTTAAACATCTCAGTCTTCTTGGCGAATTACAGCAGCCTTTTTAATAGTATCCAGCAGTGCATTTATAAATTTGAATGAATCATCAGGACCATACTCTTTAGCAATATCGATAGCTTCATCAATTACTATAGTAGCCGGCATGTCTTTTTGAAACAGTAAAGAATAAACACTCATACGAAGGATTGCGAGAGTGACACGGTTTAGTCTGTCAAAGTCCCAGTTATCGGAAAGATGCAATTTAATCTGATCATCAATATCATTGATATGCTCCATTGCACCCACTATCAGCAAACGCGCAAAATCCTTGCTTTCACTGTCTGCTGTTTCACCTTTTTCATTTTCTGTCCATACGAATCTGGTCAAGTCCTCAAGAGGAACATTACCGACATCCCATGAGTACAAAGCCTGAAAAGCAAGAATTCGTCCTTTTCGTCTTGACACTAGTTATTTCCTTCCCATGCCAGCAGTTTATCAAGTGCATCACCGGTTTTCTTCCGGTCTACATTTGTATCGGTATTCAGCGATTTCGAAATATCCTGGATAGCCTTGATCATATACTGACTCTGTTTCTGCTGTGTAAGATTTTGTTTTATGTAATCATATACCGTAACCGTAGTCCCGGGCTGCACAACATCACCTATATCAAGCATCTTAGCCTTGTATTTTTCAAGGATAGTATAAAACTGGAAATCATTATCGGTTTCTGTCAGAGAAGAAATATATCCGACATCCTTTGAAAAAAGTTCCATCAACTCATTATAGGAAAGACCGAGCTGTTTGGCATGCTGCTGTGTTTTACTGATAAGGAGGTCGCCCGCCTGGAAACCGGAATCATCTATTCGTGACTTTACACGCAGCTGATCAAGCGTCTGTTTTTTATTCGTGTAATCAACCAGAAGAGATTGTGCCTTGGTTTTTGCAGCAGCCGCATCACTTTCCTTAGGGACAATAACGAGAAACATTTTGAGCATATCATTCCATACAAAAGAAGCCTTGTTCATTTCGTAGAATGAGCGGATCTCCGCATCAGTTGGCGCGACAGCGGATAATTCATCTTTTTTCTGTGTAAACACATACTTTTGCGCTATCAGTTGAGATTTCAGATACGCCTTATATTCAGAAAGATTCATTCCAACCTGTTTTTTCATATAATCGTCAAGCGACATATTCTGTTCTTTACGGATGATATCTGCCAGTTCCTGTTCCGAAACCTGTTTTCCGAGCTGCTGTGACATATTCTGCATAAAGTACTGATCAACCTGGCTGTCAGTTATACTGATTCCGGACTTCTGGGCAGCCTGCACGATCAGTTTTTCATCAATAATAGCATCCAGTATTTCTTTTTTCTGAGTAGTATCAAAAACTTTATTTGTCTGCTTCTGATACGTTTCCACACGGGCACGCAATTCCTTCAGTGTAATGGGTTCGGTTTTATTAAGTTTTACTACGGCAAGCACCTGAAGATCTGATTGCGCAGCCAAACCGGCTAGAACGGTAAAAAGAATCACAATACCAACAGCAAAACGTTTCATAAAAAACTTCCTTATCACTTATCAAATAATAAATAAACAAGATCGATACTGCTTTGTTACAAATGAAATAAACCTGAAGGCTATACCTGCTTTCCACCGTCGTGGTTCCCGGCTACAGCAGAAGAGCCTGCTGCATCAGGTGGAACACTATCCTCAATTACAGCCCGTATCCGACGGATACCTGCAGATGAAGACTGCTCTTTGACGATATGAAAATGGCCTATCTGCCCTGTATGCTGCACGTGAGGGCCTCCGCATACTTCTTTTGAAAAACTTCCGATTGTATATACCTTAACCTGACTGTCATATTTTTCACCGAAAAGCGCGCGCGCACCGGATTTTCTTGCCTGATCAAGATCCATGACTTCCATCGTCACGGGCAGATCTCTGCGGATCTGTTCATTTACGATATCTTCAACTTTTTTGATTTCTTCACTTGTCATAGGCTGCGGATGCGTAAAATCAAACCGCATGCGCTCAGACGTTATATTTGACCCTTTTTGGGCAACATGAGGTCCCAGCACATTAACCAGAGCCTGCTGCAGCAAATGCGTTGCAGTATGGTATTTCGTCGTAATCTCACTGTGATCGGCAAGACCGCCTTTAAATGTTCCCGCACTGAGCGTGCGGGATTCTTCCTGATGTTTTTTTTCTTCAGTTTTAAAACCTTCGATATCAACCGACATGCTGTTTTCGGAAGCCAGTTCTTCCGTCAATTCAATCGGGAAACCAAATGTATCATATAAACGAAAAGCAACCCTGCCAGGAATAACTTTTTTCGGGTTTTTCTGCAGATTCGGCAGAAGCTTTTCGAATTCTGCCTCTCCTTTTTTCAGGGTCTGCAGAAATTTCATTTCCTCTGATTCAAGTTCTTTCCTGATAAAGTCCGCATGTTCAGCAAGTTCCGGATAGGCATTCTTATACTCGCTGATAATAACGGAAGCCGGCTCCGTAAGAAATTTTCCGTCAAGGCCCAGTTTCCGTCCGTGACGTACCGCCCGCCGGATAACCCGGCGGAGGATATACCCGGCACCTACATTACTCGGTGTAACTGCCTGCGGATCGCCCAGAATAAACGCCGCTGTACGGAGGTGATCGGAAATAATACGCATGGAAATATCATCTTTTTCAGAAACACCGTATTTCTTTCCGGTAAGTCTTTCAATACAACCGATCACGGGAACAAATACATCTGTTTCATATACAGATTTCTGCCCGTTAAGCATCGCAACCGTACGCTCAATCCCCATTCCCGTATCGACACATTTACGCGAGAGAGGAACAAATTTTCCTTCCGCAGTCTTATTATACTGCATGAAAACGTTATTCCAGATTTCAACATATTTTCCGCAATGGCAGCCGGGACGGCAGTCCGGTCCGCATTTCATTTTTCCTGTATCAAAAAATATCTCAGTATCAGGTCCGCACGGTCCGGTAGCACCGGCCGGTCCCCACCAGTTATCCTCGCGCGGCAAAAAATAGATGCGTCCGCGCGGTATACCATGACTTTCCCAAATCTCCGCAGATTCTTCATCCCTCGGAATATTGTCTTCCCCGGCAAATACGGTAACAGAGAGCTTTTCTGCAGGGATATCAAGCCATTTTTTATCTGTAAGGAATTCAAAACTGTAACCGATTGATTCTTTTTTGAAATAATCACCAAGCGACCAGTTACCAAGCATTTCAAAGAAGGTCAAATGCGACGGATCCCCGACGGAATCAATATCACCTGTACGCACACATTTCTGGTAATCTGTTAAACGTGTCCCGGCAGGATGCTTTTCTCCCATAAGATAAGGGACAAGCGGCTGCATACCGGCTGTCGTAAACAAAACGGTAGGATCATTATTCGGTATAAGCGATTTTCCCGAAATTTCAGCATGCCCTTTACTTTTAAAAAAATCAATGTATTTAGTACGTAATTCATTTACAGTCATAGTTATTTATACTATTGCCGTCAAAGGTTTATGTCAAGCCTGTTTAAGGCTTCTCCTATTTATAGCATTCTTTTCATGATCTCACATCATGATCTCACAAAAACCAGATCGGCGATCTTCACACAAACTTAACATTTGCTCCAAAAATAACTGACAGTATGTCTGTATGTTATGTATGTTCACAAACAAACAAAAAGAATATTAAATGTGAACAAGAGGCATTTTATGAAAAAGATTATTATGACTGTTTGCGCTATTGCACTGATTTCATTTGCTGCTGTTTCCTGCAGCAAAAAAGCTGATGCAGCTCCTGCTGCTGACACAACCACAACGGCTCCTGCTGCAACTGATGCTGCTGCTCCTGCTGCAACTGATGCTGCTGCTCCTGCTGCAACCGATGCTGCTGCTCCTGCTGCAACTGCTGCAACAGCTCCTGCTGCACCCGCTGCAACAGCTCCTGCTGCAAGCAACTAATCAGACAGTGTTTTAACTGTTCATACTGAATAAGGCTCCGTGCTTTATTCAGTATTTCTTTAGTTCTTAAAACTGAACGGATATAATCTGTTCAGTTTTTTTATATCTGCTTCCTTTCTGTTTTCAGGGGGAACTTCATGGTAAGGCAAACACTGATCTTCTGATTTTCTGCAGAAATATTTCCCCCGTGAAGTATCATGATTGCCTTTGCAATCGATAAGCCAAGTCCATACCCGCCCTCTGTACGGGCTTTATCTCCCCGATACATTCTGTCAAACATATGATCAAGGTCATTTTGTGAAAGATGCCCCGTATTCGTTACCTTTATAATTACATCAGTCCCCTCTTCACAGAGTGTTACACTGACCTTTCCACCAGGCGCTGTATACTGCAATGCATTTTGCACAATATTTGAAACACAGCGCAGTAGAAGATGTTCATCAGCAAAAAAAGGCTTTGTGGCATCTGTTGAACATTCATATAAAATATCCTTTTGCCCCGCCAGAAATTCGAAGCGTTCCTGAACATCATCAATAAATATCCCCGCATCTATACACTCGCGCTGAATTTTCATTTTTGGAGATTCAAATCTGGTGAGATCCTGAAGATTATTTACCAGTTTTTCAATATGCAGCATTTCAGCAAACAGATTGTCCAGCCTTTTTTTACCGGAATCAAGGACACCGTCCGACATAGCCTCAAGCTGAACCTTGACGGCTGTGACCGGAGTGCGTAAATCATGGGAGATATCCTCCGTCCACTGCCGCCTTAAAGATTCTTCATTTTCCAGCTGATTCTGGAGTATTTCAGCAGACTGTGAAATACGGTTAAACTCTTCCATGTCAGATTTTATGAAACTGACAGATCTTTTTCCGGAACTCAATTCCGTTATTTCTTCTACGAGACTTAAAGTCTGCCTTGAAAAAAAGGAAGAAATAAAATGCGAAATAAATAAGGTAAAAATAACAGCGGCCACAATACCTGCCACAACCGTCTTCCACATAGTGGCAATAAAAGCTCTGTTTGCCTTATAAGCGAGGAAGTCTACACTGTCGACAGACAGATAACCTACGGTTCTCCTGTCGTATATGATCTCTTTGGGAGGATTCAGGGTAAGGAATGTCTGCATACTGCCAATCTGCTGCTCCGCCTGTCCAAGCGTAATACGTTCACTTCTGCTCAATAAAAGAACAGGAGTTTTATCCCTGTCAAAAACATATGCATACAAAGAATCTGTTAAATAGGGCAGCAAAGCTCTTTCCAGTGCAGTAGAATCAAGATCGCCATTCAGGCGGTACACTTTTGAAATGACCGGAATAAGGACACGTTCCAGATCGGCTGTCTTATCCGTATTCCAGTGTGCAATTGAAGCACGTATACCTGCTATAAAAAATAGCGACATTACAAAAATAACGACAAGCGATGTTATAAGCTGCCCCGAATATATCCGGCGGAATATGTTGGACATCTGCGTTATAAGGATAAAGTGGTATTTTTACCACTGAAACGGTATCCGAATCCGCGGATCGTTACGATCCAGTCATTGTCACCAAGTTTCGAACGAAGATTTGCAATATGGGTATCAACCGTCCGTTCCGAACCTTCAAAAAAATAATTCAAACATTCCGACAAGATTTTTTCCCGGGAAATAACCTGATTTGCATACTCTGCAAGATACAGAAGTATCTTCCATTCTGCACCCGTCAGGTATACTTCCTTACCATTCAGAAACAGCTGATGCTTCTCCGTATTTATTTTCATTGTATTTTCTTTAAAGCTCCAGAAACGTATTGCAGATTCTGTCTGAGGAACGCTGTTCGAACGTTTAAGCAGCGCCTGCACACGAAGGACTACTTCCTTGGTGGAAAACGGTTTACAGACATAATCATCAGCGCCCACTTCAAATCCGAGTATACGGTCAGACTCCGAATCCTTTGCAGTGAGAAACATCAACGGTATATCCGATATCTGCCTGATCTGCTTTGCCAGGGCATAACCGTTTCCATCCGGCAGCATTATATCCAGAATAGCAAGATCTGCCACTCCCCGTTTTACGGTATCAAGTACACCTTCGGCTTTTTGAAATTCTATTGTTTTATAATTTTCCAGTTGCAGATAACTAGACAGAGCTTCAATAATAAGAGGATTGTCTTCGACAATAAGAACCGTTGCCATTGGTCAATCTCCATATGTCAGTTCACGTACGATATACTGACCGTCAGAATCTTTTTTCCGTATCCAGTTCTGATGAGTATCGTATGCATATTCTGTTTTACTGCGTAATGAAGAGTCTGCATTAAAAATATCTTCCTCAGATATTTTTCCGCTTGCATTATAAAAACGCACCGTTGAACTCTTTACTTTTCCGTCAGAGCCGACTGTTGTTGCTGTCTTAAGCCGTCCGTCATCAGTATATGTATACTGTATACGTTCGTACAGGCCGGTGATATCATAGTGATTTTCTATTACCATCCGCCCGTCGTCATTATAAGTATACACGGTACGCTTGAGAAGCTTGCCGTCCGGATACAGGGTTTTATGTTCGGAAACCTGCCAGTTGTCATTATATGCAGTGGTTTCCTGCATATTTATAGTACCATCAGAACCGAATGTAACTTCCTTTATCGGATATCCGTGGGCCCCATACGTTACAACTTTCTGCCACTCTTTACTACCGTTGGAACCATACGATACTTCTTCTATAAAACGTCCTCTGTCATCATAATTGTAGGAATATTTCCATATTTCATTACCTGAATTATCGGACCCGATGATTTCCGACAGTACCCCTGCATCCCTATACACATAGCTGGTCTCTGATTTCAGGGAATTGCCACTGTCATACTGTTTTTCCAGTACGGGATAACTATTCTTATATGTTATCGTAGATTTCAGTACAAGGTTATCAAGAGAAGTTCCTCTGTATTCTGATACAGAAAGTACTGCTCCTGAAAAATCAGCAATGCCTGTTTTTATCTCTTCCAAAGACTGCTGCGCTGCGGAATAAAAAGCGAAATCTGCAAAAACACCGGCACACAATAATATGCGTATCTTCAGTGATGTTTTCAAGCTTCCTCCAGACTGACAGTATTTTACCTTGTTCGACGAGGGGTTTCAATACGCCTTGTTATTCTACCGGATACGAAGAATAAACAGCACGGGCATATCTTTCTACTGTCCGGTAGATATTAATTTGTCCGGGATCATTTGATCCATCCTGAAAATTGACAGCCCAGGCCTTACTTTTTGTTTTTTCCAGATACGATTGGGTCGCACTCCAGTACAGGTCATCATTATTAAAAGGAGAACCAGCTACGGACTCCTGTGCCAGGACAGTTTCAAGTATCGGCTTGTTATTATAGATCGCATTAAGTTCATTAAGGGCCGGTAAATACCATCCGGAGCTTTTCAAAATTATGCCGTTTTGTTTTATCGAATAATTTTCACAAAAGTACATAGCCGGATATGTCTTCTGATCGAACGTTATCCCGCTGCCTGACACGCAGCAGCTCTTTACATTCTGTACAACAACCCTTCCGTCGGTTTCACTGTTTGTAAAATAATGATAATAATCACCATTCAAACTCCATTTCAGTTTTGCAGCACTGGCATCATGAAGGGCAACCATTGTATAGTCCATGCCACCATTTTTTACGGCAAATATTATTCCCGCTGCAACCCCTGACGGAATCGCGGTAAAACTTTCATCCGGTAACAGATAAATAACCTGCCCTATAGCGTACGGTACTGCCGGCACATTGACCGTCTGTACAGACGAACTGTTTCCCTCCATATCGATGACAATGATGCTGACATGGTAAATGCTTCCATCGGCAGAAATTCCGGAAACCGTCCATGTTTCAGCATCAGAGGGCAGTACATCCGGCACGAATTCTCCATCTTCATTTTCCTGACATTTTATCAGTAATTCCTTTATCCCCAGGGAGGCAGCGTTCGTCCAGAAGACTGCTATCTTTCCTGTTTTGCAGTCGTAACCGGCAACAACATTCTTCACCGCCTCAGGTCCCTGTTTCCATTGAGCTTTGTAAGTTGTATCTATAGAAGGAAATAGTTTTGGAAGTTCCGGAGTCCATCCGGTAAAGGCATACCCCTCTTTTACAGGAGATTCAATATACAGAGATTCTCCACATGTACCGGAAAGGGTATTTCCATTCGCCAGTGTGACCATACTTCCGCCATCGGGATCAAACGTAAGTGTTACCCTGGTGTCCGTTTCACCGGTACCGGTTTCCCCTGCAGATTCACCTGGTTCCGCAGTATCTCCGGTACCATCCCCTTCGCTGCTGCTTTCTTCCGTACCAGTCTCTTCTGAAGTACCACCGGCATCGTGACTACAACCGGCTGTCATAAAAACAGCCGCTATTACAAGCCATAGAACAAATAATCCATATCTTTTTCTCATGATTCATACCTCTGCATATATAGATTGCAGCGATATGACATTCCAGGAAGTTTTTTCCCAATGAGAGGATCTCTTGCAAAAGTCTGCTTACGTTTTGCAAATAATTTTACACAATTATGAAAAGCAGGCAGGATACAGCGGTCATGATCATCAGAATTTAATCAGCATGTCCTGACATGCCCTGATTTTATAACACGCTATTTGAGCCACTTTTAAAAGTTTGTTACTTTCAAAAGTGGCTTTTGCGGAAAATTTACAAATCCCTGTATTTTAACGATTTGTAAATTTTCTGCGGATACATTAAAGTAGCGTTTTCAAAACTCGTCTGACTTTTGAAAACGCCTCATTTAAATAACATATCCCATAAAATAGGATATCTGACGGGCAGTATCACAAATAAAATGAATATTTGCATCCATCTGTTCGACAGGAATATAATTTTCAAAAGAACTCATACTGACAGCTGCAATAATCTTACCCTTTGAGTCCCGTATCGGGGCAGCATTGCAATTATCGTTTAATACCAGTTCCTGGCGGTCAAGTGCATAGCCGTGATTCCTGACTTTCTGCAGTTCCCTGACAAGCTGATCGTAATCGGTTATCGTATGAACGGTAAATTCTTTCAACCCGCCATTTTTATCAATTATATGCTCAAGTTCCTCAGGATATAACTCTGAAACAAGTACTTTCCCCAAACCGGAAGCGTGAAACGGTATACGCTTTCCGGGTGTAAAATAAGTACGCGGAACCGTCTGGCTGTCTATACGATCCGTCTGGACAACCTCTCCGTCATATAAAACGGCCAGGTTAATATTTGCCATCGGGAACTGGTGCCCCAGCATTTCCATATACGGAAGTGCAATTTTACGTATATCTATGGAGGACAACGCCTTATTAAACAGATTAAATACTTTAAGCGAAACGGTGTATGCACTGGTTGTTTCGTTCTTATTGATATATCCTGAAGTCACCATCGTTGATAACAGACGAAAAGCCATGTTCGCGTTGATGTTAAGCTCATCCATAACCTGCTGAACCGTAAACGGACCTTCACTTTTCGCTGCCAGATCAAAAATAGACAGGCACCTTTCAACAATCTTTACATTATATTTGTTGTCATCATCTTTATCGTTTGCCATATATGAATTTACCGTTCCTATCCCTGAGGTTATCAGTCTATCAATTAATAACTCAATTCAATTAATAATACAAGGGGCATAAGATTACCGTCGCTGTTACATCGGAGTTCAGCAGGAGTACCAGGCGCAAAGACACATTGATATGCCCATATGAGGCGTTTTCAAAACTCGTCTGACTTTTAAGAACGCCTCATATATTTAAATATTTTTGTCTTCCAGATAGTTTATCTTATCTGACCATACAGGGCATTTTCGAATCAAATTTCCATCCGGGAATAAGGTACTGCATACCGACTCCATCACGCCGGTCCCCATATGGAAGTTTTCTGTATAACGCGTTCGCTTTCAGAACAGCGTCCATATCCGGTTCAAAACCAAAACCCGGTGCATCAGGAATGTGAATTTTTCCATTCTCAATTTTATATGGAGAATTTGTCAGATGCTGTCCATCCTGCCATATCCAGTGCGTATCCATCGCAGTCACATTCGGACAAGCTGCTGCAGTCTGTGCAAATATAGCCAGAGAAATATCAAAATGATTATTCGAATGGCAGCCCCAGGTAAGTCCCCAGTCATTCAGCACCTGCCCGATACGTACAGAATCGGACATCGTCCAGAAATGCGGATCCGCTAAAACGATATCTACAGATTTCTCAACGACAGCATGATAAAACTGACGCCAGTCTGTCGCAATCATATTCGTAGCGGTAGGAATACCTGTCTTCATTTTGAATTCCGCCATTGTTTCCCGGCCGGAATATCCGCTCTCTGTTCCACAGGGATCTTCTGCATATGTAAGACAGCTCCCCTTACAGAGACGCACCGCATCGTCCAGTTTCCAGGCACCGTTCGGATCTATATTGATTCGTGCATCAGGGAATTCTTTTCCCAAGGCGGCTATCGTTTCCATCTCTTTTTCGCCGGTAAAAACGCCGCCTTTCAGTTTGAAGTCCTTAAATCCATAGTACTCCTTTGCAGCATGAGCCTGCTCAAGAATACCTTCAGTATCCATGGCAGGTTTACGGCGCTGTCTGAACCAGACATTACCAGCACTATCTTCGATAATATAATTTTTATCATATTTGCGCCCGTCTGCCTGATAAAACAGATAACCGAGGACCACTACATCATCACGCTGTTTACCGTCTCCAAGAAGTTCACATACCGGAACACCGAGAAACTGTCCCCATAAATCCAGTAAAGCTGCTTCAACAGCCGATTCCGCATGCACGACATCCTTGAGTTTCGTAAGGTCCAGATTCTGTATGCCATCACTGTTTTTTGCGTGTTCATTATGGATGTTTTTTAACCTGCTGATTATATTTTTATATCTGCACAGCTGCTGATTTTTTACAAGAGGAATGGCAGCTTCCAGAGCTTTTGTAATTGCTTCCCCGCCATGCACTTCCCCCATACCGGTATGTCCTGCATTATCTTTGATGATTACTATATTACGTGTAAAGAATGGTGCATGCGCACCGCTCAGAGAAAGAAGCATACTGTCATAACCGGCGACAGGGTATACCTGCATTTCAGTAATAACCGGTGTATTTATATTTGTCATAATAATTTTTCCCTCATAATACTGTCTGTTCCGAATATTTCCTTTATGCCGTAACCTCTGCACATTCAGCTTTATTTGATGTCGTCATTCCCTTTATTACGGATCTGATAACAGAGAACACTGTCAGGCAAATAAATACCAATGCTATAGGATGCGTCAGAATCTCAAGCGGCTTGCCATTTGCATATTGTAAACCACGGCGAAGATTTGTTTCGAAGTCTTTTGCCAGAATAAATCCCAAAATAAAAGGCGGAAGTGGAACCCCCACTTTTTTCATCACATAACCGATAAGGCCGAATAACAACAGACTCCAGATATCAAATACGCGATAGTTCAACGCATAGGAACCGATGCAGCACAAAACTACTATTAACGGCAGCAATATATACGAAGGAACGTTCAGGATTTTTACGAATCCGCGTAATCCTACAAACATGACCACAGCCATTAAAACGGAAGCAAGTATCATAGCCGCATAGATGGTATAAATGGTATCACCGTTCGTCTGAAATAATAATGGCCCCGGAGTTAAACCGTGGATCATGAAACCGCCAAGGAGGATCGCCGTAACTCCATCCCCCGGAATGCCTAAAGTGAGAAGAGGAATCATTGCGCCGCCGATGCTTGCATTGTTGGCAGTTTCAGTTGCAATAACTCCATCAACGATACCTGTTCCGAATTTTTCCGGATGTTTAGAAGAATTTTTGGCAACAGAATATGCAACTAAATTACTTGTAGAACCTCCTATACCAGGCAAAATACCGATTCCCAAACCGACTAATGCAGAACGGATAAAATTACCGATCTGATCATGTACATCCGCCCAGGTAAAGCCCAAACCTTTTATATGGTAACCCGACATTTTCGAATCTTTATGTTCTTCAACTGCCGTTTCCAGAACTTCGCTTATAGCATACAGGCCGACCAGAACGGGGAGCAGTGCAAATCCGGAAGACAGATCAAGTGAATTAAAAGTAAAGCGCTTTGCGGAATCGATGGGAGCCAGACCTACCGTTGCAAACATCATACCAAACAAAGCGCTCAGCAATCCCTTTGACATTGACTTTCCGCAAAGGCTGGCTATCAAAGTAAGTGCAAACAATGTTACACCGAAATACTCCCAGGGACCAAATTTTATGGTAAAGGCTGCAAGCGGCCGGGAAATAACTATCATAGCCAATACGCTAAACAGTGTTCCCAAAAGCGAACTCATGATTCCTATGCCGATTGCTTTCCCCGCTTCGCCCTTTAATGCCATAGGCCGACCGTCGAAGCATGTAGCTATCGATGAAGGCGTACCTGGAATATTCAGGAGAATTGCAGAAATCAAACCGCCTGACGTACCGCCGATATAAATAGCAGTCAGCATGGAAAGACCCGCATTCTGGGTAAGAACATACGTAACCGGAAGCACCATCGAAACAGCGGCCACAGTGGTAAGCCCCGGTATGGCTCCGAAAATCACCCCGAATATAACACCAAATAAAATCAACGCAAATGTAACCGGTTCACTGAAAATATTCAGAAATCCTGAAATTAACATATATCTCTACCCCCCCCTAAAAACCGAGAACGCCACTTGGCAAAATCAGTCCCAGGCATTTATTGAATATCATATAAATCAAGACTGAAACCCCTGTTGAAAAAACAAGAGTAAAAACTATATATTTTGTCTTTTTATCGGGCAGTAACATTACAATCATAAAAAAAAGATACAGTAAACTCGACAGGATAAAACCAAACTTGTCAAACAGAGAAATATACAATACCAGTAAAATAACAGCGGTAAATATTTTTATAATTGTCAGTTTATCTGTAGAAGAAGTTCCGTCATTATTATTACCTTTATTCTTTTTGTTACAGGCTTTTGTAACTGCCGGGATAAGAACAAACAGACCCAAAATTCCCATAATAGCGGCCAGCAGCTGCGGAATTGCCTTTGACGACAGACTGTTATCACCAAACGGATTATATGACTCGATAGAAAATGTTCCTATAAAATAACACAGAGCAAATAAAAGAAAAAATAAACCTATACCGATATCACGCTTTATGTTCTTTTCAATCATGCCAATATCTCCTGAAAATAAAAGGGCTGTCCAGAAACCAGGGAAAAAAACATTTCCTGCAACCCTTTTATTTATTATCTATTTTTTTGCAGATTTAATCTGATCCTGGATTTTCATCAGATCTTCATATTGTGATTTGTATAATGCGGCCGTGTCAGCCGGATTTCTATATGTTGGAACCTGATACTGTTTTGCCATCTCCGCACGGTATTCTGCGTTGTTTTTTATAATATTTTCACAGGCAGTCGCAAATTTTCGGACAATAGCAGGATCCGTACCTTTCGGCATAAAGAACGTATTGTCATAACTGTAACCACAGTTTACACCGAGTTCCTTTAATGTCGGAACATCTTTTACTATTTCGGAACGTTCGGAACTTACGTTGGCAATCATTCTGAACTGTCCCTGTTTGACATAGTCAACTACCTGATTGTAATTCAATTCAGTCACATCGACATGGTTGCCAAGAAGCAACTGAAGACGTTCTCCCGACCCACCGGAACTTACAACGTTGAACTGGGCGCCGGCAGCCTGGACAGCAATACCAATCCATTGGGTCGAAGCACCGGTGTTCGCAGTAAGTTTATATTTACCGGGGTCTTTTTTAGTTGCATCCACAACATCCTGATATGTTTTCCAATCAGGGTGTTGTTCCGTATTTATAAGCAGTACTTCGTCAGCTGCTCTTGAAAACACACAGACCGGTTCAAAATCTGCATAACCGAAATCCACCATTCCGGAAACCTGTGCCATATGCATGGAAATCTGGTGTACAAGTACCGTATAACCATCAGCAGCTGCATTTTTTACCTGCGCGGCACCGATTGTACCGCCTGAGCCCGCCACATTGGTAATTATTACGGGCTGCTTCAGATCTTTTGTAAGATACTTTGCGATAATTCTTGCATTAACATCTGAATTACCTCCCGCTGCAAATGGAACGACAAGATTAATGGATTTCTTCGGCCAATTGCTTCCGGCAGCAGCTCCTCCGGCTGCGTCCTTTCCGCCATTTGCAAAAATTGCACCAACAGCAAATAATGCTGCCAAAGTTGCCGTAACGACTCTTTTCATATATTCCTCCTAAAAATTAACATGCATTACAACTTTTCCTTAAGAATCGTATCAATAATCAGTTTCTGGGCACTTTCCCATTCACCGTTGCAGTAAATGATAAAACCATGATTTGATTCAAGGAAACATTTGGAAATCACTTTTACACCTGCCAATGTCAAGCGTTTTGCATATTCACAGTCTTCATAACGAAAATTATCATTACCTGCACTGATTATCAGAGCAGCCGGCAGACCATTTAACATGTCATTTGTCGCTGCAAGAGGGCTGCAATAAGGATTCTTTGCGATAGAGAGGTCACCATCGGAATAAGCAAGATTAAACATTCTGCCACGTTCAACGGGAATCAAATTATTCTCAGCATCCGGTTTCTTTGATGGATCTGTAAACATATCGAACGCACCATAGTCCAGTACCTGAAGACATAAACTAAAATCTTTAGTCTGATTTGCTTTAAGAGCTACAGCCGCTGTAAGGTTAGCTCCGGCACTATGTCCGCCCATAGAAATTTTTGTGGTGTCAGCATTCCATTCTTTAATCTGCGAAAATACCCACTTACCTACTTCATAACATTCGTTGAATGCTGCAGGGAATGGATATTCCGGAGCCAGTTTATAATCTACATCAACAACGATACCTTTAATGGCATCTGCGACTTTACAGGAATAAATCTCATCCCGTAAAAAATGAGGGCGAACGAATCCGCCTCCATGTATGTTGATGTGTACCGGACAAAGGGTTGTCCTGTTTTTTGCCGTAAATACGTAACAGGTTACATCGTCAGATGTTCCGACAGGTATCTTTATTTCCTTTCTATCCGCCAGTTCAAGATTCTTCCGATATTCCGGAGATATGTTCTCTGTAACAACGCTGTTTCCGCGCAGTTTTGCGGCTAGCTCCTGTTTCTTTTTTTCACTTAATGACATGTTTCTTTCTCCTGAAAATATTATCCAGAAAACACAATATTCCTAAAACATTTTATAAATAACGATATCAACGCCTTTGATACCGTCCCGTATACAACCATTCAGCGAACCTACATAAACACCATAATTCAGCCATTCATATTTACCGCGCGGTGCAAAAAAACGCGGAGTTGTAACAATCAGCGGCTGAGATTTCGTTTTATCCCGTTTACCGCTATTTTCAATTGCAATGTATATACCATCATCTGTCTGAAGAAGATATTTTGCAAAAACGTTTACACTGGTGAATGTTTCCGGACTTTCTCCTCCATAACCGGTATTCCAGTCGGCACCTCCGGGAACAATCCTTCCATTCAATTTTTCACCATGAAATTCACCGCCGGTAATACAGATAGCACGCAGCAAACCGAAATCATTCTGCCCGACAAAAATCCGCTCTTTCTCGGGGCAGACAGCATGAATATCCATGATATGTTCGGCCTTCAGTTCAATTGGTTGAGACATTGCCAGCTTCTTTCTTTTTGAAAAGACTTTTTATATAAGGATAAAAGATGCAGATGACTGCTATAATTATAAAAATCAGAGAAATCGGCCGGGTAAAAAATCTTGAATAATCTCCTCTTGCATAACTTACGCCCTTTCTGAAATATTCTTCAACAGTATGTCCCAGAATAAACGACAAAATAAGAGGGCTGCTCGGAATGTTGAATATTTCAAGTACAACGCCAACCGCTGCAAACACAAGTACACAAAGAATGTTGAACAACGTATTTGTACTCGTAAAAGCTCCAATCAGGCATAGAACCAGGATAACTCCATACAGGTAATGATATGAAATTTTCAGGAGCATCGGAAACCAGCGCATACCAAAAAACTGTTCAATGAGTATTACAATAGCCGACAACATTACAACAGCAAACATCAGATATACCAGCTGAGGATTAGAAGATATCAGAAGAGGCCCGGGTTGCAGTCCATGAATCATCAGGCCTGAAAGTAACAATGCAGTAACAGCATCTCCGGGTATACCTAAGGCGACCATAGGAATTAACGCGCCTCCAACAGAAGCATTGTTAGATGTTTCTGAAGCCCAAATTCCGCCTGATTCTCCCTTACCAAAAGTTTCGGGGTGTTTGCTTCCTGCCTTTGCCTGAGCATATGCAACCATATTGGAAAGGCCACTCCCCATTCCGGGAAGAAATCCTATCCACAGACCGATCAGAAAAGATTTTATGATAATACCGAGGTTCTTTATGATATCAGCTATTTTTACACCAAATCCTGATATACTCCCGACTTTTACTTCCGGCATATCCTGCTGGCCTTTTGCAAAATTGACTGCTATTTCCTCGACTGCATAGAAACCGAGCATCAATGCGACCATGTCCAGCCCGCCACTCAGGTATACGTTGCCAAACGTATACCTGTATGCACCATCAATAGGAGCAACTCCAACAGTACTCAGAAACAATCCCAGAAAAGCTGCAAACATGCCCTTAAATATAGAGCCTTTGGATAAGGCTGCAACAAGAGAAATTGCACAGAAACAAAGTGAAAAATAATCCCATGGACCAAGTTTCATCGCGAAATCAGCAATATAGGGGCTCAGAAAAACTGCCACTATGCACGAAAGAAAGGTACCGGTAAACGACGCAAGGATTCCTATACCCAGAGCACGAACGGTATCGCCTTTCTGGCTCATCGGATATGCGTCAAAACAGGTTGCTATAGAGGATGGGCACCCGGGTATACCTACAAGTGTTGCCGCAATAAATCCGCCCGAAATGCCTCCTACCCACGTAGAAATCATCATCGTAAATGCAAGACCCGTATCCATACCGAATGTCAGGGGCAGCATCAAAGAAACAGCCATACCCCCCGTCAAACCCGGTATTGCTCCGAAGATTATTCCAAGTATCGTGCAAAAGAAAATAACGGTAAAATATAAAGGATTACATAACGCAAGCAGCTGCTGAAAAAACATCATATCTCTCCTTTAAAACACAATACCTGTCGGTAGCTGTATCAGAAAAGCTTTCTGAAACACAAGATAAATTACAGCTGTTGTCACAGCTGCCACAATAATTGCCAGTATCTTACTGACTTTTTTACCATCGGCCAAAAGCAAAATAATAGCAATTGTAAAAAAGAATGTGGAAACAATAAATCCAAGGATTTGTAAACCAAGGTAATACAAGAAAAGGACAACTGTCATTTTCAACAGTTTTATCCAGCCTGTTTTAGTTAAAAACTGCTTTTTGTTTTCTTCTTTTGGGGCCGTCAACATCATTCCGATACCGCACAGCATCATTCCAAATCCGGCGATACACGGAAAAAGACGCGGACCCGGTTCATTGGAATTCACAGGCATTCTGATTTGTCCGGCAAGCAAAGCAACAAGTAATCCGAAAACAGCAAAGGCAAAACCACCAACTCTTTCTTTGTTCATAAGTGATATCCTTATTTATCTTAAAACCGGACAGCATTATTAAAACTGCTGCCGATCTTAAAATAATTACTTCTTATTTCTGGCATTTATTCCCAGTGAAGTTGCTACCTCTGAAAGGTCTTCCATCGTTTTATCAAAATCTTTCTGACAGGTTTGAAGGTCGTACCATTCAGCACTACCGCCAATTACTGTACAGGATTTAAAATATGTCGGATCCGTCGTCAAGCCCTTTAAGGCGGCATTTATAGACTGTGCGGTGACATCATCAATACTTGCCGGAGCGAAACAATACAAATGCGAAATCCAGAGAACTTCAGTTATTGGCTTCCATTCCGGATAGTCAGGTTCAAGTTTACCGCTGCCAAGAATTCCGAGGACCTTTAATTTTCCGGATTTTTCATATTGCCGGGCATTTCCTAAAGAACAGTTGGCGACGTCTATGATACCACCGGCGACATTTGTCAGTTTATCTGCTTCAGCCTGGCAGTCCACCATAGTAAATTTGATGCCGCATGCCTTTTGTATCTGACCGAAAATGAAATGCGTAGTCCCGTTAATTGAAACACCTGCAATGACTTTTTCAGGGTTCTTCTTACAGTAACTGATAAATTCATCCCACGTATTGTAGGGTGCTTTCGGACCGACAATTATCGCCTGTCCGCCCATATCAGCTACTTCTCCAACGACCCGGAATTCTTTAGCAGGATTGTAATCAAGCGCACCGGTCAGATATTTGCAGATAATCGTACTGTGCTGGAACAGGAGCGTACTGCCGTCGCCTTTTGCAGCACGAAGCGTCTGATATCCAACGGCTTCCGTTCCGTAATTGACGGTAGCAAAAGTTCCTCCTGTTGACTTTTGGAGAGAACTCTGCACATTACGCGTATAAATATCAGTTACACCGCCGGCTTTTGACGGAACGAGCAGTTGAATTGCTTTATTCGGCCATTTTTTTGCTGTATTTGCTGCAGAACTGCTGTCTGCAGTTCCATTTGCCATAACAGAAGTAACTGCCAGTAGTCCGGCAAGAATTGCTGTTACAATTTTCTTCATATATTCCTCCTTATTATTGCGGACAGAAATACTGATTTCTGCCCTTTTGCAAACTATTTTATCAGCTTCATCTCCCGCAGAATCTTACGGAGCTTTTCCAGCTGTATGCCGGTCAGCGGACCGATCGGCGGGAGACATTTACCTACTGCGAAACCTTCCAGTTCAAGGCCTTCCTTGATAACTTCCGGAAATGTTCCCATATTACAGGCAATACGGAGCGGATTAAGCTGGAACTGTGCTTCAAGAGCACCTTCCTGATCACCTGCTTTAAATTTATCATAGATATCTGCGACCAGACGAGGAGCAACATTTGCACAGGAAGCTATGGATCCGGCAGCTCCGTAACAGAGACCTGCATAGATAAGTGTATCGCGGCCGATCAGGACACTGAAATGTGTATTCCCTTTCGTAAGGCGAAGATACTCTGCTGAATTCGTAAAGTCACCCGTACTGTCTTTTACACCGATGATATTATCGATTTCTGCAAGACGTGCGGCAGTTACAGGCTCAATGGTGACATTGGTTTTCGGCTTGTTATTATACATAATGACCGGCATAGCCGTATTTGAGGCAACTGCTTTATAGAACTCATACAATTCATCCTGTGTCTGGGAAACGAACATCGGCGTCAGAACGGAAACGGCATCATAACCAAGGTCTTCCGCAATATGTACCAGATCTATCGTTCCCCGCGTGGTTATATGGCTCGTTCCTGCGTAAATCGGAACACGTCCGCGTACTTCATCTTTCGCAACTTCAAATACAGTTCTGACTTCGCCTTTATCAAAAGCGTAAAATTCTCCGGTAGTACCAAGTGGAAAAATACCATGCACACCTTCGTCTATCAGGTGACTGATCATCTTGCGGTATGCACTTTCATTGAATTTCCCGTCTTCCGTAAACGGCGTTATTACCGGAGGAATAATTCCATAAGGTTTAAACATTTTCTTTTTCCTTTCGATTTTCATATTTTATCTGACCATGCAGGGACGTTTCGGATCAAATTTCCAGCCGGGTATCAGATACTGCATCCCGGCAGCATCGTCACGACCGCCGAGACAGTAATCCATATACAGCTGATGGGCCTTTTTTATCTGATCCATATCAGGTTCAATACCCAGGCCGGGTTTCGACGGCAGATCAATACATCCATCTATGATCTGAAGCGGGCTTTTTGTAAGACGCTCAATACCTTCCTGCCAGATCCAGTGTGTATCTATCGCATTCAGCTTACCCGGTACGGCGGCGGCTGTATGGGTTATCATTGCAAGGGAAATATCGAAATGATTGTTTGAATGAGATCCCCACGTCAGCCCGAAATCGCTGCAGAGCTGCCCGACCCGGACGGCACCTTCCATTGTCCAGAAATGACAGTCGGCCAGCGGGATGTCAACCGACTGAAGTTCTATAGAATGCCAAAGCTGCCGCCAGTCCGTAGCGATCATATTCGTCGCCGTCGGAAGTCCCGTTGCCTGCCGGAATTCGGAAAGTATCTCACGCCCCGAATAACCGGCTTCAGCACCACAGGGATCCTCACAATAGGTCAGAATACCATGCATATCCCTGCACAGCTCTACAGCTTCTTTAAGAGACCAGCCCCCATTGGGATCAAGCGTAATCCGCGCATCCGGGAAAGCGTTCTTGAGGGCTTTTACTGCTTCGATTTCCTTCTTTCCTTCCAGGACTCCACCTTTCAGTTTGAAATCCTTAAAACCATATTTTTCATATGCTGCCCTCGCAAGGGAAACTACTGATTCAGAAGACATAGCTTCATTATGACGTATTCTGTACCACTCACAGGCAGCATCGGGTTCTCCATAATACGGCAAATCTGTTTTCCTGCGATCGGCTACGAAGAACAGATACCCCAACATCCGGACTTTACTGCGCTGTACACCGTTACCAAGCAGTGCTGCTACCGGAACATCAAGGAACTGTCCGAAAAGATCCAGAAGCGGTGCTTCTATAGCAGTTACCACGTGTACCCCGGTACGCAGATCGAATGTCTGTAGCCCGCGGATATCTTCTGCGCCTTTACTGCTCAGATAATCTGAAACTTTTTTAAGCGTATTCTTATATTCGCCAAGAGTACTGCCTATAACAAGTTTTTTGCATTCTTCAAGCGCTGATGTAATTTTCATACCACCAGGAACTTCGCCAACACCGACTTTACCCGTACTGTCTGTCAAAACAACAATATTACGGGTAAAAAACGGTGCATGAGCACCGCTTAAATTTAAGAGCATGCAGTCTCTTCCTGCAACCGGATACACATCCATCTGTTTTATTGTGGGTATCATAGTATAATTTTCCTGCTGATTCCTTAACCTCGGAATGCTGAATAATACCAGGCTGTTATCCGGCATTCCTTTGATTTTTTTAATTCAGATTACTTACCGATCTTCATGTTGGTAAGTTTTTCATAATATTTTGCAAGTGCGCTGTGATCTTCTTTTTCAAATCCGTCAGCTTTAAGGGCCTGCATCATTTCCATAACCTGGGCCGTAAGCGGAAGCGGTGATGTTACCGCATGGCCGGCGTTGAGGGCATTGGTAAGATCCTTTATATGCAGTTCAATTCTGAATCCCGGTTTATAATTATGATTCAACATCATAGGAGCTTTTGCTTCCATGACAGTAGAACCGGCAAGACCGCCACGGATAGCCTGGAACACAAGTTCAGGGTCGGCTCCGGCTTTTCGCGCCAGCATAAGAGCTTCAGAAACAGCGGCGATATTGACGGCAACCACGATCTGATTTGCAAGTTTTGCAATATTGCCTGCTCCCAGTTCACCGACATATACAACAGAACCGGCCATGGTTTTAAGCATACTATAGTATTTATCGAACAAGGCTTTCTTGCCGCCAACCATAACCGAAAGCGTAGCATCGACAGCCTTCGGTTCACCACCGGATACAGGGGCGTCGAGCATATCGACGCCTTTTTTTGAAAGTTCTTCACCGATTTTCCGGCTTTCAACAGGGTCAATCGAACTCATATCGATAAGGATTGAACCTGGTTTTACCGTTTCAGCGATTCCACCCTCTCCGAATACTGCAGCACGTACATGAGGCGAATTTGGAACCATGGTTATAATGACATCACATTCCTTTGCGACAGCAGCTCCGTTTACGACGCCTTTCGCCCCGCATGCCACCACTTCGTCTACCGATTCTTTCTTGAAATCGCAGACAACAAGTTCATGGCCTGCTTTTATCAAATTCTTGCTCATGGGTTTCCCCATAATCCCCAGACCAATAAAACCTATTTTCATTTCAAACCTCCAAAACCTGATTTTATACTATAAACATTTATTACGATACTTTTCATAAACATTTTATATATTATTTATAAACCATGATTTTAATTTTGTAAAGCATATTATATATTTTTATAATTTTATTATATAATATTTATCAATATCTTTACTTTTATAAAAACAGATTTTATAATAAAACATAATCGGGAATGTTACTATATCCGGTTTATTTATACGATACGCTGGATATCATCAGGATCTGCACAGTAAAAAAAGTGCTTGCATTCAAAGGTGTCAGACTGTACAGTAAAGATACAGATAGAAAAATGATTAATGTTTTACGTCTTATAAACCAATAGAAAGGAAGTAGGTATATGAAACTTTGCATCCGTCCGCATGATATCGGAAAGGACATGACTGCCGCTGAACTGGGCAGTAAAATTCACGCACTGGGATTCGACGGTGTACAGCTCGCCATTGCAAAAGCGATCAGGGGTCAGAATGGTGAACCGGAAACACTTACTAAAAACGTTGTCGATGCTATACGGAAAGGTTTTAACGATAACGATGTAACAATCCCGATACTTGGCGCTTACTTCAATCCTGTCCATTCGGATAAACGGAAAGTTGCTGCAGGACAGGCAAAGTTTGCCGACCATCTGCGCAAAGCCCGGCAGTTTGGCGCGCTCTATGTTGCCAGTGAAACAGGAAGCTATAACGACGAGCCATGGACTTATAATCCGAAAAATCAGACAGAGGAAGCTTTCAGGGAAGTCGTCTCTGTTTTTGGCCCGCTCGCGGATATTGCAAAAGAATCGGACAGCTATCTGACTCCTGAAGGAGCATGGCATCACTGTATGTATTGTCCGAAGCAGATGCATCGCCTTATAAAAACGCTTGATAACGGCTCAATCAGAACAACCGTCGACATTTTTAATTATCTATATATAGATAACTATGAAAAGAGATACGATATTCTCCATGAATGTTTTGATCTGTTCGGTGATAAAATTGCAGTTTTTCATATAAAAGATTTCATTCCCGGAAATGGAGTACTCGTAGAGGTTGGCCTTGGGAAAGGAATTATGGGATGGGATAAAATGCTGCCGGAAATCCGGAGGGAAGTACCTGATGCATTACTCGTATTCGAAGGGGTTAAAGATCTGCCGGAAAGTCTGGAATATTTCAGGAATCTGATGAACTAGAGAA
>DCFS01000029.1:654-783 GCA_002319875.1 Treponema sp. UBA1798 | reverse complement strand
ATATTCCGCAGGGACATAAAATAGCCCTGGAAGACATTGAATCCGGGAAACCGGTTATCCGCTATGGTGTCATCCTCGGATATGCAGTTGATTTTATAAAGAAAGGCAGATGGATAAACGAGTTTATGC
>DCFS01000029.1:0-560 GCA_002319875.1 Treponema sp. UBA1798 | reverse complement strand
CAATCAGAGCCGGTACAGAAATAATGCCGGGTGTTGTTACAGCAGAAGATATTCCGCAGGGACATAAAATAGCGCTGGAAGACATTGAATCGGGCAAACCGGTCATCCGTTATGGTGTCCTCCTCGGATATGCAGCTGATTTTATAAAAAAGGGCAGATGGATAAACGAGTTTATGCTGAAACTGCCCGTTCCGCCGTCACTCGACAACATGGAATACGGTATGAATATCCGGACCGACCTGCCTGAAGCACCCGCAAAGACGTTTGAAGGTTACCGGAATCAGGACGGCGGATATGCAGGCACACGGAATATTCTGGCGATCCAGACGACAGTCCAGTGTGTAACCGGAGTCCTCAATGTTGCTGTTAACCGGATCAGAAAAGAAATTCTGCCGAAATACCCGAATGTCGATAACGTTGTTCCGATCAACCATCCGTATGGCTGCGGAGTAGCGATAAATGCACCTGAGGCAAAAATACCAATCAGAATATTGAGAAACCTTGTACATCATCCCAATTTCGGCGGAGAAGTCATGTGCGTTTCTCTCGGCTGTGAAAAA
>DCFS01000067.1 GCA_002319875.1 Treponema sp. UBA1798 | reverse complement strand
CTTCATTGATATCATGTGTAATAAATACCACTGTTTTGTTGAGCTTTTCCTGCAGAGACAGAAGCTCAAACTGCATATCGTTTCTGACAAGCGGATCCAGAGCGGAAAAAGGCTCATCCATCAGAAGGACTTCCGGGTCATTTGCAAGAGCACGGGCAATGCCGACCCGCTGTCTCATCCCGCCGCTTAAATTCTGAATGCTTTCTTTTTCCCAGCCGCCAAGGCCTACCATATCGATAACCTGCATAGCCTTTTCAGTACGTTCCGCACGTTTCATTCCGCGGATTTCAAGTCCATAGGCAACATTTTCCAGAACATTGCGGTGCCCCATCAGTCCGAAGTTCTGAAAGACCATGGATATTTTTCTGCGACGGAAATCCAGCATTTCATCTTTTGAAAATTTTTCTATATTGCTTCCATCATATCTGATGGTACCGGAAGTAGGTTTTATAAGTCCGTTCAGACAGCGGATAACCGTCGATTTTCCGGATCCGGATAAACCGATCAGTACATAAATCTCTCCGCGCCGCACCGAAAAGGAAACGTCATTGACCGCAACGGCAGCTCCTGTCTGCTTAAAAATATCATTCTTGGTTTTCCCCTGTACAAGGAGTTTCTGTACAGCCATTTTATTCCCGCCGAAATATTTTGTCAGATGTTCTACCCGTATAAGATATCCGTCCCCGGTTGTATTTCCGGACTGATGGTTTTTGTCTGCACTTCTGTCCGCAGTATCTTCATCCTTACTCATATTTTTTTTCTCCCTTCCGGACAAAAGCGGACTGAGTCAGCCTGTCGATAATAACTGCAAGAATAACGATAGCTGTTCCTGCAGTGAATCCGCGACCGCTTTCCAGCCGGTTGATTCCGGTAATAACTTCAGTACCGAGTCCCGTCGCACCGATCATGGAACAGGTAACGACCATGGATATGGCCATCATGATTGTCTGATTGACTCCGGTCATAATCGTGGGCATCGCCTGAGGAATCTGTACTTTGAAAAGTGTTTGAAGTTTTGTCGACCCGAATGCTTTTGCAGCCTCAATTACTTCTTTGTCAACCTGTCTGATTCCATGCGCGGTCAGTCTTATAACCGGCGGCAGTGCGTAAATCGTCGTTGCAATAATCGCAGGGATATTACCGATTCCCAGCAGCATGACCGCAGGAATCAGATAGACAAAGGAAGGCATTGTCTGCATGGTATCAAGCACAGGCCGCATAATACGCATGGCGCGCCGGCTGGATGAAGCGAGTATTCCAAGCGGAAAACCAAAAAGCAGGGAAATAAGTACGGAAACAATCACTATCGTCAGAGTCTGGTTCATTAACTTCCAAAGGCCGACAGCTCCTATAAAAAAAAGAAGTAAACCGTAGATACCCGCTTTTTTCCACGAACCGGAAGAGCGGAAAGCCTGTACCATGACAAGCAGAATAAGTACCCACCAGGGAATATAATTGACTACCGCAGCAGTACCTTTGATCATACTGCCGAGAATCAGTTTCAGTATACGGAAGAACGCATTCCAGTGCTGAACCATATAACTGATAGCTTGATCAATCGGTTCTGTAATATTTAAATGGATAGATGACGGGAATGAAAACAGCCAGTTTTCCATAGCACCCCCTAATCCCTGAGGGCAGCACGAACCAGTGTTGCCCTGTCGGCAGGAAGCCATTCCGTTATAAAATCATCATGCTGCTTCAAAAACCATTTCGCCGTATCGGTATATGAAGCCTTATTATCCTGCATATAGGCAAGAGCCGTTGAAATCAGCGCACTTGTCGTATGATAGTTACGCAGAAAATTACAGTACTCCGGAGCCTGTGTCAGGAAATCTTTTGAGACACAAACTTTTATCGTCATAGATGGAAATTCACACAAACCTCTGTCAAAAAGCTCCTTTGTATAGGGTTCATCCTGAAGCAGGACAAGATCATATTTTCCCGAAAGCCAGGCAGGTTCCCAGTAATAAGCAACTATCGGTTCACCCTTTTCATAAGCAGCGGATATTGATGCAGCGAGTGCAGAATCAGACCCCGGATCTGCATAGTTATAATAGGAATCCAGGCCATACGCCTTATATTTCGCCCGTAAAATACCGTCAACGGCCCACCCTGATATGGCCCCGTAAATTCTACCCTTTGAGTTGTCATCCGGATCGGTAAATACAGAAGCATATTTTTTGAGATCTCTGACCGTTTTCAAACCGGGAGCCAAAGGTTTTATTCCCCTGGAACTATTACCCTCGATCACATAACGGGGGACATATAACCCCTGCCTGTTGTCATCAAAATCGTCACCAAGTTCAACAATCGAACCGTCTGAGATATCTTTCCGGTACCCGGGAATATTATCAGCCCATACTTCAGTATATACCTGAATATCACCTGCCTTGAGCGCAGAAAAAGTTATGGGTGTAGATCCTGATTTCTCTTCAGGTTCTATATTGTATGCAGCCTGACCGATAAACATGGCAACCGCATTTTGAAAACGGATGGAATCCCAACCGGCATCGGCAAAATTGACATGAACGGGTTTTGCCGTATGTGATAAACCGCTTTTGGAACACCCTGAAAAGACTGTACTGACTGCAAAAAATACACAGGCCATGCCAGGAACAATTCTTTCTGCAAAATTTTTCATAAAAACCTCCACAAAGGATTAAATAATTGCGAAAATGAACCTCTAAAAGGTTCAAACCATGAAACGGAAACAAGAGCCATAAAGATCTGCATTCCTTAGTTCTGCAGTGCAGCACGAACCAGTGCTGCACTGTCGGCAGGAAGCCATTCCGTTATGAAATCATCATGCTGCTTCAAAAACCATTTCGCCGTATCGGTATATGAAGCCTTATTATCCTGCATATAGGCAAGAGCCGTTGAAATCAGCGCACTTGTCGTATGATAGTTACGCAGAAAATTACAGTATTCCGGAGCCTG
>DCFS01000342.1:8386-13588 GCA_002319875.1 Treponema sp. UBA1798 | reverse complement strand
CAGTCTGACAGCAGAATGAAACCAGTCTCTTTTCATAGTGAAACCAGACTGGTTTCACTATGAAATCAGTCTTTTTTCATATCAAACTGCGTAAGCTTATAAAATATCTCCGGTTACCCGGGAAAGAACGTAACAGTCCTGGAAAAATACTTCACAGACTGATGCTGTTATTATGGTCCGTTTCATTCCTTTTATCTTTTATATCCGTCTGCCTTCCCGTACCTGTAAAACTCAGTTGTATATAACAGCCGCTTTATGCTATAATCTGACGCATAAATATGTATCAGAGGTGTATAGTTATGCAATTAGACATGCAGTTTGTGGATGGCGGCGTTACGGCTCCTCTCGGCTTCACCGCTAACGGAGTGCTGGCGCATATAAAGGAAAGCCGTAAAACAAACGATACTGCGCTTGTATTTTCCGAAAAGCCCTGTACGGCAGCCGGAGTCTTCACACAGAACCGCGTACAGGCGGAAAGTGTAAAATTTACCAGAAAACATATCGCAAAAGGAATAATGCAGGCTGCCATAGCCAACAGCGGTAACGCCAATGCATGTACCGGAGAGCAGGGTGCACAGACTGCATACCGTATGGCAAAGTCAGCAGCTGATGCGCTTGGCATTGCTCCGGAAGACGTGATTGTCTGTTCAACAGGAGTTATCGGGCAGCAGCTTCCCGTAGAAAAAATAGAAGCACATATGGCGGAACTCCGGACAGGTCTTTCAAAAGAGCATCATACGGAAGCCCGTACAGCCATAATGACTACGGACACGCAGTATAAGGAATGTGCTGTTCAGGTAGTTATAGACGGAAAAACAGTAACGATCGGGACCATGGCAAAAGGCAGCGGCATGATTCATATAAATCTCGGAACAATGCTTGGTTTTATTACGACAGACTGTGCCATCAACTCGCGGATGCTCGACAGGGCACTCCGCGAAAGCATACCGGGAACATATAACTGCGTGTCTGTCGACGGCGACACGAGTACGAACGATACGCTGACTGTTATGGCAAACGGCATGGCCGGCAACAGGGAAATCACGACTCCGGGGCATGATTATGATATCTTTCTTGCAGCCCTGAACGCAGTAAACACGATAATGGCAAAAAAAATCGCGGCAGACGGTGAAGGTGCCGACAGGCTCATAGAATGTACGGTACAGGGCGCAAAAGACGTGCCGACCGCACGCGCTCTTGCCAAAGAAATTATTTCGTCCAATCTGGTAAAGGCGGCAATGTTCGGTAAAGATGCCAACTGGGGACGTATTCTGTGCGCCATGGGATATTCCGGCAGGGAATTTACACCTGAGAAAACGTCGGTATACTTCAGCAGTAATCCCGCTGCCCGCAGATATTTTGAACCGGGAAAGGATGACGGCATTGCAGGCAGCAGGTCGGTACAGGTATTCGGCCACGGAGTTCCGCTGGAATTTGACGAAGAAAGAGCAAAAGAGATTCTCAGCGAAGAAGCTGTCGAAATACTTGTAAAAATGGAAGACGGTACAGCCGAAGGCAGAGCATGGGGTTGCGATCTGACCTATGACTATGTGAAAATAAACGGAGATTATAGAACATAATGACTGATATCGAAACACAAAAAGATGAAAAACGCGGGCGCTCCCTCGATAATGCACACTGGACAGAAGTTCTGATTCAGGCAATGCCCTACTTCCGCCTGTGGACAGGGAAAGTCGTCGTCGTAAAATACGGCGGCAACGCGATGCTTAACGACGACCTGAAAGCCGCAGTAATGAAGGATCTTGTCCTGCTGAATACGATCGGGGTACACGTAGTACTCGTTCACGGCGGAGGACCTGAAATCAATAAAATGCTGGAGCGCGTAGGAAAGGAAAGCAGATTCGTAAACGGGCTTCGCTACACCGATGATGAAACTATGGAAATAGTCCAGATGGTTCTTACCGGTAAGCTGAACAAGGATATCGTCAGCATGCTCCTGCAGGAAGGTGGACGGGCGGTAGGCCTGAGCGGTGTAGATTCAGGCCTTTTGCGTGCACGGAAAATAGAAAAAGAGGGTGCTGATCTCGGACTTGTAGGAGAAGTAACAGAAGTACATCCTGAAATAATTGAATCTCTGCTGGCAAAGGGATTTATACCCGTTATTTCTACAGTCGCATTGGGAGAACAGGGAGACACAAACCGGTATAACATCAATGCGGACACGGCCGCTGCAAAAATAGCAGTAGCTTTGAAAGCAGAAAAATTCGTCCAGCTTACGAACGTTCCGGGGGTTCTTAAGAATATGGATGATCCTTCGTCGCTTATTCCCCGGATCCCCATGCCGACCGTACCCCAGCTTATCGAAAACGGTACCATTGCAGGCGGTATGATCCCGAAAGTGGAGTGTTGTATGATCGCTCTCAAAGGCGGCGTTCCACGTACCCATATCATAGACGGCAGGGTCCTTCATTCCCTGCTTCTGGAAATGTTCAGCGACCGTGGCATAGGTACGATGATTTACTGATAACAGGAGATTATTTTGGAAAAGAAAATTGTTAATAACTACGGCAGTTTCGATACCGTATTTGTAAAAGGCAAGGGTGCAACGCTTACCGATAAGAATGGTAAACAATATATAGACTTTATCGCCGGTATCGGCGTCAACTGTCTGGGGCACGGATATAAGCCGCTGGTAAAGGCAATACAGAAGCAGGCGTCACGTGAGATTCACATATCAAACTACTACCTGTCAGACATGGGACTGGCTTTTGCTGATGCACTCCTTTCAGCGACAGGATTTGAAGGCGGCTATTTCGGCAATTCCGGAGCAGAAGCGAATGAAGCGGCCATAAAACTTGCCCGTAAATACGGATATCTGAACGGCGGAAGCAAACGGTACGTCATTTATACGCTGGACCAGTCGTTTCACGGACGTACGATTGCAACACTGAAAGCCACAGGACAGGCAAAATTCCATCCGGAATATTTTGCTCCCTATCCGGAAGGTTTTAAGACCATAAAAGTAAATGACTGGGAATGTCTTAAAACCGCTTTCGATGATACGACAGCTGCGCTTCTGATCGAATGCATCCAGGGCGAAGGCGGCGTAAACCTTGTTGATTCAGCATGGGCGCAGGCTGCTTCCGAAGCTGCACGGAAAGCAGGCGCAATTGTTATGGCGGACGAAGTACAGACGGGCATGGGACGTACCGGCACATTACTTGCAAGCGAACAGCTCGGTTTCAATCCTGATGTCGTAACACTTGCAAAGGGGATTGCCGGCGGTATACCGATGGGCGCCTGTCTGTTCAGAGGAAAGGCAAACCATGTATTTACATCCGGCGACCACCAGTCCACATTCGCCGGCAGCCCGCTTGCATGCGCGGCAGGACTTGTTGTGCTGAAAACGCTTACCGCACCGGGATTTTTCGACCGCGTCAACAGTACCGGAGATTCCATACGCAGAACGATAAAAGAATGGAACATGCCTTGTATCCTTGATATACGCGGAAAAGGCCTTATGGTCGGAATAGACATTATCCCGGATATAAAAGCTTTCGATATCGAAACCGAATGTATGAAAGAAGGGCTGTGCGTTTCTACGGCGGGGGTAAATACGATACGTTTCCTGCCGCCGCTCGTTATTACCGACAGAGAAATACATGCAGGTCTTGCTATATTCAGGAATGTACTTGAAAAAATGAATAAATAAATTGTACGCCGACCGGAAAGACGATATAGTTAGATCATGACAAAACAGATAACCTATAACGCCCCGTTCGGCAATACACTTTCACGCAGGGCTCTGGCTCTGACAGGTATTTCATATACACTCTGCCATGCGCTTTATGGTTCCGACACAACAACCGTAAAGGCAGCGGCTGTTGCCCGGGGAGAAGTCTACCGGGATTTCGGCGTACTGACTATTGTAAACCGGGCGGATCCGGAAGCAACCCGCAGTGACCATGCAGGCGGTGTACCGCTGAAATTATATGATATTGATCCCGGACATGCGGTTATTATCGGTACGATCCGTATGGGATTCGGCCACTGGCGCATAGCTATCGCACTGGCTTCGGCTGCTCACTATCTGGGATATACTCCTTATCTTCTGGATCTTATGTCGTTCAAAGGAACGACGGCGGCAAAATCGATACAGTTCCTTGAATCATGGTATAACCGGGCATCTCGTTTTTCCCAGTCCTGGAAATGGTTCAACAAACATGTCTGGGAAAAATGTACTTCAGCAGGCGGGCTTAAACTGAATTCATGTGTAAGGGAACGCAGGCTGTCCAGCCTGTTTGTTCCGGTTTTTGCCGGGCTGCCGAAAGACATGCCGCTTCTTTCCGCCCACCCGTGGGTAGGTCATGCTGCAGTCCTCGCAGGAATGAAACATGTCGTAAGCGTCATACCGGACAACCTTCCCATGGCGTTCTGGCTCGTTGAAGGCAGTACGCATACCGTTCAGTCACCTTCAGCCTGTATGGGGTACCGCACGCTTATTTCAATGGAATGTGCAGGCAATAAAATTTCTCACTGCCTCAGATCGGATGAAATCCACGATACCGGACATTATGTCGACTACGAAATAGTTTCCAATATAGAAACAGACTGTTCTAAACGTCTCATGCGCTGTTCAAGAGGAGAACCGCGCCGCTTTCTCCTTACGATGGGAGGAGCCGGGGCACAGGCAGAGCGTTTTGCGGATATAGCCATATCATGCCGGAAAGAAATCGAAAACGGAAAAGCGGCACTGTTTATAAATATGGGAGACCACAAAGGAAGGTGGACGGACCTTGAAGCTCGACTCAGACAGGCAGGTATTACATGGACGATGCATACAGACTGGGAACAGACGCTGGAGTTCATACAGAAATCCGCCGAAAATACGGTCAGGGGTGTACACGTATTTCTTCATGATGATTTTTACGCAGCAGTGTATGCCACAAACCTTCTTATGCGGATAAGCGATATCATGATCACAAAACCGAGCGAACTCTCATTTTACCCGGTGCCAAAGCTGTTCATACACCGTGTTGGCCGGCACGAAGCATGGGGAGCCATACGCGGTTCTGAAATGGGCGACGGAACGATAGAAGCCGATGACGAAGATACGCTTCACCGTACTCTGCATGAACTCATAAACAGGGATGATCTGCTGAAAATGTTCATCAGGCATATTCTGTTAAATCATAAGGCGGGTATTTATGACGGAGCATACAACACGGTAAAAACAGCAGC
>DCFS01000342.1:2895-8064 GCA_002319875.1 Treponema sp. UBA1798 | reverse complement strand
AGAGCACAGATGCGGGAGCATGTACCTGAATAAAATATAAAGCAGGAGAATATACGAGGCTGCTCACTGTCTTTCAACGGAGAACCGCTGATTAAATTGACAGGATTTAATCAGCGTATATTTTACGGTCAGACTGTCGTAATCAGAAGACTTTCAGCGTTTTTTCAAGACGCGCAAGTGAACGATCGACTCCCAGAATAAGGATGGAACCGATAAGCGGAGGACTTACCCTGCTGCCGGTAACTGCCATACGGATGGGCATCATAAAATCACCCATCTTTATGCCCATCGATTCAGCTGTCGATCTGGCAAGCTCTTCCGCAGCTTCATGCTCCATTCCGGGAAGCGACCTGATAAAATCCTTTGCTTTTTCCAGGACTTCCCTGGTCTTTGCCGCATCCAGTTTTTTCGGAATGATATCACTAAGGGGAGGAACGGCCGGTTCGGTAAACAGGAAATGTACCATTTCCGCAGCATCAGTCAGATAATGCAGCCGCTCTCTGATCAGAGGCATCAGTTTCATAAGCGCATCTTTAACATCGGCGGAGGTCATATTCATAGATGCATCCGCACAATACGGTTCTCCGTCATTTCCGAGTGCAATTCCCGAATATTCCGGTCCGTCATGAGGTGCCGGGAATTCGTCCGTAACATTTACCGGCAGAAGCGCATCTCCTGTCCCGGTTATAAAAGGAAGAGCACATTTGTACAGATCTTCGTCGGAAAGCAGCCGTATATACTGACCGTTGTACCATTCCAGCTTTTTATAGTCGAATACGGCCGGAGATTTGTTCAGGTGCTCTATCTTAAAGCCCCTGCACAGTTCTTCAAGCGTATACATGTCTTTACCGTCTTCGTAGGAACAGCCAAGCATAGCGACATAGTTTATAATAGCCTGGGGCAGATATCCCCTTGCACGAAATTCATTGACGGATGTAGCGCCGTGGCGTTTCGAAAGCTTCTGCCCATCCTTGCCGTTTACCATCGGCAGGTGGCAGAATTCCGGATGTTCCCAACCAAACGCCCGGTACATCTGCACGTGAAGCGGAGTGGAAGGAATCCATTCCTGGGCACGCATAACATGAGTAATTTTCATAAAATGATCATCGACGATATTCGCAAGATGATAAGTCGGGAAACCATCGCTTTTAAGGAGCACGGGATCAGGGCTGATATCCTCGTTTTTCCATATGATATCGCCAAGCAGATGGTCATGAAATTTTGTTTCTCCCGACAGAGGTACCTTTAACCTGATGACATAGGATTTACCGGCAGTAAGATTAGCCTTAACTTCTTCGGGTGTAAGGTTACGGCAATAGCGGTCATATCCCGGAGCCATTTTATTTTCCGTCTGAATTTTACGGATACGCTCGAGGCGCTCTGCATCGCAGAAACAGTAATAGGCTTCCCCTTTTTCAACCAGTTCATACGCATATTTTTTATATAATTCAAAGCGTTCCGACTGTACGTACGGGCCATAAGGGCCGCCCTTGTCTCCGCCTTCATCCCAGTCAAGACCGAGCCATGCCATTGTATCATACAGATTTTTTACGAATTTTTCGTCATAACGCGTGCGGTCGGTATCTTCAAGCCGCAGAATAAATTTACCGCCCTGCGAACGGGCAAAAAGATAATTAAAAAGAGCGGTACGCACACCGCCTATATGCTGCATTCCCGTCGGTGACGGAGCATAACGCACTCTGATTTCTGTATTTTCCATGTATGTATTATAACAGAATGTTTAAGACATGGCAAACCTGTCGATCCGGACGACGGATACTCTGTGTATACCCCGGTTAATTAACCGTATACCAGTGGATATTTTTTTCCGTAATATACGTTTTAAATGAAGACACTACCTGCGCTGCGGTTACGGCATTTACCTGGGCAGAACGTTTTGTGTAAGCTTCCGGATCATTGCATAATTCGATGCCGGATATAAGCTGGGCAACTTCGCCTCCGGCGTTTTCTGCCGGAAAAACGATTCTCCTTATGTAATCACGTTTGTACTGCACCAGGAATTTTTCAATAACGGATCTGTCGGGAAAATCCTTTATACTCTGTAAAACAAGTTTTCTGCAGGTATCCGTATCTTCTGTGTTATAAACAGAAATAATACCGACTGCCTGTCTGTCGGCAAAAAGTCCGGTACCGGCGGAGACAGCAAGCCGGTTACGTTCCTGTACCGAATGACGAAGCATATCGTCGAAATACAAGGTAGACAGAGCATACGGAATATAGTCTGCATCGGTATACCCCGGTACGTGAAAACAGCCTATTACGTATCCCTCCCTGCCCGGAATATCAGGGGGAACTGCCGTAACTCCCGGATTAATTAAAACAGGAGCAATCGCGGGTAACGTAAAAGCTGAAACCGGAACACGGCGAAAGAGTTTCTCCGCGGCAAGAACAAACAAAGCCGCACTTTGTTCATCAAAATCGCCGACGGCCACAAGCCGCAGACGTGCAGCATTCAGAAGCTGGCCATGATGGGCTTTTACATCTTCAAGCGTAATTTTTCTTAAAGAGGCTTCTGTTGCATTTACGGAAGAATAATACGGATGTCCTTCATATAATCTGCGTTTTACCGATTCGGCAAAATGCAGTGACACTGATTCCGCTTCACCGCGTAATCCGGCACGCATCATATCTATAGCGGCTGTAAATGTCTTTTCATCAAACACCGGATTCATAAAACTTTCTGCAAGAATTCCAAGTTTATCCTGTATATTCTGCATATCAGTCATATAACCATAAACAGAATAATCAGGATATATTTCCGATCTGAAATCATGCGAACCGGCTTTCTGTTCCATGCACAGAAAGGTAATACGTTCGAGACCGTTCATGTCTGACGGCACGAACGGTGCACCACCGTCTATGATCAGTCTGACGGCTATCGGTCCCGGCGTACTGTTCTGCTTTATGATTACAGGTATACCATTCGAAAGTTTCGTTTTATAAAATGAATTACGGAATATCGAACCGGTATTCTGTATCTTTTTCGCCGAAACACATCCGGTTAAAAGGACTGCCGCTACAGCAGATGAGAAAAAAAAGACAGCAGGCAATTTTCTGCAGATTCTGCAGGACAGTCCTTTCATCGCAGCACCTTATGCTATTTTACACTGGCCGGAAAACCGGCATCATCAAGCACAGTGCAGGCTTTTTTTATGGTCTCCGTATCTCCTTCGATATCCACCGATTTCGTGTCAAGCGATACAGGGTTGTGTGCAATACCGGCCCTGTCCAAAGCCTTCGTTACATTTTTTACGCACATGTTGCAGTGCATATCAGGTACAGAAAGTGTTGTCATATATACTCCTCGTAATACCGGTTACGGTATTTTCATTTATTATATACATGAAGTATTTTCAAAAATCAGACGGGTTTTGAAAATACCTTATTTCATGAATTTCCGCAGCGTTTCGATCAGTTCGTCAAGGACTTCATTGTCACCGCTTCTTACACCTTCAACGACACAGGTACGTATATGTGTATCAAGCATAACCCGGGAAAAACTGTTCAGCGCAGCCTGTGCAGAAGCTACCTGAGTCAGAATATCGACGCAGTATGCATCATTTTCAACCATATTCGTTATGCCGCGGATCTGCCCGTTTATACGGTTCAACCGGGTTATCAATGCATGCTTTTCTTCCGTACTGCGTCTTTTTATCTTACCACTCCAGGTTTCTGTCTGGCAGCAGCAGTTTTTTTCCACGGTGTTTTCTTCATTGTCCTTCATATATACCTCAACCATGAGACAAAACTATAACTTTTTGGTACGCAACCGTAATGCATTGGAAACAACGCAGACGCTGCTTAGTGACATTGCAAAACCGGCAAACATAGGAGTCAGGAGCAGACCGGCTGCAGGAAACAGCACGCCGGCTGCCAGCGGAATACCGATCATGTTATAAAAGAATGCCCAGAACAGGTTCTCCTTTATATTTCTGATCGTCATACGGCTTAACGCGATAGCTTTCGGCACATCCAGCAGACTGTTTTTCATAAGAACGATATCCCCGCTTTCAATTGCCACATCGCTTCCGTTACCGACAGCAGCACCGACATCCGCCTCAACAAGAGCCGGAGCGTCGTTAATGCCGTCGCCTACCATCATTACTTTTGCCCCCTGCTCCTTCAGTTTCCTGATGACTGCAGCTTTATCCTGAGGCAATACTTCAGCAATCACTTCGTCTGCATGTATCTGGTTCCCGATATACTGTGCGGCATTTTTATTGTCCCCGGTAAGCAGTATGACACGGATGCCTTCTTTTTTAAACCGGGCAACAGCTTCCGCAGATTCCGGTTTTACCGTATCGGCAATTGCCATAAAACCGAGAACCGTTTTATCAAGACCGACATATATAACAGATTTCCCCTGCTCCGTATATCCGGAAGCTTTGTCTTCCAGAGCAGCCATGCCGGCACCGTTTTCCTTCATAAAAACAGCATTTCCTGCAAAGACCGGTTGTCCGTTAAAAAGAGCCTGAACGCCTCTGCCTGCTTTGTTACGTATATCGGTAAGCGTATATGCACTTCCGTCCGTTCCGTTTTTCGCTGCAAACGAAACCACGGCTCTGGCAAGCGGATGCGTGGAACCTGCCTCAAGCGCAGCCGCCAGGGCAATAAACCGTTCCCTTTCCTGATCGTTTTCCCCTACACTGACAATGTCGGTCACTTCCGGTTTTCCCTCCGTAACGGTCCCTGTCTTATCCAGAACCACCGTATCTATGGTATGAGCCGTTTCAAGTGCTTCTCCGCTCCTGATAAGAATACCGTTCGAAGCTCCAAGCCCTGTACCGACCATAATGGCTGTCGGCGTTGCAAGCCCGAGCGCACATGGACAGGCTATCACAAGAATGCTCGTCACGACACGCAGTATGAAAGCTGCATTTATATTCCAGTCTGCAGGAATCGGAATGGCTCCGGAGGCACCAAGCAGAGCAATGGCTGTCCACACGACCCCGGCGAATAGTGCAATTCCCATAACAACGGGGACAAATACTCCGGCAACTCTGTCTGCCACCCTGGAAATAGGAGCTTTTTTCCCCTGAGCCTCTTCCACGAACTGAATAATCCGGCTGAGCGTGGTATCTCTGCCTGTTTTCGTAATACGCATTTTCAGCAGACTGTTTCCGTTCAGACTTCCGCCGATCACATTCG
>DCFS01000342.1:0-2570 GCA_002319875.1 Treponema sp. UBA1798 | reverse complement strand
CCGGAACCTTCCGCAACAGTACCGTCGGACGGGATTCTCGAACCGGGTTTTACCATAACAGTATCTCCGGGAGACAGATCTTCAACCGATATTTCAGCTGTACTGCCGTCAGGCCGCACAAGCAACGCAGTCTCAGGTGCCAGTTCCACCAGTTTTCTGATGGCACCCTTTGTTTTTTCTTTGCTGCGGCCTTCCAGATATTTCCCGATAGAAACGAACGTGAGTACAACGGCAGCTGACTCATAAAAAAGTCCGTGAGCAAGCATATGATTGTCCGGTATCAGAAACGTCAGTACAAGACTATACACAAACGAACATGAACTGCCTAT
Organism: Treponema sp. UBA1798; assembly: GCA_002319875.1. Lineage (GTDB taxonomy): Bacteria > Spirochaetota > Spirochaetia > Treponematales > Treponemataceae > Treponema_D. Next base: position 2,241 of record DCFS01000342.1, on the reverse strand, counting down.
AGCCACAAGCGTATCCATGTCCGGATTTCCATGGAACAGAGCCTTGAATCCCCTGAGAAAAAAATGTCTGCCAAAATACATAATCGGAATGGTCAGCAGAAGCTGGATCAGCGCAAAATTAGACGGATACTGCTGTACATCCAGCAGCGCAGGCAGCGGCAGCGGATGCTTCAGCATACGGCCCATGGAAATATAAAGAAGTACGGCTGTTAATACTATGGCAGAAATCAGGTTTACCTTTGCCTGATGAGCCTCTCGGGCTTCTGCTTCTTCAGCTGCACGCCGTTCTTTTTCACGGCGTGCTTTTGCGTCAGTACCGCTTTCCCGTTTCCGCTCATCTTCCAGCAGTTTGCAGTCGAAACCGGCATTCTGAACTTTCGTAATAATCAGCTCAGGTGTAATTTTATCCCCGTCGTACTCGACACTCATTTTATTCGTGGTAAGGTTTACATCACTGCGTATCATTCCGCCGAGTTTACGTGTTACCCGCTCCACCGCTGCCGAACATGCGGCGCAGGACATTCCCCCGATTTCGTATGTCTGCTGTATTTTCATATCACTATCCTCCGCACCGGCCGCTTGAACAATCCCGGACTGTGCGCATACGTTCCCATGCATACCCCATAGGGGTATATATACGGATAATATAGGACCAGAAGGAATATAAAGTCAAGAGAATATGAGCAAAATATGATTTATTCTATGACATAGTAAGCAAACTGATAATTTTCTGTTATTTTCATTTTTTTCCCGTACAGATGTAACCTGTACGGTGAGCTGTGGTTATTTTAGTGATTGCAAGAGCATGCGTAATTGATACGAACGTTGTTCTGATATCAGTTACCAACACAATCATTGCAGTTTTTTTACAGGCTATACCGGACACGCACACACCCGGTATGGCTGGTTACTGCATCCTCCTCTCCTTTATGGGGATACCGGCAAGTTTTGCCGGTATCCCCTTTTTGTTGCACCACAGTTAAGCACAAATCTTTACTGGTTAAGTGCGCTTACTACGGCAGAAATACCGGCACGGCCTACATTGCTGCTTTTACCCACACCCCAGACCTGACGGCCGTCTTCGACCGTAATCTGAACATATGCGAACGCACTCGTATCGCTTCCGCTTCCGACGCTGTGTTCATGAAATGCAGTGATATTAAATCTGGGCGCCGGCGTTTCATGCATGGCGGATACAAATGCGTCAAGCGGGCCATTTCCTTTTCCGCCAATAGGATACCGCTTCCCGTTCCATTCAATAACCGCACGGCATGCAACCTGTTCTTCCGGAGTTGAGCCGTCTGCAACTTCCAGATGTGTTTGCGCCAGATCGACAATTTTAAGAGGTTCTGTCCGTCCAAGCCATTTTCCGGCAAAAAGATCATAAATTTCTGCAGGTTTAAGTTCTCTCTGTAATTCGTCGGCCGTCTGTTTGACAAGATCACCGAGAGCCGGATGCATTGCCTTTGGAAGAACGAGGCCATAACTCTGCTCAAGAATAAATGCCGCACCACCTTTACCGCTCTGACTGTTAATTCGTATGATTCCTTCGTATTGACGTCCGATATCATGAGGATCGACAGGCAGATACGGAACATCCCAAACCGCATCCTTATCCATTTTTGCACGTGCAGCCATTCCTTTCCGGATAGCATCCTGATGAGAACCGCTGAATGCCGTAAATACAAGTTCCCCTGCATATGGTGTACGCGGATGTATCTGCATACCGGTAAGTTTCTGGTATTCTTCTGCAACCGACATGATATCATAAAAATCAAGTTCCGGATCGACCCCCTGCGTAAACATATTAAGTGCTACGTTTACGATATCGAGGTTGCCGGTACGCTCCCCGTTGCCGAACAGCGTACCTTCAACACGGTCTGCTCCGGCCAAAAGGCCAAGTTCACAGGATGCTACCGCCTCACCGCGGTCGTTATGATTATGAAGACTTATAATAACATTCTGCCGGTCTGAAATATGGGAACAGAAATATTCAATCTGATCTGCGAAAATATTCGGAGTTGCACATTCCACCGTAGTCGGCAGATTCAAAATAATTTTTTCTCCCGGAGCCGCATTCCATTCCTTCTTTACCGCTTCACAGATTTCAACTGCAAAATCTATTTCTGTATTTGAGAAACTTTCCGGCGAATACTCAAGCCGTATTTTTGTTTCCTTAGCCATCGGCAGGCAGTTCTTTACGCATCTGACGCCGTCAACGGCTATCTGTACTATTTCTTC
>DCFS01000187.1 GCA_002319875.1 Treponema sp. UBA1798 | reverse complement strand
AACGTATATTTTATGTGACCGGATCACCAATCCGGTCACAAGGAGATTATTTATGAAAGGTTCAAAAACCCTGCTTGCTGCCGTTCTATTTGCAGGATCAGTTTTCGCTGCCTCTGCACAGAAGGCCAAAATTGATTTCCGCTACAATGTTCTGCAAAATGATTCAAAGAATTATTTAAACTGGTCCGCTGACGGCAAAAATGTAAAAGACAGTTTTGATGCTGCGACCGGCGCTTCAAAAGCCCAGTCAACGACAGCATTCAATAGCATACGTTTCGACGCAACCGGCAAGGCAAAAGCAAGCCCTGCCGGCCTGAGGGCATTAATGCTGTATCCGGTTGCCAGCCGGGATACAGCAGAGGGTGATAATCTGAACGTAACGGCAAACGGAAAACAGCTTGTCATCAGATTTATTCACCGTGGCACTCCTTATGAAATCACAACCGATGGAAACGGCATGATTGATCTTACCGGCAGTTTTAAGAGTTCTTCTCCTGTTGCCGACAACAAAGGCGGAAAATTTATATTCAAAGATGAATTTCTCAAAAGCGGCGGAGACAATACAAAAGCAGCCGATGTCGACTGGACAAAGATAACGCTTTCAGCTGATACGGCAGATGCAAATGCCGGGTACAAATATTCGGGGACACTGAAAGCTGAATACAAAAGCGGCATACTGACTATTGCGGGAACGATTTCAAAGTAACACTTTCCGCATCAGTCTGAATTGAAATTGTTACAGAAAATGCAGTTTCCCGGATCAGAACAGTACTATCTGAAAAAAAATCCCGGAAGGCAGACGGCCTTATCCGGGATTTTTCAATTATACAAATGTCATAAAGGGCAGACGGACTATGTCTGCAGACCGGCAGCCTGATCTTATAATCTTCAGAAACCGCCATATATCCGCTGCCTGCGGCGGGGTTGGATTACAGGCATTCTCAGAAAACTAAGGTTTTTAGAGAATGCCTTATACAAAGGTCATAACGGTCAGTCTATAACGTCCATACGGGTAACGTCTTTTTCATAATCCACGCCCGGTACGTCGAAACCGTTGATAGCAAGAAAATCGTGCTTGTATCCTTTCATATCGGCAAGTTCATTCAGGTTTTCTTCCGTAACTTTTGCCATGCGTTTGTTGATTTCCGACTGCGTACCGGGATCCATTTCAAGGTCGTCGATACGGATACGGTGTTCGCTGTCCGTTTGAGGAATGCCGGCTGCACTGTTTTCTCCCGTGTAAAGCCGTTCTGCAAAGAGCCGTTCCATCTGCTCAATACAGCCTTCATGGGTACCTTTTCCTTTCATCACTTTAAACATAATCGAAAGATATAATGAAATTATAGGGATGACAGCACTTGAGCGCGTTACAAGGCCCTTATTTTCAGAAACATATGCACAACCGCCAAGAGCAGCCTCAAGCTGTTTATTTAAACGCAGGGCGGTAGCTTCAAGGTCTTTCTTTGCAGCACCGATTGTTCCATTACGGTAAATCGCATGGCTTAATTCCGGTCCTATATAGGAATAAGCTACCGTACGTACACCCTGGGAAAGAACACCTGCTTCTGTCAGAGTTTTTATCCAGCGCGCCCAGTCTTCCCCTCCCATAACTTTTACGGTATTCCTGACTTCTTCTTCCGTAGCCGGTTCAGCTGAGGCCGTTAACATTTTTCCGGTCATCATATCGACGGTAAGGCCGCTGTATTCTTTACCTTCCGGTTTTATAACGGAACGGTACATAACTTTTGTATCGGGATCAACACGGACGGGACTTGCAAGGCTGTAGACAACAAGATCAATGGTTTTACCCCATTTTTTAACTTCATCAATAACAGCAGTTCTCGTTTCGTCAGCAAACGCGTCAAGATTAAGAGTTACCGCTTTCAAACCGTCTTTTCCTGCAGCCCGGTCAAACGCCATATTATTGTACCAGCCCGGAGTACCGCCACGGGTTTCCGACGGCTCTTTTTCAAAAGAAACACCTATCGTATCAGAACCGTATTCAAACGCAGCAGAAATGCGGCTTGCAAGTCCGTAACCGGTAGAACAACCGAGAACAAGTACTGTTGCAGGTCCCCTGCCACCTTCCTTTACTGATTTTGTTCCCCGTTTCTGTTTCTGTTCTTTCACATATGAAATCTGGCGTTCCGTTTCCCTGGCACATCCGGCCGGATGTGCATTGATGCAGATATTACTGCGGATCATCGGTTTTATAATCATTTCAGTCTCCTATAGTATTTTATATTTTTTCAGAACAATACAGCCATTATGCCCGCCGAATCCCAGCGAGGCACTGGCCGCGGCATCTATGATACCTTCCACACCTTTGTTCGGTACATAGTCCAGATCACAGCCGCCTTCGGTGTCCTGATGTTCCAGATTGATCGTCGGCGGAAAGAAACCGTCATTGATGGCCTTTATGCAGAACATCGCCTCAATCGCGCCGGCAGCTCCGACAAGATGGCCTGTCATGCTTTTCGTCGAAGAAATCTTCATGTGAAAGGCATGGTCTCCGAACGCACGTTTTACCATCTTCGTTTCGGCAGCATCATTTGCATGCGTCGATGTGCCATGTGCGTTATAATACTGGATTTCCTCCGGTTTTATTTCCGCATCTTCAAGTGCATGCGTCACTGCAAGGGAGGCAACACTGCCGTCATCAAGGGGAGCCGTAATATGATATGCATCGCTTGAAGTACCGAAGCCTGCCAGTTCCGCATAAATATGTGCACCACGCTTTTCAGCATGCTTAAGTTCCTCAAGAATAAGGACAGCCGAACCCTCACCGAGGACAAATCCGTCGCGGTCCCGGTCAAAAGGCCGGCTTGCCTTCTGCGGCATATCATTATAATGGGATGAGAGGGCCTGCAGCGCGGCAAAACAGCCAATACCGAACCCTGATACCGTCGCTTCCGTACCACCGCTGATACAGATATCAAGTCTTCCGCTGCGGATCATATCGAGTCCGGCACCGAGGGCATCAGTTCCTGAAGCACACGCGGTATTAAGCGTCCATGCCGGTCCGTGAAGACCGAAAAGCATGCTGACATTCGCAGCAGCCTCGTTCGAGATCATCAGGGGTGACGTCAGAGGCGGAATCCGGGACGGGCCTCCGTCCGGTGCAAAATATTTTCTGAATCCTTCTTCCATGACATCAAGTCCGCCGATACAGTTCCCGACCATAATACCGGCTTTTTCCCCCTGCAGCGTTTCCTTTGTATAGCCTGCATCATGAACAGCCTGTGTACTGGCACCGATCAGAAACTGCGTAAACCGTGCCATTTTACGGGCTGCCCGGTGGTCAAGACCGTAACGGGTAATATCAAAATCCTTTACTTCAGCTGCAATTTTAACCGGAAAAGAAGATGCGTCAAAAAGCGTTATCGGACCTATACCGCTTTTACCCGCTTTTATTGCCTTCCAGGCATCTTCAACCGTATTACCTACCGGAGAAATAACTCCAAGCCCTGTAACAACAACACGTCTCCTGGACATACACACTCCTATGCTTAGTTTACTTACTATGACATTTTCCGTCAATATGTAAGGACATTAAACCATATTCCCCAGCCATAACACCTCAGTCAGCAGTAATACAGGAATCTGCTGCACGTGATAGTACTTTCAACAAAAATAGCTTTACATATATAATGCATATCTGGCATAATCACACAACATGACAGACATATGTACGCTGAACAAAATTATGTTTATCTGCCACGGAAATATCTGCCGCTCACCTATGGCAGAGTTTATCATGAAACAGATCATAAAGCAGCATGGAATGGAAAACAGATTCGAAATTGCATCAGCAGCAATCAGTCCGGAAGAAATCGGCAATGATATACATCCGGGAACAAAACTGAAGCTGCTCCAGAATGGTATTCCGTATATGCACAGGAAAGCCGTCAGACTGACGGCGGCAGACTACGAGTATTATGATTTACTTATCTGTATGGACAGTGAAAACCTGTTTTATATCAGACAGCTGACAGGACAGGATAAACTGCATAAAATACATCTGCTGCTCGAATATGCACCACAGTATTATACCTGCGGACGTACGGATATAGCAGATCCCTGGTATACTGACAATTTCAATGATACGTTTGATGACATTCTTGCAGGATGTACGGGACTTATGGACGAGCTGATTTCCCTGAAATACTGAATCAACAACCCCGCCGCAAGCAGAGGCCACTGAAAAAGATCCTGCTT
>DCFS01000099.1 GCA_002319875.1 Treponema sp. UBA1798 | reverse complement strand
TATGTTTCATTTGAATAAAACTTCTGTTATCAGGGAATCGTACGGGCGAAAAATCTTTCTTGTATGCGACCGGCTTGTTCTTTTCCTTGTCTGTCTTGTTTTCATTATTCCGATCTGGAATGTGCTCGTTACTTCTTTTGCAAAGGATATCGATGTAATGGGGAATGATTATCTGATGGTCCCCCATTCGTTCACCTTCCAGAACTATATCCGGGTTCTGCAGAGCGGGTATATGCTTGCTTTTCGTAATTCATTATTTGTAGCAGTCTCCGGTACATTGTTGTCCATGGCCATATCGCTGCCGTTTGCGTATGCATTGTCCCGGACGGAACTGATCGGCAGGAATTTCATTATGAAAGTGCTGACGTTTACGCTTGTCTTCGATGTAGGAATCATGCCGTTTTATATTGTCGTCAGAATGCTTGGCATGATAGACAGCTTTTTTTCGATTATCATTCCTGTCGCTGTATCGACATTCAATGTGATTATCATTAAAAATTATATGTCAAGTATTCCCAATTCACTTATAGAATCGGCAACACTTGACGGCTGCAACCAGTTTTCCGTTCTGGTTCGTATTATCCTGCCGCTTTCCTCTTCCGTGATTGCGGCTGTAACCCTGTTTTATTGCGTAAGTTACTGGAACCGTTATTTTGAAGTTATCATGTTTATCAACAACAGCCGTAAGTATACGCTGCAGGTAGTGTTACGCGGCCTTATGTTCGAATCAGACGAGTCTCTCGGAGGCGGAACCTACGTATATAATAATCTCAAAATGGCTGTAATGGTGCTCGGCATGCTTCCTGTCCTGATTATCTATCCGTTTATACAGAAACATTTTGTTTCCGGCCTTATTGTTGGTGGTGTAAAAGGATGATGAACGGAGTATACTGGTGTGCTGCACTGTGCATCTGAAATAAACAAAGGGACTTGTTATGGATTACAAAATAACTTTTTCTGCCCGGTTTCATTACAGGCAGGGAAGCGGTGTAACCCGCCATTATCATCAGGATTATCAGATTCAGCTTGTGTACGAGGGAACGGCTGAAACGCATCTCAACGACGAGTGTATTCATCTGACTGCCGGGAATGTACTTTTTCTCAGAAAAGGATCATGGCATGATTTCGTCGTTACTTCACCGGAAGGCATGAAGACGCTGGAATTGAAATTCGTAACGGAAGATGAAGATATGATCCGTCTTCTGGATCATATCAAACCTCTGTTCCGGGATGATGACCGCCAGCTTGTAAATATTTTTGCGAGAATCGTACTTGAAGGTCAGCGGAAAACACTGTTTTACAAGGAGATGTCAGAAGCACTGCTGATGCAGAGTCTGATCGCAATGTGCCGTATCTGCGGCTTTCTGGATAAACCGGTTTTTGAAACCGAAACTGCAAAGGCAAATTCACCGAAGGGAAATGTTTCGCGTATTATCGAACTGGTTGACGATTATATTTCCAGAAATATCAACAGGAATTTTTCCCTGGCAGAGATGGCACAGGATATCGGATATAATCAGGATTACCTCTATCGTACGATTAAAAAGGAAATCGGAATTTCTGCAGTACAGTATGTCAGCCGGATACGCTTTGAAAAAGCGAAATTGCTGATCCTGCATACAGAGCTGTCGCTTACAGAGATTTCCTGGAACCTCGGATTTGAAGATCTGCAGTATTTTTCCCGTTTTTTCAGGAAATATGCAAATATATCGCCGTCCGAATACTGTGCCAGCGTCCGCGGTACGATCAGAACCGATTATTGAGCGGAGCTGTTTTCTCCGGTATATACGGAAAAGTGTAAGTTCTTCCTTATTTCCGGTAATACGTTTTAATTTGATTGGTTATATAATCTTACAAAGAATATTCTGTTACGGTATTTTAACTGTTCACTTTCCGGGAGGGTACTATAAATTATGGAAAAGAAAAGACGTTATGCGCAGGTAGGTACCGGCGGCCGCGCGCGGATGTATTATGAAGCGCTTGCAACGACATATAATAAAGATGAGGATATTGTCGCATTCTGTGACCAGAGTCCGACAAGAATGAAGTATGCCAATTCCATTCTGGAACAGAACTGCGGACATCCGGCCGTTCCCCTGTATGCTTCCTGCGAATTTGAAAAAATGATCGACGAACAGAAACCGGATGTTATTATTGTAACGTCCATAGACCGTACTCATGATGATTATATTGTGCGTGCAATGGAAAAGGGATGCGATGTTATTACGGAAAAGCCTATTACGATCGACGAGCGTAAAGCGCAACGGATTATTGATGCCCAGAAGCGTACGGGCAGGCATATACGGGTTGCATTCAACTACCGGTATGCCCCGCATCATACGGTAATTCGGGATCTTATTATGAAGGGTACCATCGGCGAGATTTTTTCCGTACATTTTGAGTGGCTTCTGAACACACAGCATGGCGCTGATTATTACCGCAGATGGCATAGAAACAAAATAAACAGCGGCGGTTTACTGGTGCATAAGGCGACCCACCATTTTGATCTCGTGAACTTCTGGCTTGGTACGATTCCCGAAACTGTTTTTGCTTTCGGAGCGTTAAATTTCTACGGCAGGGCTGCTGCAGAAAAACGCGGTGTTGAAAAGTTTTATTACCGCTGTCACGGCAGCGAAGCGGCGAAAGGAGATCCGTTTGCTATCGATATCGAAGCAAATCCCGTGCTGAAGGGGCTTTATCTGGACGCGGAAGCCGACAGCGGTTATATCCGTGACAGAAGCGTTTTTGGAGATGATATCAGTATCGAGGACACAATGTCCGTTCTCGTAAAATACCGGAACGGCGCCCAGATGTCCTATTCACTGAATTCCTATATGCCGTGGGAAGGCTTTAATGTAGCGTTCAATGGTTCAAAAGGCCGCATAGAATACACTGCTCTTGAAAAACCGTATATCAATGCGGGCGGAGAAAAGAGCGATGAGGGGGCTGCCGTTTATCACCGGATCAGAGTTTGTCCGATGTCCGGTAAGGCATATGAAGTTTCCGTACCGGAAAAGGCTGGCGGACATGGTGGTGGAGACCCGGCGCTGCTTGATGATATTTTCCTGACGGATCCTCCTTTTGACCCTTATCACCGTGCCGCTGATTTTAAAGACGGCATCAATTCGGCTTTAACCGGAATCGCGGCTAATAAGTCGATAGCCTCCGGATTACCGGTTTCTGTCGGTTCTCTGGTCAGCTGGTAGGTACTGTTGGTACTCCCTGTTTCCGTATAAGGACAATCCGGAAACAGTTCTTTTGATTGGTTTTCGTTTTGATTTACTTAGGAGAAATGTATGCAGCATATACGATTATTTTCGGATGATTTTGCAGGATTTGCTCTGGGGCCATTCCCGTATGACCCGGAACATTCTGCGATGGGAGAATATCATTTTTACCCTGAGACAGGATATAAGGGGCAGTGGTTTGATCCGATTGCTGACTTTGATTATAAGGGGCCTTCGTGGCTTGTAACTTCTCCTGCTATGGATGGCAGGCATAGCATGGAACAGATGCGGATAACCTGTCCCGCAGAAAAGAAAGCAGTACCGGTGCTCCGCGCAGGTGATACTGACTGGACCGATGTAACCGTCAGTGTAAATCTTCGTGTCCTTATGCCTTCCCGGATATGCGGGTTTCTGTTCCGGTACCAGACAAGTATGATGCACTATGGCATCTTTCTTGCAGACGGTTGCATTGAACTGCACCGCGTTGTAAAGCAGGAACGTACAATTCTTGCCCGTAAGGAAATAACGTGGGACTGTGATACCTTTCATGAACTGTCTGTTACGGTCACAGGCTCCCGTATCCAGGGATTCCTGGATGGTAAACAGTGTCTTGAAGCGGATGATACCACTTATTCTAATGGGTGCATCGCTTTATGTGCGTGTATGCCGACCCAGTATGTATCCGTTTCCGTAACGACTGATGAAAAAACAGCTGCTGCCCTTGAAAAGGAACGCAGCGCGGGAGACAGGCGCGTGGCGGAACTCCGCAGCGTTCATGCAAAACCGAAACTTTACCGGACGATTGATCTGAAGAACTTCGGAGCGGGAAGGCAGATCAGGTTCGGCCATCTGACTGGTACGGACGAACTCTTCTTTGTCATGTGCCAGCACCAGCGGCGCATTTATAAGGACCGCTATCCGTTTATCAGCTGTATGACGGCTGTCAGTATCGAAACCGGCCGGATCCTCTGGCAGATCGGGGAACCGCGCGATGACGACGATGTTATCAACCTGACAACGGATCTCCCGTTTCAGATATACGATATCGACGGTGACGGATACGATGAGGTAATCTGCTCCTGGGATTTTACGCTTATGATTCTTGACGGGAAAACCGGGAGTATAAAAAAATCCATTCCGACTCCGCGAAATGAAGAACCCCCGGAATCCGTGTGTTCTCTGGAATTCGGTAAATACGCTTCTGCGAGATTAAATGTCGATGCGATTCGGATTGTAAACGTGAGAGGGCTCAGCCGTCCGTCAGATATTCTTATAAAGGACAGATATTCCCGGATATGGATTTATACCGGTGAATTGAAGTTTCTATGGAAATTTTCACAGTATAATACCGGACATTTTCCGTACGGGTACGATTTTAACGGTGATGGAAAAGACGAGATTTTCAGCTGCTACAACATGATAAACAGCGACGGGACATTAAGCTGGTCTCTGCCGATACACAAAGACCATACGGACGAAATTATCGTAGGGAAACTTGATCCGGACAGGGATGATGAAATAATCGCGATCGTTTCCGGCTGGGAAGGTTTTATGCTTGTAGACAAACAGGG
>DCFS01000274.1:3298-9211 GCA_002319875.1 Treponema sp. UBA1798 | reverse complement strand
AGGATCTTAAAGGCAAAAGCTGTGCGGTTTCCGGGGACGGAAATGTTGCACAGTATGCAGTAGAAAAACTGATACAGCTTGGCGCAAAGCCGGTAACCATAAGCGATTCAACCGGATTTGTCCATGATGCCGGAGGTATTACTCTGGAAAAGCTGGATTTTGTAAAAAAAATGCGTTCTGAACACAAAAAAATCAGTGAATATGCGGAAAAATATCCTGAAGCGGAGTTTATAAAAGGGGCAACCCCCTGGTCCGTAAAGGTTGATTGTGCTTTCCCCTGTGCTACCCAAAATGAACTGAACGGAAAAGATGCCGATATGCTGATTGGAAACAGCGTCATGCTTGTCGCAGAAGGTGCCAATATGCCTTCCACTCCGGAAGCAACTGATAAATTTCAGCATGCCGGGACACTGTTTTCTCCGGGCAAGGCTTCAAACGCCGGAGGTGTGGCAGTTTCCGGACTTGAGATGTGTCAGAACAGCGAACGGCTTTCCTGGACACGGGAAGAAGTTGATGCAAGGCTTAAACAGATCATGTCACGTATTCATGACAACGCATATACTACAGCTGAAGAGTTCGGAATGAAGGGAAATTATGTTGCCGGTGCTAATATTGCCGGTTTCATGAAGGTCGCGCGGGCGATGATTGCACAGGGGCTTGTCTGACCGGAATCTTATAAGGGAACATCTGAAAATTTCAGTTTTTAGAGCTGCCCATAATGTAAAAAGAAAGATACCAGTCAGGGGAGGCTCCTGTCTGGTACCTTAACAGAAGAGTGATGTGTTTTCAGAACTTTGATATATTCTGAAAACAGTATACTGATCAGGCTATCCGATTATTTATTCCTGATAAAAATAAAGGCCGCTTCGGGAGTTTTTGTATCAGTATTGAATGTAGAAACCATAACCCAGTCGTCTTTTTTAATACTGTCGATTTCTGCCAGTTCCGGCCTTCTGGTATTGTCTTCGATAATCCTTGTTGCGGGATTGATATGGATCTGAGTGTCTTTCCCGTCCACGTCCGTAACCGTTATCAGTCCATTATCCTTGTTGACAGAGGAAACTGTTCCCATTGTCTGTTTTGAGTCCGGGCTGCCGAATCTTCCGAATCCCATACCCGGGCCGAATCCTTCACATGGCATTTCTCCGCGGCGTTCGTCGAAGTCCCTTGAACCGTTTCCTCTATTTCCTGTTTTTGCAAAAACAGGAAGTGCTGCAAGAGAAATTGCGGTGATAACAACTGCCGTACGTTTCAAAAAAGTTTTGTTCATGGAAATACTCCTTCGTGAATTAAAATGTTATACGCCGGAATCCGTCGTACACTACTGAATATACGGTATACAAGGAGCTGTATCATGAAAAGAAGATTGGAAAAAGATTAGAAAAGTCTAATCCCGATTTTAAACACAAATTCAGAAAAATACTTTATTATACTACTAAGACTATGAAAGGGTTTGCAGTATTTGCGATCATCTTTTTTCTCACTAGCGGGGCCTATGCCCAGCGCATGCAGAACAACTGTCATCCTGCTATGCCATACCATGGGAAGCGTATGGTGTCAACCGGCACCAGATTTTATGTGAAAAAAATTGAAGCAAAGAAAACGGAAAACGGGAAACAGCGCATCGATATCCGCTTTAATGTTCCTATTGACCCGAGGACAGTGAAGAAACAGCAGATACTGATCGATGGTTTTTCACTGCCTGATGAAACGCTTATTGTGTTCAACAAGGCGGGAACGATCCTCCGCATTGAATTGCCTGTACCCTCAAAAAAAACATTCTGCCTTGAACTGAAAAATGCGGAAAGTTTTAACGGGACGCTGCTTGCGCAGAAGCAGTTTGACGCGCTTTGTTCGAACTATGAAGGTACCTTTGATGAACCGGAAGAGGGGGAACAAAACTGATGGCAAAAGTACTTGTAGTGGAAGATGATGCCGGTATTGCAGGTTTCGTGCAGCTTGAATTGCAGCACGAGGGGTTTGAAGTATCGTATGCTGCCGACGGAAGGGAGGCTCTGATACTTTTCGAGTCTGCAGTTCCTGATATTATTCTCCTTGATATCATGCTTCCGGGATTAAGCGGGCTGGAAGTTCTCCGCAGAATCAGAAAAAATTCTCATGTACCGGTAATACTGCTTACTGCCCGGGGTGAAACATATGACAAAGTAAACGGTCTCAATGCGGGTGCGGATGATTATCTGGCAAAGCCTTTTGAAATAGAGGAACTGCTTGCACGTATGCGTGCGGTTATGCGCCGGACCTCCGATAAGAGCAGCGTTCCGGACTCCTGTCTGAAGGTACGTAATCTGGAACTGTATCCGGACAGTATGAATGTCCTTCTGAATAAACAGTCTGTAGAACTCTCGAAAACCGAATATCTTATGCTTAAAACTCTGCTCGAAAACAAAAATATAGTACTGAGCCGGGACAGAATCATTACCGCGGTATGGGGTGAAGGCCACTATATTGATGAAAACTCTGTTGATGTATATATACGATATCTCCGTTCCAAGATAGATGAAAAAGCCGGGGAAGAGTATATTTCTACTATACGGGGTTCCGGGTATGTAGTACGGGACACTCCTGAAAATGAAAAAACTTAGGTCGCTGAAATTGCATGTCTCGACAGCGCAAAGACTGGCACTCCGTTTTTCCCTGCTGATTGCCGTTATTATTCTTTTGCTGTCCGTTTCTCTTGTTCTTCTGCTACGTTATAACGTACGGATGCGGCAGGACAAAATGCTTGTATCATCGATGGAGCGGATAGCTTCCATATTCAGCAACGTTTCGGATTCCCGTTTACCACCTTTTTCAGACCATCCTGACAGTCCTCCGGGCAAGCTTTCTCCGGGTCCGGGCCCGGGCCCGGGCCCGAATCATTTGCCGTTTACTGCAGAGTTGCCTTATTATCTGTCGTTTACGGTTTACAGGGCCGGAAGTGACACTATTCTGGAAACAAATGATCCTTTTTTACCGCAGCTTCCATTGACTGACGGTCATACCCGGCGGTATACCAGAAAAAATTATTTTACGGATGGTGATTTGAATATTCTGTACGGCGCAAAGCAGTACGGATCTACAATTCCCGGTGCTGTCATTGTCCAGACTGCATTGAATATGGATCAGGATACTGCGGAGCAACTTCTTTCAGGCATGCCACGAATTCTGCTGTTTGCTTTTCTGCCGCTTTTGTTTATCTCATACTGGGCAGCTTTCCTGATTACAAAGCGAACGATGAAGCCGGTACTTCAAATGACAAAGGCTGCACAGAAAATCGGAAGCGCAAATCTCGATCAGTCTTTACCCCTGACAGGGCAGGGTGATGAACTGGATGTACTTGCCGTTACATTTAATGAACTGTTTGCGCGGCTTAAAACCGATTTTGACCGGGAACGTCAGTTTACCGCTGATGTTTCTCATGAACTGAAAACACCGCTGGCGGTAATTCTCGGACACGCAAACCTGATCCGCCGGTGGGGGAAAAACGATCCTGTCCAGCTTGAAAAATCTCTTGATCTGCTTATCGGCGAAGTTCACTCCATGGAATCTGTTATAACAAATCTGCTGCAGCTTGCGCGTCTTGAAAACGGACAAATAAAACTTGATTTTCATAAAGTTCCGCTTGTACCGCTGCTGCGCAGACTTGCAGAAGATACTGTTGTCTGGGCTCCCGGTGTCAGGATTTCTGTTCGTGTTGACAGAGAATTTTCTGTCCGTGCAGATGAAGAACTTCTGTATCAGGCTTTTACGATTATTGTTTCAAACAGTGTCAAATTTGCGGGAGATAAGGCGGCAATAACGATAACCGCCTCATATGGCAATACCCCGGGAACTGTTTCCATTGTAATTTCGGATAACGGTCCGGGAATAAAGAAGGAGTCACTGCCGCATATATTTGAGCGGTTTTACCGGGGAGATCCTTCCCATAACCGTAAAACAGGCGGATCCGGGTTGGGACTTGCCATTGTCCGTACTATTATGATGATATCGTGCGGGACTGTCTCTGCCCGCAGTGAATTGGGCCGGGGAACAGATATCGTGCTGGAACTTCCCGAAGCAGGAATGTCAGACTGATTTTCTGTATCCGGTAGAAAAGTCAACTTCATTGATCAACGGCTTGTCTTCCAGATATAAAATGAGATTTTTCCGTGCTATTTCCAGAATCCTTATGAATGTTGCTGCAAGATGGAATTCTCCGGCGATATGCGGTGTCAGTATAAGGTTGGGGACCGTCCATAATTTTGAATCAGGAGGCAGCGGTTCCGGGACTGTGACATCGATTCCGGCTCCTGCAATAATCTGTTTTTTCAGTGCCGTGTATAAATCTTCCTGCTTTACGGCATTCCCTCTGCCTGCATTGATAAAAAATGCGGATTTTTTCATTAATGAAAATTTCTGAATATTCCATAAACCGGCAGTTTCTTTAGTGTTCGGAAGTATCGATACGATGACATCTGCAGAAGGAAGAATTTCGTCAAGCTTTTCGCTGGTATACAGTTCATCGATGAAATCCGGTTTCGGTGAGATATGCCGTTTGAGACCTATCGTATAGGCTCCGAATTTTTTACACAGACCGGCAAAATAGTTTCCGATGTCTCCCAGTCCGTTTATAAGGATTCGTGAATTTTCCGGGGTTGTAACGGTTCCCCAGTCAGACCATACCGCATTGTTCTGGCTGTCGCGGTATAAATGCAGATTTTTCATAAGCATAAGCATTACTGCAAACATATGTTCCGCAACGCTCTGCCCATAAGCACCTGTCGCATTTGTCAGTTTTACGGAAGAGGGCAGCTTTCCGGAAGCAACATACTGATCCGTACCGGCGGAGTTGAGTTGCAGCCATTTCAGGCAGACGGAATCCCTGATAAGATCGGCATTAATATTCCCGAAAATGATTTCTGCATGATTCGCCTGTTCCTTTGTCACTTTTTTTATACTGGTGAATATAAACTCGCATGCACCTCCGCCTGCCGCAACAAGTGATGTTTTCTGCTCTTCCGTAAGATCCCACAGACATAACACTTTTTTTCCCATGGACTTTCCTCCCGTAAAAATATTACCGCAGTATCCGGTATGCTTCAATCAGTTTTTCCAGAGGCCAACGGCCTCTGTTCGCCGGACTTGTAGACGGCAGACAGTCTGCCCTGATATGTGTGACCGGTTCACACATCTTTGTATATAATGTATAAGCGGTCTGTCCGGTTGTAAATATCCTTGCTATTTCAGAGCCTCTGATTATCTGCAGCAGATTGTTCGGTGCAGGATTCCGTATCGATGCATCATCTGCACCATGAATGTCGCAGGAAGCCAGTACGTCCCATAATGCAAGGCCATGGTGTAATACAAGTTCCCTGCGCTCCAGACACGCTTTTTCAGGATTGCTGCCGTATGTATAGAGCAGCTTTTCATCGAACACAGCAGCGAGTACCGGCCAGAATCTGTTCTGGGGGTGCATATAGTAAAAGCCGTAAGCTCTCGATTTCGGAGACGGCATGGTACCCAGAATAAGAACGCGGCTCCGGCTGTCCCACACAGGGGCAAGAGTGTGAACTATGTGCTGGAGATTACCGGATTCCTTCATGCGGAAATTGTGTACTGCCTGGAGGAAAAAGTCAATCAATATCAAGCCGCCGGCTGCGGGGATTAAATTTCCTGTACGAATAAAAGCCACTCCCTGTGGACGTAATACTCAATGCATAAATCAGGGGGCTATAGGGAACCCTTGCGATAAACGGATATTCTTATTAGTATATACACCATGTTGCGCAGAAAATTTTCATCGGCGAATATGTTCCTGTTTTCATATTTTATAGGTTTTGCACTATTGGGATCCATCGCTTTTCAGATTCCGCTTCTGTATGCATCAGGGACACCTGTTCCTTATATCGATGGCCTGTTTACAACGGTTTCTGC
>DCFS01000274.1:0-2919 GCA_002319875.1 Treponema sp. UBA1798 | reverse complement strand
ATGTTTTATCTGGCGTTACCGGCCAGAAAGATATCCCTTGTAAACCGGAGATTCGTCCGCGATTATTTTATTCTGGATGTGGAAAGCAATCCCCGTAAAATTGTCGCGAGGATTATTATCTATACTTTTGCAATCCAGCTTACGGGGGCAGTGATTCTTTTCCTGCTTTTAAGGCAATATGGTGAACAGCACGCTTTTTTTTACAGCTTATTCCTTTCGGTTTCGGCTTTTTGTAATGCCGGTTTTGCACCTTATCCGGATAGTATGCACCGTTTTAACGGAAATTACACTATCTGTCTGACAGTTGCAGTTCTTATTATTTCCGGAGGACTCGGTTTTACGGTTATAGAAGATGTCTTTGCTACCGCCGTATCAAGGCTGCCCGGCAGAAAAAAAAGGCATCTTTCTTTTTACAGCAGAATCGTTTTCGCGATGACGTTACTGCTCATCATCATTCCTGCCGTTATATTTTTCTTTACAGACAGCAATTATGCGTTCAAAGGATTTTCTGTTTCTAAAAAAATCTGTAACGCTTTGTTTCAGAGTATTACGACGAGAACCGCAGGATTTGATACTGTTTCCCAGAATTCTTTTTCTCCTCTGGCTTCTTTTATTTCCACGCTTTTGATGTTCATAGGAGGAAGCCCGGGATCTATGGCCGGGGGAATAAAAACAACTACGGTTTTTCTTTTACTCTGCTATGCGTTCCGTTCCGAGGATGACCAGAACATGGTTACCGTTTTCCGCCGGGATATTCCTGATGCGTCTATCAGTAAGGCTGTCGGAATCATAATCAAGGCTCTTATTTTTCTGAGTATCGTTGTCTGTTTCCTGTGTTTGACAGAACATGAGAATTTTGCCAGCGGAAAAATTCTATTTGACCAGCTTGTCTATGAAATTGTATCGGCCTTTGGTACCGTCGGTCTTTCAAAAGGTGTGACGGGATTGCTGACCACTGCAGGAAAAAGTATTATCATAATAACAATGTTTTTCGGACGGACCGGTGTCATGGCGATGTCCCTGACAGTTCATAGTGTATCATCCGATCTGAAAAAGGTTGTTGACCGTCCGCAGGAATCTGTTCTTGTCGGATAAGGGATGTGGAGGAGTATATGGTATCGATAGCAATTATCGGGCTGGGATCTTTCGGAGTTCGTGTTCTCGAAGAGCTCAGTGATGCAGATGCGGATGTAATCATTGTCGACAAAGACAGAACTATAGTTGAAAAAT
This sequence comes from Treponema sp. UBA1798, assembly GCA_002319875.1. Classification (GTDB taxonomy): domain Bacteria; phylum Spirochaetota; class Spirochaetia; order Treponematales; family Treponemataceae; genus Treponema_D. The sequence continues at coordinate 1,689 of DCFS01000274.1, read as the reverse complement.
ATAAAGACAAGGTAAGGGATGCATACATTACCGATGCGATAAATGATGATACGCTGAGAAAAATTATACCCGATGATGTTGATGCGGTTGTTGTGGATTTAGGATCTCAGCTTGAAGCTTCAATACTTGTAACCAATTATCTGCATAAACTTGGAGTAAAACATGTGGTAGCAAAAGCCCGGTCTGATGAGCATGGCGAGATACTTAAACTGGTCGGGGCAACGATGATTGTATATCCTGATCTTGATGCAGCACAAAGGATCACTCCGCTGCTTATTTCTTCCGTTCTTTTCAATTACATGCAGGTTTCTCCGTTGTTCGCTCTTGCGGAAGTCTCGGTAAAACCGGAACTTGCGGGGAAAACACTTGCAGAAAGCAAGATGCGTCAGGCATACCGGTTGAATGTGGTAGCTTTCCGGAATGACAGCAAGGAAGATTTCAGTTTTATCAGTTCTGCTGATTTTACCTTTTCGGAGGGTATGCATATTCTTGTGGCCGGAACGGAAAAAGATCTCCATGGATATATAGACCGCAAGGATGAAACGGAAAAAAAGACCAGAAAAACGACCCTGCGGAAACTTTTTTTCAGAAAATAAATTCCCGGTAACAGATTGAAGCCGCAATTACCGCAATCGGGGAGCATATGAATGATGTAAAACTTGCAGACGGTAAAATATGTTGACAGAGGAATGCTGAGAATCTCCTGCCTGCCTCATTGCGTAAATATTCCTATTTACTTATACTTCTAAAGTATAAGTAAATATACGAGGGTAATTATGAGAATAGAAACGCAATGTCTCCATGCCGGTTATGAGCCAAAGAACGGTGAACCGAGGGTTGTGCCGATTGTTCAAAGTACAACATATAAATTTGATTCCTGCGACCATGTTGCAGCTCTTTTTGATAAGCCTACTGAGTTTATGTATTCGCGTTTTGCAAATCCGACATGCGATGCGGTTGAAAAAAAAATTGCAGCACTTGAAGGCGGGGCAGGCTGCATGCTGACCACAAGCGGTCAGGCCGCTTCACTTCTTTCCGTACTGAATATCTGTTCTGCCGGTGACAGTTTTATTGCAAGTTCTTCTATTTATGGAGGAACAATAAATCTGTTTGGTTTTACCCTGAAAAAACTCGGTATTGAATGTATCTGGGTTGATGTTGATGCTTCTTTTGACGAAATAATGGATTCTTTCAAACCCAATACAAAGGCTGTTTTCGGGGAGACAATAGCAAATCCCGCTTTGACGGTATTCGATTTTGAGAAATGGGCAAAAGCTGCCCATGCGCATCATGTCCCGCTTATTGTTGATAATACGTTTGCAACTCCGGTTCTCTGCCGCCCGTTTGAGTGGGGTACGGATATTATTGTTCACTCTACAACAAAATATATGGACGGACATGCAGTGCAGGGTGGGGGAGCAATCGTAGACAGTGGACACTTCGACTGGGAAGCAGCGCACAAGGTTACCGGCTTTTTTTCTGATTTTGTTGAGCCTGATGAAAGCTATCATGGTCTGGTTTATACGAAGGAGTTCGGTAAAGCGGCTTATATCATCAAGGCCCGTACTCAGCTTATGAGAGACTTCGGCTGCTATCCTGCTGCCAATTCAGCTTTCCTCTTAAATCTTGGTCTGGAAACGCTTCCTGTCCGTATGAAACAGTATTGTGAAAATGCGCTTGCTGTTGCAC
>DCFS01000128.1 GCA_002319875.1 Treponema sp. UBA1798 | reverse complement strand
TTTTGTTTTCTGCCGTTTCCTATTCCCAGAACATAATTACGGCCGGTGATTTTTTTAAGAAAGTATCGACATATTACAGTACTATAAAAGATTATGAAGCCTCTGTTGATATAACTGCTGACAGGCTTTCCATGTCAGGTAAAGTTTCTTTCAAAAGGCCTGATTTGCTGCGTATTGATTTTACAAAGCCGGATAATCAGGTTATTGTTTTTAACGGAGAACTTCTGACGATTTATCTGCCGGATTCTTCAGCTGTACTCCAGCAGCAGGTAAAGTCTGATTCCGGTGCGGGTGGCGCATCGCTTGCGACACCTCAGGGGCTGAGCCTTATGAGCCGCTATTATACGGTTGCTTATGAAAAGGGGCAGGATCCTGAACCCATTGATGATAATTCCGATGAAAAGGTTGTCAAGCTCATCCTGTATCGCCGTAATTCTTCGGAAGCATTCCGTTATATAAAACTGGCTGTAAATCCGGACAGTAAGCTGATCAGACGTGTGGAGGCTGTAACTCCGCATGGTGAATCATTTATATTTTATTTCTATAACTATGCGCTTAATCAGAATATTCCTGACATGCGTTTTGTCTATGATGCACCTTCGTCTGCAAATAATTATAATAATTTCCTGTTTTCGGAGTAGGTAATATACTATGGAAAGTTATGGAGCGCTATTAAAAAAAGCCCGTGAAGAAAAAAAGATTGATATTGCAACAGTCGAGCGTGATACGACTATTTCACGTGAATACATTGAAGCCCTTGAGAGTGAAGATACCGCTGTGTTTCCGGGGGAACCCTATTTATACGGATTCCTTCATAACTATGCTGAGTATCTTGGGCTTGATGCTGACAGCATCGCAGTTCTTTATAAAAAAAAGAAGATACAGGAATCGCCTGTTCCGCAGGCTCTTTATGAAAAACATACTCCGCCTTTGCTTATCCCTTTGTTGGTCGCGGGGTTCCTGCTTTTTGCCGGCGGTGTCACTGCGCTGATATTTGCACATAGCAGAAGAATAAAGAATGCGGAGAATTCCGTAGCACTGAGTAAAAACTCAAATGTACATCAGTATACGCTTACCGATGCTCCTTTTCAGCAGCGGCTGTACAAGGGGGATCAGGTAATTGTTCCTGAAAAAAGCGGTAAGGTTATTCTGACTGTTGCCGGAACGCTTGGTTCTCTGACGCTGGATACGCCTGCCGGACGACAGTTTATCGACCTTTCCGAGGAGCTTGAGCTTGATATAGACGGGAATGCTATTCCGGAACTGATTGTATATGTATCGGATATTTCTTCAACAGATGAAAACCGCGGTGCGGAAGTCAAGATGCTGGTCAAAAAGGAAACGCCTGCGGCTCCTGTTATAGACATTTCAAAAATTCCTTCCGGGGAAGATGTTCCCAAATTACAGCCGCAGAATATTATATTAACCGACGGCCGTGCATATCCCTTTACGGTAAATGCAACTTTCCGGGGTTCGTGTGTATTCCGTTCGATCGTAGATAATGCTGATTCTTCGGAAGAATATTATAAGAGCGGTGATGTTGTATCTATGACACCCCAGAATCGTGTCAGGTTATGGATCTCAAACAGCAATGCGGTGAAGCTTCAGGTCCTTGCAAACGGCCAGATATACAACCTTGAAACAGTAAAATCAGGCCTGGTTGTTGTTGAAGATATCAAGTGGATTAAGGATTCTGACGGCCAGTATAAAGTGGTAGCTATCGAAGTTGATTAAATTTTTTATAGATCAGCACGGCTGTGCAAAGAATCAGGTAGATGGAGAACTTCTGATCGGCAGGTTGTGCAGTAAAGGTTTTGTCGAGACATTTGACCCCTGCGATGCGCAATTGATTATTATCAATTCATGCGGATTTATAGAGTCTGCAAAGAAAGAATCTCTTGAGGCAGTTTATACGGCCAGAAAGCAGTATCCCGAAGCAAAAATACTGCTTGCCGGTTGTCTGGCAGAACGTTATGCGGATATATTTAAAACAGAACTGCCGGAAGCTGATGGTATATTTGGTAACGGGGATCTTTCCAGACTGGACGATACGATTGATAAACTATTGGCCGGGGGGCGACCGGTTGTTGTTCCTCCTCAGACGGGCGTATGCGGTGGTGACCGTAACATGCTTTTGTCTTTCCGGGGTTCCGTTTACGTGAAAATAACCGAAGGCTGCAATAATCATTGTACATTTTGTGCTATACCGCTTATCAGGGGTAACCTGCGGAGCCGGACTGCTGCGGAGATCGTTGATGAAATAAAGAAACTGCTTACGCAGGGAATGTTTGAAATAAACCTTATAGGGCAGGATCTCGCTGCGTATGGTTCCGGTGCGGGCGATAATGTATTTGGTGAGGGACCAGAACCTCTTGCATCGATTGATGCGTCCGGAACGTTTACCGGCACACAGAAGGAGTCTGCGCTTGCCCGGCTTCTGAAACAGATCTCAGCCTTAAGCGGGAACTTCAGGATTCGTCTGTTGTATATACACCCGGATCATTTTAACCGTGATATTTTGTCCGTCATGAGAACAGACCACCGGCTGCTTCCGTATTTTGATATTCCTTTCCAGTCGGGTGATGATGCGGTTATTCACGCCATGAACCGCAGAGGTAATGCTGCCCTGTATATAAGGCTCGTTGAAGATATCCGTAGAGCTTTTCCTGATGCTGCGATCAGGACTACATTTCTGACAGGTTTCCCCGGAGAAACAGAAGAAGCATTTACGCATACGTGCGAGTTTCTTTCTGCCATCGGAAGCGACTGGTCGGGTTGCTTCCCGTATAGC
>DCFS01000212.1:1266-7612 GCA_002319875.1 Treponema sp. UBA1798 | reverse complement strand
ACGTGGACATTTGAAGAGGCCAGAAATTATATAATAAAAGAATATGCCTCGTTCAGCACGGAAATGGGTAATTTCGCAGAATATGCGTTCAGTCATAACTGGATCGATGCTGAAATACGTCCCGGAAAAGTCGGAGGAGCCTATTGTCAGGATTTCCCCGTACAGGGCGAATCGAGGATACTTTCGAATTTTACCGGTTCTTTTCCGGATATTATAACGCTTGCTCATGAACTCGGACATGCATATCATCATGCCTGTATTGCGGACAGGGACTATGAGCTTACCTGTTACCCGATGACGCTCGCAGAGACTGCCAGCACATTTGCCGAAACACTGGTAAAACAGGACGCAATTTCCCACTCACAGGGATTTGACAAAATGCGGCTGATAGAACTTGACCTGCAGGATGTCTGTCAGGTACTTGTCGATATTCTGTGCCGGTACTATTTTGAAAAAAACGTATTTGAAGCCCGTTCAAAAGAAGAACTTACAGCCGACAATTTCTGTATGCTTATGCAGAAAGCACAAAATGACAGTTACGGAGACGGTTTGAACGGAAACCGCCACGAATATATGTGGGCTGTAAAATCACATTATTACAGTACCAGCCTTGATTTTTACAACTTTCCGTATGCGTTTGGGCAACTTTTCGCTGCAGGGTTGTATTCACGGTACAGGAAAGAAGGCCCCGCTTTCGCCGCCGCATACAAAACACTGCTTTCCCGGACAGGAATGATGAGCTGCGAAGACCTGTGCAGGGAAGCCGGATTTGACATTACGTCGAAAGAATTCTGGAAAACCGGAATCGATATATATGCCAGAGAACTGCAGGAAATGAAATCTGCAGCAGGACCCGGATATAAACAGACATGAAATACCTTTTTTTCCCGCCATGTAATGGACTTACCGGCGGGAAACCGGCAGACTGAAATCTGTTTCAAAATCAGCCGGGCCTAAAAATATTTCTTTTTATCTCTGAACGCGTCCGCTTCCGTTGCCTCCAGCAAGTTTTTCAACCTCAGAAGCAGTAACCATGTTAAAATCACCTTCGATCGAGTGTTTCAGACAGCTCGCGGCTACAGCAAATTCTACCGATTCCTGCGTTGATTTACCTTTAAGCAGGGAATAAATAAGACCGCCGCCAAAACTATCGCCGCCGCCGACGCGGTCAACGATAAACATTTCATATTCTTTGCTAAAGCAGTAATCCTTTCCGTCGTACAGCAGTGCAGCCCAATTATTGAACGTTGCATTAATGGAAGTACGCAGTGTGATGGCTACTTTCTTAAAACCGAATTTATCTGCAAGCTGTTTCGCTACACTCTTGTAGCCTTCCTTATTCAGTTTCCCGCCGGTAATATCCGTATTTGCCGCCTCAATACCGAATACGTCTTTTGCATCTTCTTCATTACTGATACAGACATCAACATATTTACAGATTTCCGTCATAGCCTTACGGGCCTGTTCACGAGTCCACAGTTTACCACGGTAATTCAGATCACAGGAAACGGTAACTCCTGCTTTTCTGGCAGCTTTGCATGCCTCAATACAGATTTTGACCATAGTCTCACCAAGAGCCGGAGTGATACCTGTCAGATGAAACCACTTTGCGTCTTTGAAAATCGCACTCCAGTCAAAATCATCGGCGGACGCTTCCTGTATAGCCGAATGGGCACGATCGTAAATACACACGGAACCGCGTTGTGAGGCGCCTTTTTCAAGATAATAAATACCAATCCGCTCACCCCCGCGGGTGATATAGCTGGTATCCACACCGTAACGGCGCAAACTGTTTATAGCGGACTGTCCGACAGGATTATCCGGTAATTTAGTAACGAAACAGGCATTCATGCCGTAATTGGCAAGTGAAACAGCAACGTTGGCTTCCCCGCCGCCGAATGTAGCACCGAATTCATCGACCTGGGTAAACCGGTAAAAGCCTTTTGGGGCAAGCCTGAGCATTAACTCTCCGAATGTAACTACTTTATCCATGTCTAACCTCCATAAAATCACACATACTATATATTTTCTAAATATATAGTATTCTCACACTTACAGCAACAGAGAACCTGGTGGTAACAGGCGGATACCGTTTCCGGAAAGAATCCTCTCTCCTTGACACAGCCTGTAGCTCAATGCATAATTACCGCATAAATATTCAATGTTTACAGAGTTGAGGAGCATAATTATGAGAGTTTGCAAAAAAATTGAAGCATGTTGCGCAGTATTCATACTTGCAGCGACTGTTTTTGCCGGCGGGTCAAAAGAAACGAAAACCTCCAGAAAAAAGTATCTGATTGCTACGGATACGACTTTCGCACCGTTTGAATTCGAAGATGCAAAAGGAAATTTTATAGGAATTGACATGGATATCCTCTCAGCAATCGCAAAGGACCAGGGATTCAGTTATCAGGTACAGGTTCTTGGCTTTAATGCTGCAGTACAGTCCCTCGAGTCAAAACAGTCTGACGGCGTCATTGCCGGAATGAGTATTACGGAAGACCGGAAAAAGAAATTTGACTTTTCGGATCCTTACTTTGATTCCGGAGTCGTAATGGGAATATCAAAAACAGACGGCACAATCAAATCCTATGCAGATCTGAAAGGTAAAAAGGTTGCCATCAAAACAGGCACTGAAGGAGCCGCTTTTGCAGAATCAATAAAAGACAAATACGGATTTACCGTTGCATATTTTGAAGATTCCGCAAATATGTATGAAGAAGTAAAAATAGGCAATTCTGCAGCCTGCTTTGAAGATTACCCCGTCCTCGGTTACGGTATTTCGCAGGGGATTCCTCTCAAAATAGTCACACCGAAAGAGAAAGGCAGTTCATACGGATTTGCAGTCAACAAAGGTCTCAATACCGAACTCCTTGCAAAATTCAATAAAGGCCTGGCAGACATCAAGGCAAACGGAACTTATCAGACAATCCTCGACACATACATCAAAAAGTAATACGGATATTTACCCGGCAGAATTATTGCCGGGTATTTCTTTTGCTGTACAAGTTTGAAAAATTTTACATCATAAAAACAAGGACATATATGAGCTTAACAGATATCCTGCCCCGGCTCGGAGCAAGCCTTTTTGTTACCATAAAACTGGCTGTCATTTCCCTGGTACTGGCAACGATAATCGGAATGGTATTTTGCCTTATGTCGATTTCACAACGAAAAGTACTGAACTATATCTCAATGATCTATCTTGATATAATCCGCGGAACACCTATTCTCGTACAGGCTTTTTTTATTTATTTCGGTGTACCGCAGCTTATCCAGTCTCTGGGTTTTCCGATCCGGCTTTCACCTGACACAGCAGGTATTATCACACTTACGATCAATGCAGGAGCATATATTTCAGAAATATTCCGCTCGGGAATCGAAGCTGTCGACAGGGGGCAAATGGAAGCAGCCCGCTCGCTCGGACTTCCAAAATCACGCGCTTTGATAAAAGTAATTATTCCGCAGGCGATCCGTATTGTAATTCCATCTCTGGTTAACCAGTTTATCATATCGTTAAAAGATACATCAATACTCTCTGTCATAGGTATCAGGGAACTTACCCAGACAGGTAAACTGATTATCGCCACTTCATTCGAATCATTCAAAACGTGGTCGCTCGTAGCTTTGATGTACCTGATACTTATAAAAATCCTATCGGTTATTTCAAAAAAAATAGAAAGGAGCCTGCGTAATGGCAAAAGTTCTGGTAAACGTTAAAAATCTGGTAAAAAATTTCGATGAACTCGAAGTGTTGAAAGATGTATCTCTGACAGTAAATCAGGGTGAAGTAGTAAGCATTATCGGGCCGTCGGGATCCGGAAAAAGTACCTTCCTGCGCTGTCTCAATGCGCTTGAAACTCCAACTTCGGGTACCGTTGAAATAGACGGTAACCTTGTTACCAAAAAACATACAAATATCAACAGAATACGTGAAAACATCGGTATGGTATTTCAGCAGTTCAATCTGTTCCCGCATATGACAGTTCTTGAAAATATTACGATGGCACCCGTAGACCGCGGTCATATGACAAAAAGTGAAGCAGAAAAAAATGGTCTCAGCCTTCTTGAACGCGTCGGACTTTCCGAAAAAGCGGATTCCTACCCTAAAGAACTTTCCGGAGGGCAGCAGCAACGGGTCGCCATAGCCCGTACACTGGCCATGGAACCGAATCTGATGCTCTTTGATGAACCCACAAGCGCGCTTGATCCGGAAATGGTGGGGGAAGTTCTCGCCGTAATGAAAAAACTTGCCGCTGAAGGAATGACAATGATCGTGGTAACCCATGAAATGGGATTCGCACGCGAAGTTTCAGACCGTGTCATCTTCATGGCAGGCGGTTATATCGTTGAACAGGGAACACCTGAAGAAATTTTCGATCACCCGAAAGAGAAGAGAACTATAGACTTTCTGCAAAAAGTACTCTAGATATACACCGGTTAAATCATGATGACTTGAGGCGTTTCCAAAACTCGTCTGACTTTTAAAAACGCCTCACTTAACCAGCGTCTCCCCGGAAAAACTCAGTAGAGATGTATCTGTGCATAAACGGTGCGGTTTCTCGGGCCGTCGAATTCACACAGATATATCGCCTGAAAAACACCGAGCAGCAGTTTACCTTCATGAATAATGACTGTTTCACTGCAGCCCGTAATGGTATTTTTCAAATGAGCCGGTGAATTGCCTTCAGAGTGTTTAAACTCAGGGTAAGCCGGAAAAGCGCGTTCAAGTCCAAGAAAAATATCGTGCTGAACATCGGGATCCGTATTCTCGTTAAGTGATATCGCAGCAGTAGTATAAGGGCAGAATACCAGAACCGAGCCTTCAACTTCAGTCTGCGTCAGATTTTTTTCTGAAATCAGGCTGTCAACCGCTTCCTGAACCGTTCCTGTTATGTTGAAAAACTCGCGGAGGGAAGTATGAAAATTGAATTTAACCAGTTTTGCAGTACTCATGAAAACAGTATATCATGACCCCAATAAAAAAGGGTAAAATAGTAATATGATGAGGTACTTTAATACTGTATCTGAACGTAAAAAGTCCGCGTACGGGGACCGTCGAATTCGCAGAAATAAACGGCCTGCATTCTTCCAAGCACAAGCTGCCCTTCATGAACAAGAAGAGTTTTACTGCATCCTATAAGGGAACTTTTCAAATGGGCAGGAGAATTATCGTGTTTAAACTCTCCTGTATACGGAAACGCATGATCTAAAGCAAGCAGAAAATCCTGCTGGACATCAGGATCGGCATTTTCGTTTACCGTAATAGCCGCCGTCGTATGAGGACAGAAAACGGTTACAGATGCTTCAAACTTTGCAGGATCTATATTTAAAGTATTTATCGTTTCATTGACAAAATACTGGACCTGATTTGTAATACCTATAAAACCCTGTACCGGGGTTTGTAAAGTCAAAGTTTTAATAATAATTCCCATATTCTCAGTATAACATCAGAAAGACAAACGTCAACATGCCGGCCGCATAAATTTTATTCATGCAAAGAATTTTATACTCCGGCCACAGGGGGTAAACAAAGGGCATAAAATCCCGGCTGCGGAATCTTCAGAAAACTACACACTCCGAACCAGAATGTGACATTGCTGATTATGAAAAATTGCTGCGGAATCATCAATCTGCCGCTCGCGGAGTGGTGATAATTCCGCAGTTGTCAATTCTATTTTGTCAGATATTCGTTGATCGCAGCAGCAGCACGCCGGCCTTCACCCATTGCAAGAATTACCGTTGCCGAACCAAGGACGATATCGCCGCCTGCCCATACTTTTGCATGAGATGTAAGCTGATTGCCATCAACAGTTATATGGCCCTTTTTATCTGCAGCAAGACCCGGCGTTGTCTTTACAAGCAGAGGATTGCTTCCATTACCTAACGCAACGATAAGCGCATCACATTCGATTTCATGGTCGCTTCCTTCAACGGCGACAGGACTCCTTCTGCCCGATGAGTCAGGTTCACCAAGCCGGAAACTGATTACCCTTACGCCGCGTACATGTCCGTTTTCATCACCAAGTACTTCAACAGGACTTTCAAGAAAACGGAAATCAACGCCTTCCTCTTCCGCATGACCGACTTCTTCCTTACGGGCAGGAAGTTCCTCCCTGGTACGACGGTAGAGTATCGTCACTTTTTCAGCTCCAAGCCGGTATGCCATACGGGCTGCATCCATCGCAACATTACCGCCTCCGGAAACGCAGACGTGTTTCGCTTCATACATGGGTGTATCTGCTTTGTCTTTCATATAGGCTTTCATCAGGTTTGCCCGGGTCAGGTACTCATTCGCACTGAATACACCGATAAGATTTTCTCCGGGGATTCCAAGGAATTTCGG
>DCFS01000212.1:0-925 GCA_002319875.1 Treponema sp. UBA1798 | reverse complement strand
CGTCCGACAAGAAAATTCGTATGGAAATGAACGCCCATTTTTTTCAGATTTTCTACTTCACCGGCTACGATTGCTTTCGGCAGACGGAATTCCGGAATGCCGTATACCATAACGCCGCCTTCTTTATGAAAAGCCTCAAATACCGTAACATCATGCCCGGCACGGCGGACATCGGCAGCAACGGTAAGCCCCGCAGGACCGGAACCGATAACCGCAACTTTTTTTCCCGTGGCCTTTGCAACGGCAGGCACCGATACAAGTCCGTTTTCACGCTCATAATCGGCAACGAAACGTTCCAGCCGTCCGATCGAAACGGCCTTTTCCGTCGCTTTCAAAGATTTACCAAGCGTACATTGCCCCTGACATTGTTTTTCCTGCGGGCAGACCCGTCCGCATATGGCAGGGAGCAGGTTCGTCTGTCTGATGATATCGGCTGCGGCCTTGAATTCACCTTTGGCGACCTGTGCAATAAAATCAGGAATCTGCACGTTTACAGGACAGCCGGTCACACATGGCTGATTTTTGCACTGAAGGCAGCGGTTTGCTTCGACAACCGCCTGTTCCTTTGTGTATCCCAGTGCAACTTCCGTCATTTTCCGGGAACGTGAAACCGGTTCCTGTACAGGCATTTCCTGCGCAGGAATCGCCATACGTTCTTTTGGAGTAAGAGCTCCCTGAACCAGCCGCTGTTTAAGCACGGTATAAGACTCCGCTGCTTTCGCAGCAAGTATTTTTTCCGATATATATTCTGACATTGTATAACTCCGTATATTATTTTGATGATGCAAGTGCATCCGCCTGAACCTGCAGCCTGCACTTATGAAATTCTTCTGCTTCCTGAGGTTTAAACGCTTTCATCCGCAGCATCATATTATCGAAATCAACTTTATGCCCGTCAAAATCAGGCCCGTCGACACACACAAAC
>DCFS01000093.1 GCA_002319875.1 Treponema sp. UBA1798 | reverse complement strand
CGGTCGGTTACGTGAGCCACGGGGACATAGTCCGGTGCCTGAAGCCACAGGTTGTCGTGTGTCGTATTGTTCACGAAGCAGGTGAACGTATTCGGTTTTGCTGCGCTGAAGTCGGTCAGCCGGGACAGATAATCGAGGACGGAATACGCTTTCAGGAAACTGTCGAAATCGTCTACACTCTTGTTTGATGACCAGTAAGTTCCCTGGAGATATACTGCGGGCCTGAGAATCAAAGGGACTTGACGGAACAGACTGTACCACAGCATATTCCGTTTGAGTGTCTCGCTGATAACAGTAATTTTTGCAGTCTCCGTATGTTCCCTGTACCACAGATCGAGATATACGCTGTCCGTCAGGTATGCTTTGATACCGGGATATTTTTTGTAAATACTCAGATCGGGAATCCAGCTGTAATTTGCCCATGAAGGATCTGTGACCGTTGCCGAATAGTCTTTGATCTGTTCTGTAAAGATTCTTGGCAGCAGAAGCAGCGCCTCGTTCTGTTTGTCGACCAGCAGTTCTCTGCTGCGTTTATTCATGGATTCGGGGGTGTATTCGTACCCTCCGTAACATCCTGGAGCTCCCAGGAGTGTATGCCCGTTAGTTGAGACTGTATTTGCAAACAGTGTAAAACCAGAATACTGAGTATAGAGTTCAGGACTTTCGTTGAATATCGTCTGCACGAAGCGGTTTTCAGCGCGGTCGAGGTAAATCATAAGCACGTTCTTTCCGGTTTTTGAAAAGTGAAAGATGGGCGTAAGCTGCTTTTTACTGGTATCCGATGCAGCTGAAATTTTTTTGAATTGGCTGTATCCGGCATTGATGGTGCTGATATTCGCTGCTGACACGCCTGCCAGAGCTACCAGTACAAACCCCATAATGGTCGCAAGCTGCCCGGGCCGTGCGGCAAGAAGGGAAAGAACGACTGCTGTTATAACTGCGAGTGTCAGCAGATTGATAAGAGCCTGCTGTATAGTCGGATCAATGTTCGGGGTCTGCGTAAATACCAGCAGTTTTGAAAGTGTTCCGTAACTGCCGGGGAAAAGAATTGCGTTGATAATGGCACACGGAAGCAGTACCGCAATAAGCACAGTCCCGGCAGTCTGAATGCGTTTATGATACAGAAAAAGCGTGTAAAAGAGAAACGGCCACACAAGAAAGAGGCCGGCGCTTTGCAGAAGTGTATTGATTACAAAGAATATCGGACTGCCGTAAGAGTCTATTCCTGAGAATTCCATCGGAGAAGAAGATATCAGGAGTGTCGGCAGCAGAAGTCCTGCAAGCAGCCATAAACCTGCGGCACAGGTGATAAACAGAGCAAGTCTTTTTCCGGGAGTACAGGTTATTTTAGTGAATATTCTATCCGTCATCCAGGTAACAAGGCGGATAATGAACGGGATAAAATAGACTATGGAAATAGTAGTGCATACGAGAACCGCTTCTTTTCCGGAAAGTATCCGTCCTGCCACTATCCAGACACTGAAGACCGCTGCTGACAGGCACAAACTGATATAAAATATTCTTGCCGGATGTTTTAACCGGCAGAATATATTTTTTACCAGTAAAAAAACGGTACCTGTCAGCCAGTACAGAGCCAGGCCTGCCGGGCTGTTATATAATAGAAGAAAAAATAAAAGCGATACCCCGTATGACGGCAGTTTGTCACGGAGTTTACGGTCTCTGGTGTACACAATTTCTGCAATAACACTGCATACTGCCGTTAAAACCGGCAGCATATTGACGGAAAAGGAACCCATTTTAAACAGTGCGTCGGGAATGCCCATATCATGAATAAACAGAAACCTTTTTCCCTGAAGCGAACCGTGGTGCAAAAAGAATGCGTATGCAGCTGCAAAAAAAAGCAGTTGAACTGCAGAGATGGTGAATCTGCGCAGAGCCATAACCGTATGGTATTTATGCTGCTTATAGCAGGTTCTCAGAACCCCTTTCCGTTCAGAACCTTTAAAAGCTGCTTTTATTCTGGCAACATCCGGACCAAGCCGTTCTGAGGTTTCCCGTTCTGCGTTTTCCCAGTATGCTGCCGCAGCAAGCAGCGGCAGCATAAGCAGACTGACCGTAAGACTGCCACTGACAACTGCGGTACCACTGTCGTTGAACAGTTTTTTAAAGAATGTAAAGGTGAATTCGATTATCTGGACAAGAGGATAAACAGACAGCAGGTAAAGCACATGTCCCATTTGCAGAGTCTCCCTGATATTTTGATATATATATAAATAATTTAAAGATTAATAGTTACGTAGATTAACAATTTCTAATTATCGCGGTAAATCATGACTGCGATTCGGATAGTCGGAAACGCAGAACAATGCTGTCGGCCGGTTATATAGAAAATTTGAAAGCAGATGAATCCAGAATGAAAAACTTATCTTTGAAAAAGCATTATATACGGGCGACTCCGCTGTCACGTGCTGCCTTTGCAACAGCTGCTGCCACAACAGGACCGACACGGGGGTCGAATGCTTTTGGAATAATATATTCTTCGCTCAGTTCGCTGCGCGAAATCAGGCCCGCTAACGCCTCTGCTGCTGCAATTTTCATCAGTTCATTGATATCGCTGGCACGGACATCAAATGCGCCACGGAAAATCCCGGGAAAAGCGAGAACGTTATTGATCTGGTTCGGGTAATCGCTGCGCCCTGTCGCAACAATCCGGGCACCTGCGCTTTTCGCTTCTTCAGGGAAAATTTCAGGAGTCGGATTTGCACAGGCAAAAACAATTGCATCTTTCTGCATCGAATGAACCATGTTTTTAGTAACAGTACCCGGGGCAGAAACTCCGATAAATACGTCTGCCCCCTGCATAGTGTCTGCAAGGGAACCTGACATATGGTCCGGATTTGTGCTGCGTGCCATTTCTTCCTTGATCCAGTTCATGCCTGTCTTCCGGCCTTCGTAAACAGCACCGGTCCGGTCGCACAGAATTATATTTTTTGCTCCTGCGGACAGGAGTAAACGCGAAATGGCGATTGCTGCTGCTCCGGCACCATTAACAACAATCTTTATATCTTTCAGTTCTTTTTCAACGACTTTCAATGCGTTAGTCAGGCCTGCGAGTGTTATCACGGCAGTACCGTGCTGGTCGTCATGGAAAACCGGAATATCGCATTTTTCCTTTAATTTCCGCTCTATTTCAAAACAGCGCGGTGATGCTATATCTTCGAGGTTAATACCTCCGAAGGAACCTGATATCTGATAGACTGTGTTGACAAATTCATCAACATCCCTGGTCTTTATACAGAGCGGAAATGCATCTACTTTACCAAAAGTTTTGAATAAAACACATTTACCTTCCATTACAGGCATTCCTGCTTCGGGTCCTATATCTCCCAGGCCGAGTACCGCACTGCCATCGGTAATAACAGCACAGAGGTTATGCCTCCTGGTCAGAACATAAGAAAGGCCGGGATCCTTTTGAATCTCCAGACACGGCTGGGCCACGCCCGGTGTATAGGCCAGAGACAGGTCTTCTTTTGTACTGACGGGAACTGCAGCGGCAACTTCTATTTTCCCTTTCCATATGCGATGCAGCCGTAACGATTCTTTTCCGTAATCCATATATTCCTCCTGAAAATGCTGTCACCTTTTAATGTGCGCATTTTTCCCATCTGCCTGTTAACAATTTTGCGATACTATTGTTTCCCGGCCGTTTTCACGGTTCCGGCATATTTTATCATATTTCCCGGATTTAAAATATTGTCCACTTGAGATTCTTTTACCAGGTGCTCCTTTAGAACAAGTTCCTTAACGGAGACATTTTCTGCTAATGCCCGTTTTGCTATTTCAGCAGATTTCCGGTATCCCAGATAGGGACACAAAGCTGTTGCTATACCTACGCTGCGGGTTACGAACGTACGGCATTGATCCCTGTTGGCCGTAATGCCGGTGATGCAGTTATCAGTCAGTGTCTTTATTGCCCCGGTAAGAGAAGTTAATGATTCGAACAGCTTGTAAAAGACGACAGGTTCAAATGCGTTCAATTCCATCTGTCCGGCCTCTGCTGCCATACAGATTGCAGTATCATTCCCGATAACGCTGAACGCAACCTGGGATACTACTTCAGGAATAACCGGGTTTACTTTTCCCGGCATAATGGAAGAACCGTTCTGCATGGCAGGAAGACGGATTTCGCTTAATCCGGTTCGGGGACCGCTTGAAAGCAGCCGCAGATCATTGCACATTTTTGAAAGATCCAGGGCGCATACTTTCAGTACGGAGGACACAGATGCAAAACAGTCTATATTCTGCGTAGCGTCGAAGAGATTTTCCGCCTGAGACAGCGGATATCCTGTGATACCGGCAAGAATGGGTATAACCCTTTTGAAATAGGTATCGGGAACATTTATCGCGCTGCCGATGGCAGTCCCGCCGAGATTTACCGGATACATTTCTGTTTTTATATCACAAAGATGTATCCTGCAGCGTCGGACCATACTGCGATACGCTGCAAAACTCTGTCCGAGCGTCATCGGAACCGCATCTTGCAGCTGCGTACGCCCCATTTTGAGAATATCAGAAAATTCTTCTGTTTTTGCTGCAAGCGCTTTTTCCAGGCGTTCCAGTTCCCGTTCAAGCGGTTTCATGAGGTCAAGAGTTGTTAATTTTCCGGCTGTCGGCACAACATCGTTCGTCGACTGGGATTTATTTACATCGTCGTTGGGATGGACAAAACGGTACGTACCACGGATTCCTCCCAGCAGTTCATCGGCACGATTTGCTATGACTTCGTTTATATTCATATTGGCACTCGTGCCGGCACCACCCTGAATTGCATCAACAATAAATTCGCTGTGCAAACCGCCTCCGGCAACTTCATCACAGGCTGCATTTATTGCTTCCGCTTTATCTGCGGAAAGAACTCCGCTTTCAGAGTTGGCTGCTGCTGCGGCTTTCTTTATCCTGGCTAAATTTGCTATAAAAGCAGGATGTAGTGCAGTCCCCGTGATGGGAAAATTACGCGTTGCCCGAAGGGTCTGTATTCCATAATATGCAGACAGTGGTACCTGCATTGTTCCGATAGAGTCAGATTCAATACGTATAGCCATTTCCATAGTATTAACTCCCCTGTAGTAACTTTATGGGCAGAGTCTATTTTTGTTTTACAAAATAGTAAATATAATAAATAAAAATACATATAATATAGTGTTTTATATGCATAAAACAAAATAAAAAAAATAATAGCTGCTGAAAATGTTTATATTATAAAGCTCCGCTTTTGCATCCTCTTAGAATATGGTACAGTTATCATATGGAAAAGAAACTTGACGATGTCAATCTGAAAATACTGAATATTCTGCAGACTGACGCACGGATGCCGGTAAAGCAGATCGCATCGGAAGTGTGTCTTTCGGCACCGGCAGTATCTGCCAGAATAGCCCGGATGGAGCATGATAAGCTGATCAGCGGATATCAGCTAAAACTGGACTATCATCAATTCGGCTATTTCATTAAGGCTTTTATAAACCTTGCAGTGGAACCGAAACAGAAACCGGAATTCTATCCGTATATCAAATCCGTAGCGAATGTAATAGAGTGTAACTGCGTTACCGGAGATTATTCGATGCTTATAGAGGTTGTATTCCGGAAAACAGAAGAACTTGATCATTTTGTCAACGAGCTGCAGCGTTTTGGTAAAACACTGACGCAGATTGTATTTTCTACATCAGTAGAGCACCGCAACATTCCGGTTCAGCTGTAGAGAAATACCTGACTTGGAACCGGGATTTTTTCAGCATGCATCAGAGCTTTCAGTTTTTTGTTTCATCGAAAAACATTCAGCCGAAGTTTCCTGACTGTCTGAGTGGTGAGCTGCTTCAACTTGAGGACATGCTGTTCAGATACAGCCGAAATCCTTGAGATCATCTTTTAACAGCCTGCACGCTTTTTCAATGTTTTTTTCCCGGAGCGCATCAATAAGCGGGGTGTGTGATTTTACATCGGCGCGTATTACCGATTTATTCCATTTATCGTGATAAAACTGAGCATAGGCACGTTTTAATATATCCATAGACCGGTCAAGTTCTTCATATGCGTAAGCGTTGTTTGCAAAAGAAATCATTTTAAGATGAAAGGCCTTATTATGCTCCCAATGTGCCCAGTAGTCATCTCCCGAGTCGCTGTTTTCACAAATTTCATTTAAAAGAACAAGTTCCTGAATTTGTTCCGGTGTAATGCCGGTATATGAGCATCTGAGAAATCCGGATTCAAGAATCATCCGGTACTGGAGCAGATTGTTCACGTTTTCAGATGTCAGCTGTACAACCTGATACCCGTATCGCGGAATGGCACGGAGAATGTTTTCGGCGCAGAGCATGAGCAGGGCTTCTCTTATGGTTGATTTTGAATAGCCGTATTTTTCCATCAGTGCCCGTTCGTTAAGTGGTTCTCCCGGTTTGAACTCATTGCTGATGATACCGTTCATAATTGTACGGTATGCCTCGTCTTTACGCAGTTCATGCTCTTCCATAAAAGCGGTAATCTCCTTTCTTTCTTGTTCTTATACTATCGGAAATGATCTTTGAAGTAAATAAAAAATACTGGGGTACCCTGTAAAAGAATGAATAGATTTTGTGAAATGTTTTTGTTTTAACTCTGAAAGATTTGTTGACAACTGTTCTTATCACTGATATGATCAGTGATAAGAACAAGGAATACATAAAAGAGATGAATAACGAAGTCTTTAATACATATCTTGCAATTTTGAAAAAAGAATTGGTCCCTGCCCTTGGTTGTACGGAACCCATCGCTGTTGCGTATGCGGCCGCCAAAGCGAGGACGGTTCTCGGTTGTATGCCGGAACATGTAACGGTACAATGTTCGGGAAATATTATAAAAAACGTTATGGGTGTTACTGTTCCGAATTCGCAGGGAATGAAGGGTGTTGATGCTGCTGCTGTTCTGGGCGTTGTCGGCGGTGATGCTTCTGCTGAACTTGAAGTTCTCGCGAAAATAACAGAAAGCGATATTACTACGGCAAAAATACTGCTGAAAAAAGATTTCTGTTCTGTTTCACTTAAGGATGGTGTCGCAAACCTGTATATTGCAGTTTCGGTACATGCAGGTGTGCATACGGCCTCTGTCAAGATTGTTGATCACCATACGAATATTACGGAAATAACAAAGGATGATGACGTTATTGTAACTTCTACAGCTTCTGATGCAGTAACATCCGGTAAACCGGATTATTCGCTTCTTACTGTTAACGATATTTTTGACTTTGCTTTATCAGTACCGGTCGAGTCGGTAAAAGAAATTCTGGACAGGCAGATTGCATATAATTCAGCTGTCGCGCAGGAAGGACTCGAGCATGCCTGGGGGGCTCAGATCGGACGTACGATTTATGACTGCGGCGATGGACGTGTTGAAACACGGGCTGTTGCAAAAGCTGCCGCCGGATCAGATGCCCGTATGGCAGGATGTGCTCTGCCTGTCGTGATTAATTCGGGAAGCGGAAATCAGGGAATGACAGTGTCGCTTCCTGTTATTGAATATGCCCGGGAGCTCGGGGTCGCACATGAAGTGCTGTATCGTGCTCTTGTGATCAGCAATCTTGTTGCCATCCATCAGAAGTCGCTGATTGGAAGCCTTTCCGCATTTTGCGGAGCCGTGAGTGCTGCAATGGGGGTAAGTGCTGCCGTAACGTATCTTCAGGGTGGTGATGTGTCTGCAGTTTCGCGTGCTATAACCAATACGATTGCCGATGCCGGTGGAATAATATGCGACGGAGCAAAATCGTCTTGTGCCGCAAAGATTGCGACAAGTCTCAATACTGCGCTGCTCGGCTCAAAGCTTGCATTAAAAAACAGGACGTTTCAGCCGGGAGAAGGAATTGTCAAAGCGTCAGTAGAAGAGACGATCTGTGCAATGGGCTATATTGGCAGAATCGGTATGAAGGATACCGACCGGAAGGTTCTGAGTGTGATGATCGGCAAAGCCGACGTTAATGAACAGTGTTCTTAAGTATCCTGAAGGATACAAAAATAGGAGGATATATGCGTACGGAAGCTTCTCGAGGTGAGGCTGTAAAAAAGGAAGGGAAAACATTAAATCCGATTGTTATTCTCGTCAGTGTTGTTATTCTTTGCACAATTGCAAGTTATTTTGTATTCCCGGGAATGTTTAACCGGACTCAGCTTGATGGCCGTACGGTAGTTGTCGCCGGCAGCTATCATCCGGTTGACAAGACCCCGGTTGGTATTTTTGAAATGTTCCGTGCCATACCGGAAGGTCTCGTTGCATCAGGCAGCCTTATCTGGCTTGTCCTTTTAGTAGGTGGCGCCCTGAAAGTATATACAGAAAGCGGGTCACTCGATAAAGGAATTTCCCGCTTCTTAAAGCTGTCTAACAAAGTGGGCAGCCAGGTTGTTCTTGCCTTTATCATTATTGTTTTTGCGCTCATCGGCGGATTTCTGGGATGGAGTGAGCAGATAATCCCTTTTGCCCCCATTATCACGGCGATCTGTTTAAGCATGGGGTATGATGCGGTTGTCGGGATGGCTAGCGCATGGTTTGTTTGTATCATTGCATTTTCAGTATCGCCAACGAATATGTTTACGGTCGCGATTTGTCAGCAGGTTGCCGAACTCCCGCTTTTTTCGGGGATGAACCTCCGTCTGATTATCCTTGCGGTCTTTGAGATTCTTTGTATGGTGTATATTCTGCGTTATGCGGCAAAAATAAAAAAAGATCCCACAAAAAGTATTGTATACGATATTGACAACACCTCGTTACGAAGAGATTATTCAAAAGTGGCTGATGAAAAAATGACTGTACGACAGATGCTGTCGCTTGCGATTTTGGGTTTAACATTTGTAATCTCAATTTATATGGTCCTTGCTTATGGATGGGGGATGAATGATCTTGCAACTGCATTTTTAATCAGTGGACTTGCAGCTGGTATTGTATGCAGTATGCCGTTTGCAAAAATTGTAACGAGTTTTGCGGACGGCGCAAAAGATTCCTTTTACGGGGCTCTTATTATCGGTGTTGCCCGGGCTATTCAGATTGTTCTTGAAAAGGGGCATCTTGTTGACACTATTGTTAATGTACTGTCAAACGGTCTTGGCGGCCTGCCGGCATGGTTAACGGCTATCGGGGTTTTCATTGTTGTCACTCTTATTAACGGACTGATACCATCCGGCAGCGCAAAAGCTATTGCACTTATGCCGATTCTCGTTCCGCTTGCTGACATGGTTGGCATTACAAGACAGGTAGCGACGCTTGCATACCAGTTTGGTGATGGTATATCGAATACGTTCTGGTTTACCAATGGTACGCTCCTTATCTTTTTGTCTTTAAACAAGATTCCGCTGTCTCGGTGGTACAAATTTATTGTACCGCTTGAAATAATCCTTTGTATTACCGCAGCGGTTTTTCTGGTAATAGCGACTGCAATACACTATGGGCCATTTTAGCCGGGAGCACAGTCAGAATGGAATATAATTTTGACCGTGATCGGTTTATTCATGATGTGACAGCCCTGGTCAGGATAAAGAGTGTCAATCGCGACAAGGATGTGACTCCGGACTCTCCTCTCGGTGAAGGGGTGCATCGGGCTATTTCTTATGTGCTCGAACTTGGAAAAAAAATGGGATTCCCCGTTGCAGCTGACATTGATGGGTATTGCGGGTATCTTGAAATAGGACATGGTGATGAAATGATCGGACTGCTGACCCATGTTGATACTGTTCCGGCCGGAGACGGCTGGACATATAATCCCTTTGACGCAACTGTTCATGAAGAGCGGCTGTATGGACGCGGTACTTCCGACGATAAGGGGCCGACTATTATGTGTTTGTATGCGATGAAAGCAATTGTCGACAGTGGTATATTTCTGAACAAGCGGATCAGGCTGATTTTCGGCGGCGATGAAGAGAGTGGAATGTGGACCTGTATGCAGCGGTATAAAAAGACCGAGGAAATACCGTCAATTGCATTTTCTCCTGATGCGTCATATCCTGTGCTCAATGCGGAGAAGGGAATTGTCAGAATAAGTATTGAAGGGACTTTTACCGGAGGAACCTTACCGCTTGAATTGGACAGTGGACTGAAGTCAAATGTTGTTCCTGCCGAAGCAAGAGCTGTCATTGGCGGCAAAACATATCACGCTGAAGGGAAAGCTGCTCATGCGATGGCTCCTGAGACTGGTGAAAATGCGCTTATAAAATTGTGTGCACATCTTGAAGATGATGGGTTCAGTCATCCCTTTTTTTCACTTGTGAAGATTGCAAACAGGGAAGGTTTCGGTATCGATTTATGTGATGAACCTTCAGGCATGCTCACGATTACGCCGTCAATAGCAAGTGTCCACCTTAATACGGGTAAACTGGTTTGCGATATCCGCTATCCGGTTACAGTCACACGTAATGATGTTTTGAAAAGAATTGAGAGCCGCGTTGCAGAGCTTGGTTTTCATGTAAATTTCATCAGTGAAAATCCGCCATTGTTTGTAGACAGGAAAAGTGATTTTATCAATGTATTGCAAAAGGCATATCGGGAGGTGACTCATGACGCGCGGGAACCTGTCGGATCCGGTGCCTGTACATATGCCCGTGCGTTTCCGAACGCAGTAGCTTTCGGGGTGATTATGCCTGGCGTTGAACCTGCTTTTCACAAAGCAGATGAATACTGGGATATCAGCGGTATGAAAACAAGCTTTGAGATATATACAAATGCACTCTCTCTGCTGATAGCTGGAAAATAAGTTTCCTGCCGTATCCGGGGGAAAAAAAATTCCGGGGACGGCTTTTTACCGGGCAAACCGGAAAACTTCTGCGGCAGGGAAACGGCTGAGCAGGAACCGGAATTAAATCAGTATGCGGGCGATTTTAAAGCTCCTTTTTCGCTTTCATCGAGAAAAACATGCAGACGACAGCGCTGACAAGCAGCCCCGTACCTCCGCAGATAAGCTGCGGTTGTCCGGAACCTTTCGTGCCGCAGACATTCTGAAGAAAGAGCGGCATGAATATTCCGGACAGAAAGTTTCCTGCATTGACTCCCACATTGGCAAGCGCAAATCCCATGGTGGATGCCTCCCTCGACTCTTTTCCTACAGCTGCCATGATGGACGGCATAACGGAAGAAAATGCAAATCCTGCTATGACCGTACCGGCGGCAACTACCGGAAGATTTACGGCAGTACTCATAATGAGCATTCCGGCAGCATGAAGAAACAGCGCACATGCCGTCGACTTCCGTTTCAGAATACGCGACCAGTGTCCGAAAAACAGTCCTCCGAGTATGCCTCCTACGGTATAAAGCGTTACAACAATGCCGCTTACGAATGTACTGCCAAGATTGTTGTCGGAAATAAGGAACGAAATGTTTGTAATACCGGGGATCATAAAAAAGCCGTACATAAAGATACCTGCCACATACCAGAGCACAACAGCCGGCACTTTTACTTTTGACGGAGTTCTTTTCTTTCCGGATTGTACCTGCTTCTGCTGTCCGGGCAGCCACATGCAGACAATGGCAAGCGGGATAAGACCTGCAAGATATACCAGAAATACGTGGTGCCAGCCGGTTGTACTTAATACTCCGGCTATCAGGTTCATAATGATGCTGCCGACTGCAACAGTGGCACTCTGATACCCGAGCATGGGCTGATAGTCTTCCGTGCCCATAAAAAAGTCAGCGATCAGGCTCTGCGCGAACAGAATAATAATACCGAATCCGATACCGAACAGACATCTGGTCGCAAGTATGGTAACGGCGTTATTCAGAAAGAACGGAGCCGTTCCGCCTAAAGTAAAAAGGATGAGTCCGATTACTACAAGAAGTTTTTTATTAATTTTTCCGGCGATGAATCCGCCGACGAGAAGAAACGGAATGGACAGCAGCGTAGGAATGTTAATAATTGACTGAATGAAACTCTCCGATGCATCGGGGAACGATTTTGCGATATCCGACATGGCACACGAAATGGCAAGGAACCCCTGTGCAAGAAACGCAAGCGACAATATCGCTGTTTTCACTTTGAGTGTTGAAGATTTAACCATATGAAATTTCTCCTTTGTATTCTGGCTGTTTTCACGAACCTCTGTACCGGCAGACAGTATTCAGAAAAAAAAGAATTTCCGTCCGCCGGTACACCGATAGTACGGGCTACAGAATGTCCATAGCGGCAAACATGCCTGCCCGTACGGCTTCAAGTACTTTTGCAGGTTTGACGCAGTCTCCTGCGGGAGTAAAAACAGAAGCACTCTTCCTGAGCGATTCGACAACATCCGTTTTTGGCTTCATGCCCACCGCATAAAAAACGCTGTCTGCAGGATAGACGGTTTCTTTCCCCGACTTATCTTTTGTTACGACGCCGTCTGCACGGATTTCCGTACATGTCACGCCGGTTTTGTATTTCAGAACTTTCTCAAGGCGGGGCAGAAGCGCCTCCCGGTGGCTGGGGAATGCATCGCGCGCAATATCGTCCATCATTTCAAGGATGAGCACGTCATGGTCTGTCGCCGCAAGATGATATCCGGTTTCACAACCGATGAGGCCGCCTCCTATCATGACCACTTTTTTACCGATTTTTGTTTCAGGCTTATACACGTCCGTAGCGTGGGCCGCATATTCGCTTATGCCCGGTATCCGGGGCACGGCAGGGGACGAGCCCACTGCGCAGATTACCGCATCGGGATGATAAAACCGGATGAGATCGCCTGTCGCTTCCGTATTCAGTTTTACCTCAATGCCGAGATGTGCCACCCTGGCTTTTAAGGATTCCCGGTACCGCCGAAGGTCTTCCTTATGGCAGTCGGCGTCCGCAAACCAGAGCAGGCCTCCGAGTCTGCCGCTCTTTTCGACAAGCGTCACTTTGTGGCCCCGTTCCGCAGCTGTGATCGCCGCATACATACCGGCAGGGCCTCCGCCGATGACGAGCACATTTCTGGAAGCTAAGGGTCTGGGTGCATACTGAAGGCGCAGCTCCCTGCCGGATCTGGGATTGACTGAACATTCGAACGGCTTCATGACAGGACGTTTTGCAGGATCGGACGCAAGCGGATTAAAGCAGGAACATCTGAGGCACGGGGCTATTTCATCAGTTCTGCCGCTGAGTACTTTATTAACAAAATCCGGGTCGGCAAACTGCTGGCGCCCGAGCGCGACGGCATCGCATTTTCCCGCTTCAATAGCATCCTCAATCTGCCGGGGATGATTGAATCCGCCGACTGCGACTACAGGAATATGTACCTTCTGCTTAATGCCCGCAGCAAGATCAAGATTACAGCCGTGTGCATCAAACATTGAAGAAAAGGCTTTCGATTGAACGTGATTATGGTACAGTCCGGAAGTCACGTGTATCAAATCCACGCTATCCTGAATCATCGCGCAGAATTCCGAAGTCTCATCAAGTTCTAGTCCTCCCGGCACACGCTCCGAACCTGATATCCGGTATTCAATCGGAAAGTCAGGTCCCACTGCAGCTCTGATTCTGTCCAGAACCATCATCGGGAAACGCGCACGGTTTTCAAGACTGCCGCCGTATCTGTCATTCCGTTTGTTCGTCAGCGGAGAGAGAAACTGCGCAAGCAGCCATCCGTGTCCGCCGTGAATCATGACCATGTCGAAACCGAAATCTTTCGCAGCTCCGCAGGCATTTGCGAAGTTGTCTGCGACCTTACTCATCATGTCTTCATCCATTTCATCTACGGTAACTCCGTCCGGCCTGATAAAGCCCGTCGGTCCGATCGGATTTTTTCCGTCCTTAATAGTTGACGGATGATTAACATTTCCGATGTGGTTCAGTTGTATGGATGCGACAGCTCCGTGCACACGTATCGCCTCAGTAAGCACTGCAAGTGATTCCAGATGATGAACACTTAAATGAGGACTCACAATGTTCAGACTGTGATCATGCCGGGCAGCGCGGTCAAAATCTACAAACGTTTCCGTAACAGTAACCTGGGCAAAACCGCCGCGGGCACGTGTTTCATACGCGTTGATGCATTCGTCAGTCGGGCAGCCGTTCAGCACAATTCTGTCCGTCGTAACAGGCGAAGCGAATACTCTGTTCCTGAATACTGTTTTTTTTACCTTAAGCGGTTCAAACATAAGCGGATATTCATTCATTGATTATAGAACCTCCATAAATAAGATTTTTATATCTGTGGATTATTTTCTACCGGACGGCTGCTTTAGTAAAATGACTTTTTTGCATGACGCTATGAAAAAAATGTATATACGATATTAAAATCTGGTTTATACATGAAATAGCCGCTACTATAGAAGCGGAAGGAATTATTGTCATGGATACCCGGTTGCTCAGATCATTCATCACGCTTGCAGAAACCTTAAATTTTACACGCAGCGCGGAACTTTCATATATGACACAACCAACGTTCAGCAGGCAGATCGAACGACTTGAGGAAGAATTCGGTATACCGCTCTTTAAGAGATCAAACAGGGATGTATCCCTGACTGTCTACGGAAAAGCATTTCTGGAAGATGCAAAGAAAATGCTTACCATGTATGAAACAACAAAAGAACATATGGCGCTTATAAAAAGCGGAAACAGCGGTATTCTGAATATCGGTTTTTTACGCGATTGTTATCTGGGTTCGCTTGCCGACGCTGTAAAAAAATACAGGACTCTGTACAGAAATGTGCAACTCAGATTTCACGACTGCAGTCAGGACCAATGTCTGGCATCTTTGTTGAACGGTTCGTCAGATGTCGTGGTAGCACTCTGTGAAGGAATGGATAATTTCAGCGATTTTAATACTATGGAACTTTCCAGTAATCATACTTGCATAGTACTGCAGAATACACACCGCCTCGCGGATAAACCTGTCATATATTTGAAAGATGTACGACACGATGATTTCGTCGTTATGAATCCTGCCATAGCGGAAGTCGGATATCAGCAGACACTTCAGCAGTGTATGGCACGCGGTTTTCTGCCGAATATTGTCGGTTACGCAGACAGCATTATAAGTCTGATGATGCTGGTCGAATGCGGAACAGGTATTTCCATACTGCCTCAAAACACAGGAAAGATGGCTGCACCAGGAGTAAAATTCATTCCGATTGCGGAAAACAATCTTTTTGCTTCAAAAACCGTTCTTGTCTGGAAAAAAAACGATACAGGTACGTGTCTTGAAAATTTTGTACGGTGCTGTAGTAATCTTGAAAAATAAAAGAATCCCGGGAAAAACAATCCAATACAAAAAATACAGGAGTAAACAGAATGAAAAATAAAAAGAGGAAACTGGCTGTACAGGTATCGGTCTCATACGGGCTGGTAACGGCTGTCATGCTGGGGATCATGACGATTCTGATGGTAAAAGTATCCGACCGGTCTTTAATCGACGTACAACAGAAAGACTGTAGAGAAATTGCCGGATCTATGGTCGGACAGATACAGAACTGGCTTTCCGTGATAGAACGGGAAATCCAGATACGCAGTGCCCAGTGCACTCAGTATAACGGAGATCCGGTAAAAATACTCCGGTATATCATGGAGAATGTTAATAACAGAAATCCGGAGCTTCAGTCGTTCTTTTTTGCAGACAGTTCGGGGAAACTTTATAATGAAGATTTCGCAGAAGTAAATATATCATCAGAGCCTTTTTTTAAGGCGGTCATGACAGACCAAAAAGATTTTTTTATCGACAACGCGACACTCTCGCGGAAAAATAATGCCCCGGCAATCAATATCGTTTATCCTGCAAAAGATGAAAAAGGAAATATTACCGGAATATTTTCCGGAACACTTGAATTGACGGAACTTACTTCTATGGTAAAAAAAATTCATCTTGGAGAAAAAGGATTTGTTGCCATTATTGACGGCAACGGTATGATTATTGCACATCCCGATTCAGAGCTTGTCATGAAACACCCTGTGACGGATACTCAGCAGGGACTGCTCAGAAGTGCAGGAAAATTTGCGGATTCCATGAAAAAATCAAAAGCAGATACGGCAATCATTCATACGGACGGCGGAGACCAGTTTCTCCTGACACAGCCTGTTCCCGGTACCTCCGGCTGGTCGGTACTGGTATGCGTGCCGGTCTCGCAGCTGAAACAGGAGAGCAACAGGTTGTTCAAAACCATTGTTTTTGTTTCTGTTGTCATCTGCCTTGTCATGACGGCATTGTCGATTCTTGTTGCATACAGTGTCGTATTCCCGCTTAAAATCGCAGAAAAAACAGTCAAAAAAATTTCCGAAGGTGACGCTGACCTGACGGTGAAAATAGAAACAAATCGGACTGATGAAATAGGTCAGCTTATCGGGAATTTCAATATTTTCATTGAAAAACTTCGTTCAATTATGGCTAATCTCAAAAGATCAAAAGAACAGCTCATCAAAGTGAAAGAGCCGCTTCAGAACAGTATTCAGGAAACATCCAGTTCTGTTTCTAAAATACTGAATCAGATTGAACAGACAAACAGTCAGTCTGAAAAGCAGTCGGAAAGTGTATCGCAGACAGCAAGCGCCGTAACGGAAATCGCACGTAATATAGAATCTCTGGAAAAGATGATACAAAGCCAGGCATCAGGAATTACGGAAGCCTCTTCGGCCATAGAAGAAATGATCGGTAATATAAAATCCGTTGATTCGTCTGTAGACACAATGACAGCACAATTTACCGCGATTGAAGAAAAAACAAAAACAGGTGTAACAAAACAGAATGCGGTAAGCGAAACAGTCAAAAAAATTGCGGGACAGTCACAGATGCTTGCAGAAGCAAATCTTGTCATTGCAAATATTGCGAAGCAAACAAATCTTCTGGCAATGAACGCCGCAATCGAGGCGGCTCATGCGGGAAGTGCCGGACGGGGATTTTCAGTCGTTGCCGATGAAATCCGGAAACTGTCTGAAACTTCTTCGGAGCAGTCAAAGACGATCGGTACAGAACTGCAGCAAATCGTCGCTTCGATTTCAACGGTCGTTGAAGCGTCAAAAGATTCCGAAGAGACATATAATGAACTTGTCGGACAGATACAGACAACGACAAGTCTTGTCCAGCAGATTCATATGGCAATGGATGAACAGGAAACAGGGTCAAAACAGATTCTTGCCGCACTTAAAATGATGAACGACAGTACGGCCGAGGTACGGACTGCATCGGGAGAAATGACGATCGGAAATAAAGCTATTATTTCGGAAGTACATAATCTTCAGCAAACCACAGATGTGATTACAGACAGTATGGCGGACATGTTGGTACTGGCACGGCAGATACGGGAAGCGTCTGTACGACTCGAAAATGTTTCAGGAGACGTCGCCAGTTCCGTCCGCGTCATTGGTGACGAAGTAGATATGTTCAAAGTATAATGTCCCGGGCACTTGTAAAAGGGGATATCTTTATGAAGCTGAAAGCAAAACTGATTGAAAAAACGGAAGATTTAAAACGGGAAGTGGGCTGTATCTGGTACGCGTATCATGATACAAGGATACCCATGCTGCCGAAAATAATTATCGTCATATGCATCGGATATGCTGCCAGTCCCATAGACCTGATACCTGACTTTATTCCGGTAATCGGGTATCTTGACGATTTGCTCGTGGTTCCGGCTTTGATAGCGCTCGCAGTAAAACTGATTCCCGGACCGGTGATGGAGGATGCACGCAAAAAAGCTGCGGAAAATCCGGTAACGTTAAAGACTTTCTGGATA
>DCFS01000094.1:9077-13431 GCA_002319875.1 Treponema sp. UBA1798 | reverse complement strand
GGTAACGTTAAAGACTTTCTGGATAGCGGGCGTAATAATTATCATATTGTGGCTGCTGATCCTGTTCCCTGTCATAAGAGCGGTTGTAAAAATGGCCAGTCACGCTGTATAGTACTGCAGGGGATTGCTTCCACTGTGATTGTTGACGCGATACCTCTGTTACCATAAAATGCTGCTATGGAAACTTCTGATAAAAAGATAACTGCCGGGTGTGAAAACTGCAAAAAAGGAATTCTGTGCACGATGACGATTCCTCTGTTCAGTGCCCTGCCTCAGGATGCCCAGAAAAACCTTACCGGACACTCCGTCCAGTCTGCCATGGAAAAGGACAGTGCCCTGTTCAGAGTGGGCGACAAAGTGGATTCTGTTTTTATTATCAGGAAGGGACGGATAAAGCTCTGTAAATATGATAACGACGGGAATGAATATATCCTCGATATCCTGCACGACGGGGATGCCATGTGGGAAAACCTTTTTCTGGAAAACGCTTCTTCTCCTTATGCAGCAGTCTGCCTGTCTCATGTCGAGTTGTGTGAGATCAGAAAGCGTGATTTTACGGAACTGCTTGCAAATCATCCGGGTATTACAATGAATCTTATTTCTCTGCTTGCCCTGCGTCTGAGGGAAGCTAATGAGAAAGCCCTGCTGCTTTCCATCCGGGATCCGAAAGTACGGCTTGCCGGTTTTCTGCTGGACAGGGATGTCAGATGTATCGGTCCTGAGATTAAATTACGCCTTGAAGATATTGCTGCCAGTATCGGGCTTCGTCCTGAAACGGTCAGCAGATGCCTGAGCCGGTTCGAAGAGGATAATCTTATTAAGAGACTCGGACAGGGAAAGATTATGGTGACGGATCGTTCAGGACTGAAAAAAGTGTTCGAATCTGTAAAAACGGAATGATAAGGCATGGGTTTTTAATATTTTTTTTCTGAAAATTGATTACGGTCAAAGATCAGGAGCTTCTGAAACAGTATGTTCTGTGTAACGGAAAAGGAGCTTCACAATGATCACTGGCGCAATACATTCGACGGAATCTTTCGGAGCCGTTGACGGCCCGGGCATCCGTTTCGTTATTTTTTTCAAAGGATGCAGAATGCGATGCCGCTACTGTCACAATGCAGACACATGGGATCCGCATTCAGATGATATGCGTACGGCCGGCGAACTGCTGGACCAGGCGGAAAAGTACCGCAGTTACTGGGGAAAAGATGGTGGTATCACGGTCAGCGGCGGAGAACCGCTCCTGCAGATTGATTTTCTGCTTGATCTTTTTATAAAGGCGAAAGCGCGCGGAATTTCTACAGTAATCGATACTGCCGGTCAGCCGTTTACGAAGGAAGAACCTTTTTTTTCTAAATTCCGGGAACTGATGAAATACACGGATCTGCTTCTCCTCGACATCAAGCATATTGATCCTGAACAACATCTCAGACTGACCGGTCAGCCAAACGGTAACATTATTGAAATGTTCCGCTATCTGTCTGATACAGAAAAACCTGTCTGGATCAGACAGGTACTTGTACCCGGTATTACGGACGACGATGGGTATCTGCAGCGTACACGCGATTTTATTACAACGCTTGGAAATGTACGAAAGATAGAAGTTCTCCCTTATCACGCACTGGGATCCTATAAATGGAAAGAACTTGGTATTCCGTATCCGCTTGAAGGAGTAAAGACTCCCGATGCGGAACGTGTAAAAAATGCGGAACGCATACTTCGTGGAGAAATACCGGATGCGGAAAAGGCTGTGTGTCCAGACGTCTGTCTGTCATATGCGACAGCGTAATCGCCGGTTACTCCCGTATGGATGGATTTGTGTTCCTTTTTGATTACAGTCAATGAATCAGTACACCAGAGTGAGTACATTAAATACAAGAGTTCAGAAAATAACTGTACGCTGATAGTATCAGATACTACAGCGTACAGTTTTGAAGCTTTGATCAGCAGACTTTAGCGGATAAAAGTCTTTAAAAGACAGGAGTTATATGATGAAACAGGAATGGCGCGGGTTCAGAGGTTCTCATTGGACAGACGAAGTCAACGTCAGAGATTTTATACAGGATAATTATACGCAGTATGATGGAGACCGCAGTTTTCTGGAGGGGCCGTCAGAAGCAACTGACAGTCTCTGGTCGGAAGTTCAGAAACTGCAGAAACAGGAACGGGCAAAGAACGGTGTTCTGGATATGGAAACAAAAGTTGTTTCCGGGATTACCGCCTATGGGGCGGCGTATATCGACAGGGATCTTGAAAAAGTTGTCGGGTTACAGACTGACAGGCCTCTGAAACGGGCATTCATGCCGTACGGCGGGATCACGATGGCTGAGGAAGCCTGCACAACCTACGGGTATGTCCCTGATCCTGAACTGCATAAAATCTTTACCGAATATCACAAGACGCACAATCAGGGAGTTTTCGATGTGTACACGCCGGAAATGAAAAAAGCCCGCCATAATAAAATCATTACCGGACTTCCGGATACGTACGGGAGGGGACGTATTGTCGGCGATTACCGGCGTATTGCCCTTTACGGTACCGGTTTTCTTATTTCAAAGAAGAAGGAAGACTGGAATAACTGCGGTTCCGGTATTATGACCGATGAAATTATCCGTCAGCGGGAGGAACTTGCAGATCAGATCCGGGCTTTGCAGCAGATGGAAAAAATGGCTGCCGCATACGGATTTGATATTTCAAAACCGGCAGCAAATGCCCGGCAGGCGGTACAGTGGTTGTACTTCGGATATCTTGCTGCAATAAAAAGTCAGAATGGTGCAGCAATGAGTGTCGGTCGTATATCCACCTTTCTCGACATTTATATCGAACGTGATCTGAAGGAAAAAACACTGACCGAAAAGGAAGCACAGGAACTGGTCGATCAGCTGGTCCTTAAGCTGAGAATGGTAAAGTTTGCCCGTATTCCTTCCTATAACCAACTGTTTTCAGGAGATCCCGTCTGGGCTACACTGGAAACTGCGGGAATCGGCATGGACGGACGACACATGGTAACGAAAAATGATTACCGGTTTCTGCATACGCTCGAAAACATGGGGCCAGCGCCTGAACCGAACCTGACGGTTCTCTATTCTTCGCGCCTTCCCGGAAACTACCGGAATTATGCAGCGTATATTTCGGTAAAGACCAGTTCCATTCAGTATGAGAATGACGATGTGATGCGTCCTGTCTGGGGGGACGACTACAGTATCTGTTGCTGTGTATCGGCAACACAGACTGGAAAGGAAATGCAGTTTTTCGGTGCCCGCGCGAATCTTGCGAAATGTCTGCTGTATGCCATTAACGGCGGAGTGGATGAAAAGTCCGGTGACCAGGTCGGCCCTGCGTACAAACCGGTTACGTCAGTTGTCCTTGATTACAATGACGTTATGGCAAAGTACGACGTAATGATGGACTGGCTTGCAGGGCTGTATGTGAATGTACTGAACCTGATCCAGTATATGCACGACAGGTATTATTATGAAGCAGCGGAAATGGCGCTGATCGACACTGATGTGCGCCGGACATTTGCGACGGGCATAGCGGGTTTTTCACACGTTGTTGATTCTCTGTCTGCAATAAAATATGCGAAGGTAATACCGGTCAGAAATGAAAATGGCATAGCGGTGGATTTCAAGATTGAAGGTGATTTTCCGCGGTACGGGAACGATGACGACCGTGCCGACGATATTGCCGTCTGGCTCCTTAAGACCTTCATGAAGAAACTCAGAAAGTACCATACCTATCGTGATTCAGAACCGACGACATCGATTCTGACGATTACGTCTAATGTCGTGTACGGAAAGAATACCGGTACGCTTCCCGATGGTCGTCAGGCGTGGACGCCGCTTTCACCGGGGGCGAACCCCTCATACGGTGCCGAAAAGAACGGACTGCTTGCATCACTGAACTCAGTCGCAAAATTGCCGTATGAATATGCGCTGGACGGCATTTCAAACACTCAGACGATCAGTCCGGGTACGCTTGGCCATACTGTAGAAGAACAGAGCGGGTCTCTTGTTCATGTCCTTGACGGCTATTTTGACCGCGGTGCGCATCATCTGAATGTCAATGTGTTCGGAATTGACAAACTGAAGGATGCGATGGAATATCCTGAAAAACCGGAATACGCAAACTTTACGATCCGGGTATCAGGGTACGCTGTAAAGTTCATAGATCTTACGAAGGAACAACAGCTCGATGTCATTGCGCGCAGCAGCCATGATGCCATGTGAGTTTTTGAGTAAACTCTGATTACAGCATCGCATACTGATCAGTGTTATTATGCGAGACAGGGCAGCCCGGAGAGATAAAATCCGGGCTGCTTTTTTATTTGTGCGGAGGGGTTAATACCCCGCCC
>DCFS01000094.1:0-8793 GCA_002319875.1 Treponema sp. UBA1798 | reverse complement strand
AAATCCCGACTGCAATACCTTTAGAGAACAACATACCTCGCCCCTTGGGGCGGGGGTGTTGATTTGTGCAGAAAACAATACCCTCACTGCTTGCGGTGAGGGTGTCCCTTTTTAATACGTGGCAGCGGTCACAAAACAGTATCACCGTTGTACAAGAGCTCTGTGTAATTATCGGTTTTACTGATTAGTCTGTGCTGACTTATGATTTTTTTATATTTCACAGAAACAGGGAACTGCTTTACGATATTTGTAAACGCAAAAGAAGGAGGTGGTAACTTTTAAGATAGTCGGAAGGAGAGAGCTCGAATCCATAGGGCCTCCTGGTTAAAACATATGGAAACAGGAAGGCATGTGTACAGTTCGGAATGGCTGATGGTCCGTTGGGGCCGAAAAAGGGGGACGCCATGAAAAGGACAAGGGAAAAATATTGTAAAGAAGTAGCGATAGGCCAGCCTGCTGAGAGGATTATATACCCGAAGTATCGCTGGTTTGTGATGATTGTAATGTTTTGGGTTATTTTTGCCAATGAGGGGGCCATAGGTATAGGGCCGGCTCCGTTGGTCGGGATAATCTCGCTGTCGACCGGATGGGAATTGGGAACGGTTACTGCAATAATGATAGGATCTTTTACATTTTTTATAGCTACAGGATGTTTACTTTCAGCTTTTCTGCTTGACAAGATAGGTATTATAAAAACCTTTATGCTTGCCTGTATGTTATCTGCCGCAGGGGCTTTCCTTATGCCCGTTCTGGGAAGATCTATAGGAGGATTAGTTTTTCTTCGGCTGCTGGAAGGTTTGGGGGGCGGACTCGTTTTGGCTTCTCCGCCAAAGCTTGCCTGTGAATGGTTCCCGGCTGCCGAAAGAGGTATTGTGACCGGAGTTCAGGGAGCCGGGGTTGGATTCGGGGTTAGTATCGGAATAATTATTTCCTCTGCCATGTATACAGCAATGAATGATTGGCTTATGTCCATGGCCTTGATGGGTATTATTCCCTTTATCGGATTGATACTCTCGATCGTGCTCAGATTCGGTCCGGAAGCTCCCTGTGTAAAAAACAGTTTTACTTCTGTGCATCCGGCGGGTATAAACGCTGATACTGATTTTAAATTAGTACTCAGGCAGCCCTTATTCTATCTGGGAATAGGCATGATATTTTTTTTTGCATGGGTCCAGCAGGGATACAGCAATCTGACTCCCGGGTATCTGACTGTTGACCCTCCTTCCGGTTGTGGCTTAGGAACTCAGGCTGCAAGTACTATTTTTTCATTTTATTCATTTTCCTTTACGCTTGGCTCGCTGTTCAGCGGTTTTATTGGCAGATATATTTTCAAAAACGAATTAAAAAAAAGCATTGCATTAAGTTTTGTTTTGTCTGCTTTTTTTAACGTATCTGTTTTGCTTCCAGCTGTGTACGAAAACAGCGTGAAATTAAGGATTTGTCTTATATTGGCAGGTTTTTTCTTTTCCTGGAGTGGTTCTATGATCTTTGCTTATTTTACTCAGTGTTACCCGTCTGAAGTAATGGGGCGTATTGGCGGATTTACTCAGGGAATTGGAGGATTAGGCGCTCCGGCTGGTATTGCTGTCGGTTCTATAACCCTTAATATGACAGGAAGCTATTTTATTACGCTTACAGCGATGGGGATACTGTGTCTTTTGAATCTTATACTTACATTTTTTCTTTATAAACCAAAGATATTCGCCGGCAGAGTCGGCTAAAAAATTACGGGTAGGATTTTATATAGTTCAGACTGTCACTGTATGTATGCAGTCAGTTATTAGTTCCGGTAATTAATCAGAATTTACTTATGATTTTTTTGTATTTCACAAAAAAAGAGATCAGTCCTATGATAATACTGTCAGTTTGATACAAAACAGAAATGGAAAAACTGATAGTACTCAAATAACCAAAGTAAGGAGGGTAAAATGAGTTACAAAATTGTCCGTAGAGAGGAAGCCACTTTTTATGAAGCACCAGGGCATTATGATATGCGTCCTACCAGATTACATAATCCTGAAGATGTAAATGATGGAAGACTTGTCATGGGATTATCCCATTTTCTGCCGGGGGGTGGCTGCAAGTTCGGTTCCAATCCGCTGGAAAGTATTTATTACATCATTGAAGGTGAGATGGATATTGAAACCGACGACGGTAAAAAGACAACGCTTAAGCAGGGGGATTCTTTCCACTGTGGACCGAATACATCAAAAGGAATCAAGAATAACGGGGCGGTAACATGCCAGATGCTGGTATGCCTTCTGCCACCTGAAAAAAAGGAGGTAAAGTAATGACAAATTTATTTGATCTGACGGGAAAAAAAGCTGTTGTTGTCGGTGGGGCTGGAGGAATCGGCCAGGCTATAGCAGAGGGGCTTATTGAAGCCGGCGCGCAGGTTATGATTTCAAGCAGAAAGGAAGAGTCTTTGCACAGAGCTCAGAAAGAACTAAAGGAAAAGAGCGGGGTTAAAGTTTTGTACCATGTATGCGATGCTTCAAAAGAAAAT
Source organism: Treponema sp. UBA1798 (assembly GCA_002319875.1). Classification (GTDB taxonomy): domain Bacteria; phylum Spirochaetota; class Spirochaetia; order Treponematales; family Treponemataceae; genus Treponema_D. The sequence goes on along the minus strand of DCFS01000094.1, from coordinate 6,287 downwards.
GATGTAACAGCTCTGGTCCAGTCAGCGGTTGCTGAAATGGGTTCCGTGGATATTCTGGTAAATTCTCAGGGCTTTAATAAAAAATATCTCGGTACGGAGTTCCCTGTGGAACAGTGGGACGCTATGTTCGATGCAAATGTAAAATCAGTCATGCTGACTTGTAAGCATTTTGGAAAATACATGAAGGACCATGCTATTCATGGAAAGATAATCAACATTTCGTCGGTAAGAGGCATCCGTGCTGTCGGCAATGGAGGTATGGGAAATGTAGGCTACTGTTCTACAAAGGGTGCTGTGGAAATGCTGACAAAAGCATACGCCTCTGATTTACGGCCTGATATACAGGTAAATGCTATAGGTCCGACACTTACATACACTCCTATGATGGTAGGAATGCTCCCCGACAGCGAAGAGGCCAGAAATAAGATTGCAGCAGCAATGCCTGCTGAACGTATCGGCCTTCCTGCTGACTGCAAGGGACCGGCGATCTTTTTAGCCTCTGCTGCTTCTGACTTTGTCACAGGTTCTACTATTTATCCTGATGGAGGTCTTACCTCTGTCGGCTGATCAGGAAATTCATAGATAACTACGTTTACGAGCCGCTGAGGCCCGTAAACTTTGCTTGATTTTTTTGCAGGAGGCAATTATGGGATTTCAATTAAAAAAAAATAAGGTATATGAAATGCCGGTTTTTTTTGGGCCGGTACCGGTTCCTAAAAATTTGGATGAAAATGGAAATTACGTATTAAAAAAACCGGGAGATATTGAAGCAATTACTGTTATGTTTGAAACAGAGCGGGAACAGCTTGAGACGCTGCTGCCGGAAGGATTTTCCCTGTATGCACCGGTTCTGTCCATCGCTGAATGTGAATTTGCCAACCTCGGGCATTTCGGCGGGAATACCTATACACTGGTTAATATATCCGTACCGGTACATTTCAAAGGGACGGAAGAAGCTCTTGACGGGGATCTGGTCCTTGCCATGTTTGAAAATCATGCGGAACCTATCATTGGAGGTCGCGATCAACTTGGTTACAGTAAAATCTATGCGGATATGACACCATTTATTAAGAACGGTAAAACAATCAAAGCCTGTTGTTCCAGTTGGGGTTTCCGGTTTCTGGAACTTACCCTTACGCCTGATAAACCGGCAGAAAATCCTGACCGGATAACAGAACTGGGCATGCGGAGCAAAGGTAAATTTAATTATAAATACATCCAATCTACCCCGTATAAAGGAATGGCGTATGGCAGTGGAGGATCTGACGCAAGCTATGTAACGTTTAACCCGAAGGAGTGGACAAAACCGAAAGACTATCCGTTTACTATCCGTAAACCGGAGATTACTTTTTGTTCCGGATCTATTACGTTTCACCGGCCGGAACCGGATGATATGCCAACGTACTGGCATATTGTTCAGTATCTGTCTGATTTAAAAATCAAACAGTATCTCGGTGCACAACATTCATTTTATAACGATCCATGTGATTATTCCCATGTGTACAGGGTGAAATAATTAAAATAACAGGAGAAAAACAGTATGTCTATTGTAAGAAAAAAATATTGTGTCTATGGAGAGTGGCGTGAATCAAAAACAGATACCTATATGCCCGTAACGGATTCCAGTACCGGTGAAGTGATTGCTGAGGTTCCCCGCTGTACCAGAGAGGAGGTGGAAGAGGCTGTTACATCTGCGCAGGCAGCTTTCCCTGGATGGGCACAGTTGTCTTTAAGCCGTAGAACGCAGATGATGTTTAAATGGCGGAATGTTCTTGTCAGTCACCTGGATGAATTGACTAAGTTATGTTCTATGGAACTTGGAAAAAATCTGAATGAAGCGAAGGGCGATATTCTGAAGGCCATCGAACCTACAGAATTTGCCTGTGCACTGCCGCTGGCTGTTCAGGGCCATACTGCCCTTCAGGTCACAAGCGGTTTTGACTGCAGTACCTACCGTATGCCGCTGGGAGTAGTGGCGGGGATTGTCCCGTTCAATTTTCCTGCGATGATCCCCTGGGGCTGGATGGTACCGCTTGCTATTGCAACCGGTAATACGGTGGTGCTGAAAGCGGCCTCGCCCACGCCTTTGACTTCAATGCGGATACTGGAACTGTTTTACGAGGAAGCTGATTTTCCGAAAGGTGTTGTCAATCTGGTAACCTGCAGCCATGAGGAGGCGGACATTCTGCTGACTGATCCCAGGGTCAAGGCGGTAACATTTGTAGGTACTACCGCAGTCGGTAAACAGATATATTCCAAGGCTGCCGGAAACGGAAAGCGTGTGCAGGCTCAGTGTGAAGCGAAAAATCATGCTTTGATATTAGAGGATGCGGACATGGAAAGCACGGTTCAGGCGGTCATCAATTCTTCTTTCGGCTGTGCCGGACTGAGATGCATGGCTCTGCCGGTCCTTTGTGTGCAGGAAAGCTGTGCCGATAATTTTGTTTTATTATTGAAGAAAAAGCTGCAGGATGTCGCGGTCGGCTGTGCCTATGATCCGAAGACTGTCCTGGGGCCTGTGGTTTCTGCGGCCCATAAGCAGAAGGTTTGCCAGTGGATCCGGAAAGGGGTCGATGAAGGTGCTGAACTCGTTATGGATGGACGGGATATTACGGTACCCGGGTATGAAAACGGTTTCTTTCTCGGACCGACTGTTTTTGACCATGTGAAGCCGGGAATGAGTGTCGGTGACAGGGAAATTTTCGGTCCTGTTGTTTCCATCAAGCGGGTAAAGGATTTTGATGAAGGGCTTGCTGTTATGAATGCCAATCCGTTTGCCAATGGTTCTTCAATTTTCACGCAGAATGGGTATTACGCGCGGCAATTTGAACTTTTAACGGATGGAGGTATGGTGGGTATCAACGTGGGGATTCCTGTTCCAACCGCATATTATCCGTTTTCCGGCAATAAAGATTCTTTTCTGGGAGATCAGCATGTACTGGGAATAGACGGGTACCGGTTTTATACCAGAGCCAAAACGGTAACAACGCATTGGTATGATGAAGATTCCAGAAAAAAGAGACTTGATTCTTGGGAAGGAACTGTAGAGCGTGTCTGATATGAAAAATAAAATAAAAGGAGAAACAGCTATGTCGAAACCGATGGCAGATTATGTAAAACTGCCCCAATTAGATGAATATAAGGAATGGTTTAAGGATTTCGCTGATTTAAAACGGGAAAATGGAATCCTGCAGGTTACCTGGATGACAAAGAAAGGTCCTATGCATCACAGTGGTATGTCTCATCGCGCAATGAGCCAGCTGACCCGTGTATTATCACTGGATTATAAAAATGAAATCATTATTTTTACTCATGTTGGCGATAACTGGATGATTGAATCAGACGCTCATGGCTGGGATACTTATGCAAAATTGCCGACAGAGCGCTTTCAGCATCAATATTTTGACGATACAAATCTGATTAAAAATATGGTGTTTGATCTGGATGTTCCTACAATCGGAGCAATTCCGGGGCCAGGCTTTCACTGGGATTCTGCAATGCTCTGTGATATTACGATCTGTACTGAGGATACGAAACTGGAAGTTCCCCATGCGCAGGGTGGACTGGTCCCGGGGGATGGAATGGGGCTTTTATGCCAGCATTATTTTGGTACCAAGAAAGGTAATTACTATATGATGACAACCCGTCAGTTTACTGCTAAAGATATGCTGGATGGGGGGATGGTCAGTGAGGTCGTTCCGAAGGGGAAGGCCCTGGAAAGGGCATGGGAAATTGCACGCATGTGGAAAACTATGTCTTATGAGAACCGTACTATTATGTCTAACCTCGCGAAACGTCCATTAAAAAAACTTTTGGTGGAGGATTTGAAATTGCATACGGTCAGTGAACAGTATGGCTCTCTGCTCAGAATTGCGGCCGGTGAATTGGGTGATGAGAACTCTGCTCAGCAGGATGAAAAATATATCAGTCGTGTCAATGACTGGAGATATGCAACGCATGACATGGAAAAACCACAAACAGCAGATTCTTGGCGAAAAATGCCTGCCAGCGCAAAGGAATGGTTCAAAAAGGTAGAAGCAGGAGAAATTAAAAATCCTTATACATTCGAGCACAGTAATGAACCGAAGGATTATACCGTTTGAAGGTAATTCAGCTGATATTCTTATATGAACCCCTGACACTATTTACAAGTTCCATAATCAGAGGGTTGTGATTACCGGGCTGCCATACAGCCAGACAGTAAAGTTTTGCGCAGGAAACTCCGAAATGCAGAATCTGTTTATATGGATTCTGTATTTCGTTCAGAATGCAGGAAGGGAGAACGGTAGCACGGTCTCCATTTTCAACGGAAAGAATCATAGTTTCCCGGTCAGGTACAAAATGAATGGAAGGTTCAATTTTCAATTCTTCCAGAATGCGCATAACCTGATACATACCACGTTCTTCTTTTTCAAGCAGGATAATGCCTTTATAAAGTAAAATATTCTGAAGAGTAGAAGGAGTGTCCTTAAGGGCCTGCTGACTGCAAATGGCAAGAACCATTTCATCTTTATACAAAACCAGACTGGTAAGTTCCGTATGTTGTTTTATGACAGGCTGTTGGTGCAGGAAGAATCCGACATCAACAGCCTGGTTTTCCAGAGCCTGTATCAGTGCGTTATGCTCATAGACAAGAATGTTAACCTGCAGACTTGAGTCCCGTTCACGTAGAGAAAATATCCTGTTTGTTATTGCACGCCTTAAATAAAAATCATGAACACTTCCAATTTCAAGACCAACCAGAATACTGTTGGCCTTGCTGGTAAAAGAAGTACTTTCATGGACTGCAAAAGTAAGCTGCTCTACCTGGCGGAGAACTTTTCGGGCTTCCTCAAGGAGAATTTTCCCGGAATCGGTCAATTCTACAGAGCGTTTGGTACGCAGAAACAGCGTGGTTTTCAGTTCCTCTTCCAGATCGACAATCTGCTGGCTTAAAGCGGACTGCGAAATATAAAGAATACCGGATGCTCGGGTGTAATTCAGTGTTTCAGCCAGTGTTGTGAAATACCGCAGATGACGCAATTCCATTTATCTATCCTCCTGTTTCGTATGCAGCCAGTTATGGAAACGTCCGGCGGTCCCTGTCGTGTCAGACCTCTGACAGCTTACTTGACCGCACTGATGATCACTGTTTCATCTTCGAGTCCCGCCAGTCCGCGGAGTGTAGAAAGACTGGACAGAAACGCGTACCGGGCAGAAATAAGTGCTGTTTCGTCCGTACTGACAAGTGCCTGCGCGGTGGAGAGATCAGAACTGGTAGCACTTGATAGTTTAAATTTTTCAAGTACGTTCTGGTAATTCGTCTTTGCATACTCGAGAGCTGTTGCTGATGAAGGAATGGTAAGCGCTGACGCAAGCCAGCTGTAAACCGCTTGTTCAACATTGAGCTCAAGGGTTGTTCTCTGATCGATAGTATCAAGTTCTGCCTGCGCGAGCGAATTCTGAGCCTGTTTCACCGAGTTCCTGAGTGTCCAGAAATCGAGGTCGACAGATGCCGACAATGTGATACTGCCTGATGCCGTGTCAGCATCAGATCCTGTTTTGAGCGTTCCTGTTGTTGAGGCTGACAATGTCGGCAGTGTCGCACCTTTTGCAGCAGTGAGTGTCTGTCTGGCCTGTCCGGCAGTGAGCAGGTAGCCTGAAAGTGTCGGGCTGTTGGTTCTGGCCATGACAACGACAGAACCAACGAAATTTTCGATGTCAGATTCATTAAGTGTTCCAAGTTTTCTGATAATCTGGTCATAAGCGGAAAAATCAATCGGGGCAGGATTTACTGACATGGATATCCCCGCCAGAGAAACAAGTTTTGCCTTTGCAGATATGAAGGTTGCCCTTGCTTTATCAAGGGTAGCCTGATAACTGGCTATTTCGGATTGCGTTTGCAAAAGGTCTGATTTTGAAAGGGTCCCTGCATCTGACTTGACCTCTGCAATCTCAAGACGGAATTTTGCTGCGTCAAGATCGCTTTGGGCAGCGTCAAGAGAAGCTTTATCTTCAAGTACTGCAAAAAAAGCGGCATCGATGGTATCAAGGAGCGTAATTCGTTCTTCACGCAGATTTTCCCGGGCTTCCTGAATAGCAAGGTTATATTTCTGCGACAACGCCGCATTTTTACCACCATCAAAAAGCGTAATACTTGCTGAAATACCGGCAGCAGCAGATTTTCCTGGCGATGATGATGAAGTGTCGTCATATGTTACCGTACCGTCTGCTGAGAGGTTTGGCATTCCTGAATAATCCTGAGCTTTTTTTACGAGAACTGCCTGATCTACTGCAAGTGTATATTT
>DCFS01000124.1:1936-4482 GCA_002319875.1 Treponema sp. UBA1798 | reverse complement strand
TGCATCACGGTACTTTTAAAGAGAACTCACGGAGTTCCTGCCTCTTCCTCACGGAGTTTCTTTTAAAAGTACCGTGAGAAACAGCCGTGATCTCACGGTACTTTTCCTTCCTGTTCCGTCGGAAGTTTTCAAAAACAACCTCAGATGTGTTCTTAAAAGTAAAATCTTTCTATACGCAGATAAAAGGCAGGCCATCCGGTTTTAACCTGAAGGCGGTATGGGACGCCGGTTATGCTGAATATTGATTGTTTCCGGCGGTCATGTTTTTACGCGGGCACCGGTCTTGATTTGATCATGCAGAATCGATATACTGAAATTAGTTCTGTATAGAACAAATTTATAGATGGTACCGTCATACTCTGAATTGTATATTTCGGAGTGTCTCCAGAAGGATTTTTATGGAGCATATCCGGCTCGGGTTGGAGCTGAGAACACTGAATAACCTTATCCGCCGTCACTGTGATTTTTCTTCCCACAGAAAAGAAATACAGACTATAACGGGAAACAACGGGTGGATTATCGGTTTTCTTGCTGAAAACTCCGCAGCAGGACGGAATGTCTATCAGAAAACAATAGAAGAACATTTCAACATTACCCGTGCGGCAGCTTCGAATGCTCTGAGTCTCATGGAACAGAAGGGATTAATAACAAGACTTGCTGACAAACAGGACGGAAGACGGAAGAAGGTTGTCCTCACAGAAAAATCACTGCAGCTGAGAAAACTCATGAAAGAAGATTTCGATTCATTGGAAACGACACTCAGAAAAGGTTTCTCGGATGACGAACTGAAAACTTTATATGAATTTTTCCAGCGGATGAAGGATAATCTGCAGAACGGCTGAAAGGTTTCTTTTTTTTTGCAGAGGCATGGTAAATTTGCTTAAAATTGTAACGATGTACATTTGACAAAAGATGTCGCGATGTTTTGAAAATCAACAACCCCGCCGTATGCGGCGGGTATTACGCCCTCTGCATAAATAAAAACCGTGCGATACTATGGGGCAATTTTCAACACCTGCAGACTGTTGTAAGTAAAACTTACTGACAGGTCACTGCTGAGCGGAGTTTTAGGAGAATATTATGATAAAAAAACTTATGGAGAGTATACGGGAATATAAGAAGAGTTCTATACTGGCTCCTGTATATGTCGTCTTCGAATCGATGATGGAAGTTCTGATTCCGACACTGATGGCATATCTTATCGATTACGGTATTTACAAAAAAGATATGAGCGTCGTATATAAACTCGGTATTATACTGATTGCCTGTGCGGCTATATCGCTGTTTACCGGATTCCTTGCAGGACGGAGCGCTTCGATTGCGGCGGCCGGGTTCGCGAAAAATCTGCGTCACGATATGTATTACGCTGTTCAGGATTTCTCGTTTTCGAATATCGACAAATTCTCTACAGCAAGTATTGTTACCAGACTTACGACCGATGTAACGAACGTACAAAACGCATATATGATGATACTGCGCGCGGCGTTCCGCAGTCCGTTTATCATGCTCTTTGCGCTTATTATGGCGTTCAGGATTGATCCGGGGATCGCGGTTATTTTTCTTGTTATTATTCCCGTCCTCGGATTCGCTCTTGTTTTTATTGCTTCATACGTACATCCCACTTTTAAACGGGTATTCAAAACGTATGATAAGTTGAACAATGTCGTTCAGGAAAATCTGAGAGGAATGCGCGTCGTAAAATCATTCACACGGGAAGAATTTGAAGAGAAAAAATTCGGCGTTATTTCCGACTGGATTTACAAAGACTTTTCAAAAGCGGAAAAAATACTTGCGTTCAACGCACCGCTTATGCAGTTCTGTGTATATACAGCCATGCTCCTTATTTCATGGCTCAGCGCAAAAGCAATTGTTGCTTCAAATAATAACCCTGCGGCAGGTCTTTCTACCGGTGACCTTATGGGGCTTATAACATATACCATGCAGATTCTGATGAGTCTTATGATGCTTTCCATGGTGTTCGTTATGATTATAGTTTCCCGTGCATCGATGGAGCGCATTGTTGAAGTTCTGAACGAAAAAAGCGATCTTGAAAACGGAGCAGAACCGGTTTACACGATAAAAGACGGTTCAGTAATATTTGAAGACGTTACGTTCACCTATGCGCGGAAAACCGACAAACCTGTTCTTCAGAACATATCAGTTTCAATTAAGGCTGGCCAAACGGTTGGCATTCTCGGCGGAACAGGCTCTTCAAAATCAAGTTTCGTGCAGCTGATTCCCCGCCTTTACGATACTGTATCCGGTAAAGTTACTGTAGGCGGTATCGATGTCAGAAAATACGATATAGAGTCTCTCCGTAATCAGGTTGCCATGGTGCTGCAGAAGAACGTTTTATTCTCCGGAACAATAAAGGAAAATCTCCGCTGGGGAAATGAAAACGCGACCGATGAAGAAATGGTCGAAGCCTGTAAGGCAGCCCAGGCTGACAGTTTTATACAGGAATTTCCCGATAAATACGACACATACATCGAACAGGGCGGGACGAACGTTTCCGGCGGCCAGAAGCAGCGGCTCTGCATTGCACG
>DCFS01000124.1:567-1526 GCA_002319875.1 Treponema sp. UBA1798 | reverse complement strand
GTAACATCTGTAGAGGACGCCGACAAAATCATCATTATGGATGACGGAAAAATAAGCGCAGAAGGAACACATGAAGAACTGCTCAGAAGCAGCAGTATTTACCGGGAAGTCTACGAATCCCAGAACAAAGGAAAGGCTATTCATGAATAATACGAAAACAGCGGATATCCATGCTGACGGGAGAGTTCCAGTATCTGGCAAACGTCCTGTACAGCGGTTTAAGCCGGGAACCATAAAAAGGCTTCTTTCATACATGACCGGATACCGGTTGTATCTTGTTCTCGTTGTCATTTTTATTATTTTAAGTGCAGCAGCGAACGTATCGGCATCGCTCTTTCTGCAGGTGCTGATTGACAAATACATAGTACCGCTTTTGGGAAAGGTTAACCCTGATTTTTCAAGCCTGCTCAAAGTTCTTACGCTGATGGGCAGCGTATACCTTGGCGGTGTACTTACAACGTTGTTTTATAACCGGATCATGGTTGTTATAGCGGAAAGCACGCAGAAAAAGATACGCGATAAAATGTTTGAGCACATGCAGGCGCTGCCGGTGAAATTTTTCGATACGCACAGTCACGGCGATGTCATGAGCTATTATACGAATGACACCGACACGCTCAGGCAGATGCTGTCGCAGAGCTTACCGCAGATGTTTTCGTCGGTCATTACGATTGTAACGGTATTTCTTTCAATGATGTATCTGAGCCTCGTTCTGACGGCATTCGTCGTAGTCTTTACGTTCATTCTTCTCAAAGTTATTAAATTTCTTGTCGGAAAAAGCGGCGGTCATTTCATGGAACAGCAGAAAGCCATTGCTGAAGTAGATGGGTATATTGAAGAAATGATAAACGGTCAGAAAGTCGTAAAGGTTTTCTGCCATGAAGAAAAAGCGAAAGAAAATTTTGATGTAAAGAATGAAAAGCTGTGCTACAGTTCTACAAAGGCAAACATCTACGGCA
>DCFS01000124.1:0-244 GCA_002319875.1 Treponema sp. UBA1798 | reverse complement strand
ATGCTCGGCGGCGCTGCGGGAATAGCAGGCGTACAGAACCTGAGCCTGACTGGTGTAAGCGTACTCTCTCTGGGCACTATCGTTTCTTTCCTTACACTGTCGAGAAGTTTCATCATGCCCATCGGTCAGGTCTCCATGCAGTTCAACATGGTCGTCATGGCGCTTGCCGGTGCATCACGTATTTTCGATTTTCTTGACGAAGATGTAGAAAAAGACGACGGATATGTATCGCTCGTTAACGCAA
>DCFS01000058.1 GCA_002319875.1 Treponema sp. UBA1798 | reverse complement strand
TTGTTAGGACACTTTGAAGTGCCCCGGAGAACGGTGAGCCGAGATATACAGACGCTGTGTGCGGCAGGTATTCCGGTATGCACGGTATCCGGTCAGAATGGCGGCGTGTCCATTATGGACGGGTATACAATAGACCGGACACTCCTGACAAAAGCGGATATGCAGGCGATTTTTACCGGACTGAAAGGTCTTGACAGTGTATGTGGTACGAAAAAATACCGGCAGCTGATGGGAAAACTTTCTGTTGTTGAACAGCCGCCCAGGTACATCGATATAGATCTTGGATCGTGGTACAAAAGCTCTCTGGTCCCGAAAATCTCGCAGGTCCTTGCAGCTATCGAAGCAGGAGAACTTCTCTCGTTTACTTATTATGCACCGGAGCGGGAAAGTACACGGACCATAGAACCCTACCGTATGGTTTTCAGGTGGGCATCGTGGTATCTGTGGGGATTCTGCACGTCCCGTAACGATTTCCGCCTGTTCAAGCTGAACCGCATGCAGGAGCTGAAGGAGACTGGACACCGGTTTACACCGCGTCCGCTTCCTCCGTTCGACTGCAACGCTGCATCCATATATCCTGAAACTGTTCAGGCTTCGGTTCTTTTCGATGCATCTGCTAAATGGCGGCTTATCGAACAGGCCGGGCCGGAAAGTTTCAGTACGCAGCCGGACGGCAGGTTACTGTTCCGCTCAGGATTTGCCGACAAAAACAGTCTGTTCGGATTTCTTCTCGGGTTCGGCCGGGAAGCCGAGCTGACGGAACCGCTGGAACTCCGCATGGAATATGGCAGGCTTCTGCATGAAATGGCGGGGAAATATGAAAATGAGGCGTTTTCAAAAGTCAAATGAGTTTTGAAAATGCCTCAAATACAGAAATGTTTTCAAATAGAACGATTTTTTGAAAGTTCCGTTGCTGATAGTGACATACAGGTGTCATGACCGGTACGGTATGCTGTATACATCAAAACAGGAGGCATGCAGAATGAAATATGAAATTGTTGGGCTAAAAGAAAAAACGGTAGCAGGTGTTACGGCACGGACGAACAATACCGATCCTGCCATGACGGCTGTCATCGGCGGTTTGTGGCAGCAGTTTTTCAGTCCCGGTATCTATAGTACGATAACCGGCAGAAAAAATGCGTTTACACTCGGAATCTATACGGATTATGCGGGGACGGAGAAAGACGATTACAGCGCGATTGTCGGCTGCGAAGTGAATGCGCATACTGCCGTTTCCGCTCCCCTGATAATAAGAAAGCTGCCTGCAGGAAAATATGCGCGCTTTACGGTCAGAGGCGACGTCCATACTGCTGTCGCTGAATTCTGGCAGCAGTTATGGGCAATGAAACTGCCCCGTGCGTTTACCTGCGACTTTGAAGAATACCGGAACGACGACATGGAGCATGCCGAAATATTCATATATATAAGCCTGCTGTGAAAACGGGATACCGGGCCGGCCGTGTCGACGGGACCCGGTACTGGCACTTCTGTACTGCAAGCTGCAGTATATCCGGAAGGACCGTACTGCAGTTGTATGGATTTGCTGCTGTTATTCTACATAATACAGATCCGGTTCGAAATCCCCGTCGAGTGGATATACCGGACGCTTCATTTTTTTATACGGCAGCCTTGAAAACAGCTCGTCTGAAGACCCTGTCGTCAGTGCCATCATGGAACGCTTTGCAATTGCCCTGATTTCCGGTTCCAGATAACCGAGTTTGACTACGATGACTTTTCTGGTTTCCGGTTGCATGCCGAGGGCGCGCATCATTTCAGGATCATAGCAGCCGACGTGACCGCTGGTAACTACGACGTCGATGCCGCCGATATCAAGCAGAACGAGATCGGAAAAATTCGCTTTTCCCCATTTTTCAACAACAGCCTTTACTTTTGCGGTAATGGGAATCGGGCTGCTTTTTTCGGTATCGTATTTCGCGCCCAGCAGACCGGTAACCGTATTTCCCGTACCGGCTTTTTTTGCCGCTTCAACCAGTGGTTTGTCATAGAATCCCTGATAGACAAGAGGGGGATCGAGATGGCACAGTACGGGATCACGGAGAAGCAGTGACAGAAAGTTCGTAACATCCTGGGAAGAACCTGCGGTAGGATTGTCTCCCGAGTCCGATATGACAACCGGATATACCTGTGCATTAAGGCTTTCCTTCGTCTTTTCGAGGCACGTTTCTGGATCGTGCGTTTCATTGTAGAATCCGAACTTCTCACGTATGCTCCAGAACCGTTGTGCCAGTTCCATGGAGACGGTATCGGCAAGCTGTCTGTTTCCGTCTGTTACGACCAGTGCAGTTACGCCGTTTTCCTCCGTATCGGCCCAGGGAAAGCCGAGCAGATAGGAACACGCCATTATTCCGTCCTTCTTTTCCAGTTTCCTCAATTCCCCGGTCAGACTTTTCATCGGTTCAACGGAAGTTTCGCTTTGCTCTCCTGCGACGATGAAGGGAACGTGTACGGCGCGCATGACGGGTTTTGCTCCGTTCTCAAGATAGTCTATTGCCATTTTTGCCGCATGTACACCGGTTTCGAAGGTATCGGTGTGCGGGGCACATTTATAGCCGACAAAGGCAGCAGCATATTTCATCATGCGTGCAGTTACTGTTGCATGCATGTCGAGAGAAGCGAAAACGGGAACGTCCGGAACTATGCGGTGGATGTCTTCGAGCAGGTCGCCTTCTGCAGCGCCCAGACCTTTTACCCGCATGGATCCGTGAAGTGCCAGACAGACAGCGTCAAGTTTCCCGGCTGTTTTGAGACAGTCGAGCAGTTCCTTTTTCAGTTTCATATAGCAGCCGTAATCCCATTCTCCGTTAGGAACAGCTCTTGCGACCAGCGAAGGCACGACGTCGTAATTTTTGTCCCTGAGCGTCTTTATAATTCCGGAAGCGGCGTCATCCCCAAGACTGTCGAGCAGCGTTGTGCCGCGCTTGACGAATATATCATCTTCTTTTGTGATAATAGGATTGAATGTATCTGATTCATGATGCAGACCTCCTACGAATACGCGTTTTTTCATATAAATGCCCCCTGTTAATTGTTAATTATTTTTTCTGTTTGTTATACGTCACCAAGCAGCGGCGACGGCCTGTCATTCCATCCTGAATTGTTGTTTGAAGGAGACGGAATATGGAAGAGATAATCCAGCAGGAGACAGCAGGAACCGAAGGCTGCATCGAATCTGGTATTATGCAGAAACGTAAAACTGACCCCTTCTTCCTGCATGGATTGCAGCTTTCCGCAGTATTCGGTTTCCAGAACGTTTCTGAGAACCTCGTTCCATTTTTCAAGGTCCCC
>DCFS01000052.1 GCA_002319875.1 Treponema sp. UBA1798 | reverse complement strand
CTACAATTTTTTTCTTAAATTCAGTACTATATTTGGCCATAAAGATACCCCCCTAAGTTAGACTAATTTTAGGTCTAACTTAGGGGGGGCAGTACATCTTTTCCTTCTTTACGAATTATTGACCTGTTCTCTCATATCATACAAGGAGCCATCGTCTGTGTATTGATACAAAACCGCTGTATTAACCGCCCCTGTTTTCACCACAGCAAAGGTTCTGGTGGCTGGTGGATAATCCGAATTATAATCGACCCAGGTTCCCGAATTGATATAAAATTTCTTTCCGTCCTGCTGAAAATCAGGCACATGCGTATGGCCGAATACAACGACATCATAGGGATGACGCTTTTTTCCCAGATATTGTTCCTTGGCACATTTATAAAAATACGCTTTAGACTGCGCCTCTGCGCCAGCTTCCAAAAACGGAATTTTCGTCCATACATCATTCATGTCCTGCCGCTTATCCCAGGAGCGCTGGAAATTCCGGAACAATACCGGGGCGGAAATGCTTCCATCCGGTTGGTTGACCGGATACATATCCTGCAAAGAATATGCTCCATGCAGACCGCAGCTGTCCATATGGAAAATCTTTTCTTCAAAACCACTTTCTTCGGTAATCCGGTTAAACAGCTTTTCCAAGGTTTTCCCATATAGATAAGCACCCATCTGATCTGAATCTGCCACATCCGGTTTTACCAATACAGGATAGTTTTTCGTTATTTTCGGCCGCCCTTCCATGACCCAGCTTGTTCCCATGCGTGCATAAAAATAGCCAGGCGGATACATCGTTTCATCACTTCTGGCAAGTTCCCTGTTTGACACTCTGTCTGGTGCAGAATAGGGATCATACCGATGGCAATGTTCGATGACGATTTCCCTGCGATCTCCCGTAATATAGCGACCAAGACCCTTGGCATCCCTGAACTGAACAATTCCCGGCAGCAGATGCTCCAGCGTATCCCTCCCCAGATTCATATCATGATTGCCGATTACATAAACCAGTTTAATGCCGGACTTCATTACATTTTTGAGTTCATCCATAACCAACTGATTGTTGCTCGCTATCCGGATAAAGAATTCATTCATGTTGCTTACCGGTGCGTAGTTAAGCGGCAAAAACCATTCATCAAGAAAATCTCCGGCAATGACAAGTTCCCTGACATCGGTTGTGCCTTGAAGCCTGTGCAGGAATTCAACAAAATATTTCCTGTTGTACACCGTTTCAGCAAAACTGTCATCTACGCCAAAATGAAGATCACTTACAACCACAATCTTATTTCTGCTTGTATCCGGTTTCCATAACGGCTGCGTGCTGCGCTCTGCAAATGCAATATTTCCTGACAGTAAAAACGGGTCCAGCGTTATGGCCATCAAAGAAATCCCACCGCAAACTGCGCCTTTAAGAAAAACTCGTCTGGATATTTTTGTCATATTTTTCCCTCCTTCAACCTCTGTCTTTATGTTGACAGGTTTTACATTTTATTTTCAGAATAACACAATTCCCTTGGCATTTTCTCTGCTGGTGATATTTTGCTTTTTTTCTGGGACAATTCCATAGTATCTCTGTTCATACTATATAAAAACAGCCATTCACTTTGTTCCAGGATGCATATCTCCCCTACGATGTGCATCCCGGAACAAAATGATGGCTGTTGCCTGTGATGTCTCATTTTTTTGTACGCTTCTTTGCTGCCTGCAAGTTCAATACAATCTGGGTAATGAATTTCCCCTCCTGAACATAAAAATTAGTTGTCCCCTGATAATTTTCAGCGGTATAAAGTACGCTTTTAATCCCCGTTCCGCCTTTTTTCTTCTGCGTAACAGGAATATCTCCTTCGAACACAATACCATCCACGCAAGTATTTTTTACTTGCAGGTACAAACGATTTGCCGCGTATTTCATCTGCATATCAATTTCGCGGCATATATGCTCCGGCAGTCTCTGACATCCTTCAAAGGCATTTTCCAGGATATTACAAACAATACAGGTCAAATCTATGGAATTCATCCCATCCAGATTTTCAGGAACATGGATCGTGAAGCTTATCAAAATTCCAAATCTGTCCGCCTGCTGCTTATATACATTGCAAATACTGTTTACGATCGGGTTCTTGGTATATTCCCTGTTGTCTGCATGCTCTTCTAGGGTGCTGAAGCTTTCCATATACGCCATAAGCTGATCTGACAAGCCCTCACGCAACATATTGACAATCACCGCATTATGATGGCGCATGTCATGCCGCTGTCGGCGCAACAAAAGATCTGCCTGCTTGCGTCTGGAAAATTCTGCTTCCCAAAATTTATTTTGGTGCGTCATTAAAAGGTCTCTTTTTTCCAGAATATTTTTCCGCACAATCGCACTTGATTCAATATATAAAAGATAATACACAGCTGCAAACAGCGCATAGGCAATCCACGAAATTGCCGTTCTCCAGGGATCTCCTTCCCAGTGCCAGTAAGGCACCGGATAGTACAGCATACAGATCTGCAGAATCAAAAATATAAATGGAACAGGCAATGCATTTCGCCATTCGGGGCCAAGCGTATCTACCAGCTGGCGAAAGCCAGGCCGTATATATTTGAAAAAAATGGGGATGATCACTATATACAGCAGCAGCCGTATCAAAACATATTCCATATTATATGTTAAACGATCCGTATCCAGCGTAAGCCGGTCACTGATATAACCAACTGCTATATAAATATTCAAGAAAGTAAGGTGTTGGAAAAGGGAAACAAACAATGGGTCCGCTGAACAAAAAAAGTACCAGGTTACGGAAATCAACAGGGTAATGGCAATCGCAAAAAATTCCATTGCAGGAACACTAAAAACCAGAAGCCCTGCAAAAAACAGGCTGATCATCAACAGGATAAGGCTCAGGGCAATCATTACATTTTTTCTGACCGGCTCGCGCAGCTTCATGGTCGAAGTTGTCATGAGAACAAAGCAACTGATTGCTTCTAAAAAGCCAATAAATAATAGCACATAATACAACATCTGTCTGCTCCTAATTCTCGTCTTTGGACGGCTGCAAAGTTATATGTCCGTATTCATTTGCAGACAAAAAAACTTTTCTTTTATTTTTTTGTAGCTGCTATAAGGGATTGCTACGCTTTCTCCCGTATCAAAAAAAACCGCTTCTCTTGTGATTTGACGGATATATTGCAAATTCAGATTAAAAGACGCTCCGCAGCGAAAAAAGTTCTGATTTGTCGACAGGTGCTGAAAAAGTTCTGCTGAAGTCATACGAATTTCAACAGCTTCCCCCTGAATCATATGTATAATCTGATAATTTTTTTTTGAGGTTTCGGTGAAAACAATATCCTGATATTTCAAATAAATTATACCTGAAGCTGTTTTCAGAATCAGTTTTTCTTTCTGCCCGTTCAAGGTACTTTTAAAAACCTTATTTAATGCTGCAAAGAGTTCATTTTCTTCATAGGGCTTAACCAGATACTGCGCAGCATCGACCGAAAAAGCATCGAGTGCATGTTCACGAGAAGCTGTAATAAAAATGATTCCAGCTTCTGTATTCTTCTGCCGAAACTCTTTCGCTGCTTCGATGCCAGACATTCCCTTCATGTAAATATCGAGCAATAAAATATCAAAGGAAATGTTTTTTTCTGCATAACAAAGGAGCTCCATCGGTGAGGTGAAAAAATAGATTTTTAGTTCATATTGGGGGTACAAGTTCATATAATGCGATAGCATTTCATGCATAGTACGATGCGTCGCAACATCGTCGTCGCAGAAAGCAAGATGGATCATACTGCAAATTCCCCCTTTACTATAAGCATTGTAGATTCTCGTATGCATTACCACGAGAATAAACTTTTTTTACAGTATATCATCAAATTAAAACTTGGAAAAGTACTTATTATGCAATAGAACTGCCTAAAAGCTTGCTATACTTGAGTTCGGTGAAATGCGTAAAGTTCAGCGTTGCCCAAACTGTATAAATGTTCGACCATCGTAAGCACTCTAAGTAAGCTATCGCTGAGGGTTGTTTTGCTGAAAGGCATCATGTATAATCTGTATAATAAGTTTTGTAGGAGGCACGATGTTTTGAATAAGCAGGAAATTTATCAATTACTTGATACTAAACAAATACATTATAAAATCACCGAACATGAAGCCGTTTTCAATATAGAGGATTTAGCAAAGGTAAAGCTCCCTTATCCTGAAGATATTGCCAAAAACCTTTTTGTGCGCGATGATAAGAAACGAAACTATTATCTGATTACGGTCCGTGGTGATAAGCGTGTCGCTCTAAAATATTTCCGGAAAAATAATGGAACCAGACCTTTATCCTTTGCGTCAGAAGACGACCTGCGTTCTATACTGCAGCTTGAACCTGGCTCAGTGACACCTCTGGGACTGCTCAACGATGCTGCATGCCAAGTGCAGTTTTATCTGGACCACAGTTTTATGGAATCTCCGTGCAGGATTGGCGTGCATCCCAATGAGAATACCGCAACGGTCTGGATGAACAGTCAGGATCTGCTCGATATCCTGCAGGAGCATGGCACGCTTGTACATATCGTAACCATATAATAATAAAATCTCCGCTCATGGTGAACGGAGATTTTTTCGTTTGGCAATTACGCAGAATGTGTCACTCTCACTCATATCATGTTGATGCGTTTTCTTCACAGGATGTATCTTTTGCCCCCTTTCTCGATTTGATG
>DCFS01000033.1 GCA_002319875.1 Treponema sp. UBA1798 | reverse complement strand
GGTTTCTGGAGCCACGACATAAGCGGGTTCGAAAGCACCGCAACGCCCGACCTGTACAAACGCTGGTGCCAGTTCGGTCTGCTCAGCTCGCACAGCAGACTGCATGGTTCATCGTCCTACCGGGTACCGTGGCTTTTCGACGAAGAAGCGGTGGACGTTCTGCGCAAATTCACCAGGCTAAAGTGCAGCCTCATGCCGTACATTTATTCCCTTGCAGCAGAAGCACATACCGCCGGAACTCCGGTTATGCGTCCCATGTTTATGGAATTCCCTGCAGACCCCGCGTGCGCAGTGCTTGATACACAGTACATGTTCGGCTCCGCCCTGCTCGTTGCACCCGTGTTTCACGAAGACGGCAGTGTAACATACTATCTGCCGCACGGAAGATGGTGCAACTTATTAACACACAAGGTATACGAGGGCGGAGCATGGTATACGGAAACATACGATTACCTGTCGCTGCCGCTTCTTGTACGTGAGGGGGCGGTAATTGTCACCGGAAAAACCGACGACCGGCCGGATTACGACTACCGTAAAGAACCGGAACTGATTCTGGGCTATTTCCCGGAGGGGACAGTTTCTGAACAGAAACTCGTATCGACAGAAGGAATAGAAACGGTAGAAATTTCCGTAAAATGCAGCGGCGGTTCGCTGGACGTATCCGTTTCCGGCAGAACAGGGCACATAACAGCAGTCAGTTTATTCAATCAGAACGTCGTTATGCACGCACCGTCTTTCTGAATTCCGACGGCTTCAGGCCTGTCTTGAGCTTGAATATACGGGAAAAATAGTAGCAGTTTTCTCCGTAGCCCGATAGTTTAGCTACTTTGTATATATCCATATCGGGATAGTTTAAAAGAATGCTTTTCGCATTCTCTATCCGCAGATATGTGATATATTCGGAAGGCGTCATTTTCATTTCTTCTTTAAATATTTTTCCAAGATACTCAATACTGTATCCGAATTTTCTGCTCAGCTGGGCAAGCGAAATCGATTCTTTGTAATTATTTTTAATAAATTCGGCAAGCTTATGCGATATTTCCTGATGATTCAGTTCTTTATCGGGTAACGGCAGCTGACTGTTCAGCTGTCTGCGGCTGATTATACCGGTGATCGCTTTTCTGAGTTCGGTTACTTTAACCGGCTTCAGCAGATATTCGCTTACCCGCAGACTTATTGCCTGTTGTGCATATTCAAAATCACTGAAGCTGCTCAAAATAATATAATCAATATCCGGATAAAACTGTTCCGCCTTTCTGATAAGTTCCAGCCCGTCCATGACGGGCATCCGTATATCTGTAATAACTATATCGGGATACGTCGTTTGTATGAGTTCGTAAGCTGTCTTTCCGTCCATTGCTTCTCCTGCAACGCTTATCGAGAGACCACTCATCGACTCTATTTTCTTAATGATATTTTTACGGATCAGTATTTCATCTTCAACAACAAGAATTTTCGTCTTACTTTCCATCGTCTACAAGCCCTCCGATAACGACAGACGTATACCCTTTCACGGAATTATCAATTGTAAAAACAGTATGTTCCTTATACCGCATTTTGATCCGGATATACGTATTTTTCAAACCCGACCCGCCTATATGCAGATTCTTAAGTTCAGCGTCAATATCCAGGTGTGCAAACTGCGTCAGGATTTCATTCTTTTTTTCATCGCTGAAAAATCCGCCGTTGTCCGTCACCTTCAACTGCCAGACAGTCCCGTCGCCTTCTACTGATATTTCAATTTTCCACGGGGGACTTTCAGTAAAGGCATATTTAAAAATATTTTCCGTCAATGGCTGTATAACAAATTTAGGTATACGGATCTGAAGCAGCGTGTCGGGACAATGGATCTTATAAGAAAAATTATCCTGCCCGTACCGGATTTTCATTATCTCAAGATAATTCTTTGTCATCTCCAGTTCCTGTTCCACCGATACCAGAGCTTCGTCCGTTTTTGACACATACCGCAGATAGGATGTAAGCTGTTCGCACATTTCAATTATTTCATCATCCATATCGTCTTCTGCCATAACGCTTATGGTATTAAGTATATTATATAAAAAATGAGGTTCCACAAAAGACTGTGAAAGCTGTAATTTTATTTTTGTTTCCTCAGATTTACGCAGCAGCAGTTCTTTCGTAGACAATGCAAGTTTTTCCTGCATATTGGAATATGTTTTCCACAGTGAAACTATTTCCCGTACTCTTGTATCCGGGACAAAAAGCTTTTCGGGCGTCCCGTCAACCACATTCTTCAATTCAAATTTTTTAATGGTATCGCTCAACCTTCCTATCGAAGTAGTCAGCTGATTGGAAATAATAAAGCAGATAAGCGTCGTATCTACGAGAATAGTAAAAAGAAGGAGCAGATAGTAATATTTCAAGTCCCTCACCGACTTCGCGACAGCCTGCTTGTTTTCAAACAAATAAATAGTCCAGTCATAATTTTCAAGATGCCGTATTTCAATAAGATTATTCTTTCTGCTGTTGCCCGGTGAAAGGAGCGGTTGGATACGCCGCCCGGAAGTATACGGAAACAGAAATTTTCCGTCGCTGCCAATAATGTATATTCTAAGAAACTTATTGTCAGCAGTCAGCTCAGAAGGGGTTTTGAACAGTTTAGTGCAGTCCTGTACAACTTCTGCGATCCCTTCCGGCTGCCCCAGACTATCATAAAAAAGCCTGATAAGCGACAAATTGTATTCCCCCCGCTGCATTCCGGTCGCAGGTGCAGTAATATATTTTTTACCTGCAAGTCTCATCACCGGCGCATACCACGGGCAGCCGGACAGATCAATTCTGTTCATCATTACACCGTTGCCGATACTTACCTCATATCCGTTCAGCGAATACATATTGACCTGGCGCACCCGCTGGAACGCACCGAACGTTATAAAAATATAGTCGCTTAAATTCCATGCTTCTTTACGAGCTGTAATGTCGTTGGTATTCTGTACTGTCGTTCTGTTAAACTGATTAAAACTGTCGCGTACGGCATTCGAATAGACAATATTCATGGATATTGCCGACATCGTATCCATTTCCTGTTCCAGTGAATTTACAACAGAATCCGCATATACTTTAATTTCCTGCTGCTCCGAAGTGTATATATCCTGAGCGTTACGATAATAAGACAGAACAAAAAAAACGGAAAGAATAATGACGATAAAAATGCTGAACGTATAAAACAGATACAGCCTGTAAGAAATTAATCCGGATTTTATAAAATGCTGCTTTTTTTTCAAACAGGAATATCAGGCAAATCGAATACGGTTCTCATGTAATGCCGCCTCCCGGATAATTTTATACTTATCTGTATGCATCGTCAATGTTTACTATCTGCACCTATGATTTTGAATCAACTGATCAATGCAGCAAGTACAAAAAAGGTATCCGCTCCGCCCGTGATACCAGTGTTTTTAAGTCAAATCAGTGGTCAGATTTTCTTTGCAATATAATCAATAAATCCCTGTTTGATCATTTTCCCGTTATATATGCGCTCTATTATTCTGTTTTCCTTATACAATATCTGCATATTATTGAAGTACCTGTCAGCTTCATCTTTTTTGTAATAAGAATGAATAACGATATTGTCGTCCATCTGTTCATATTGATTATTCCCAAAGTCTTTCCCCTCACCAACTCTGAAATCGTTAATAGACAAGAAATTAACAAAAAGAAGGCCGTTATGTTTTAGTATCCTTTTTAGTTCAGACATACTTTTATCTACTTCCGTTTTCATCATATGGAATATGGTATTATACGAATACACACATGAAAAACATTCATCAGGGAATTTTATATTCCGCAAGTCGCCCTGAACGATGTTAAGATTCTGATTATTCCTTATACCAAAATCGTTTGCTTTCTTTAATTGCCCGGCATCTAATTCTATTCCTGTGGTTTTATACCCATATGATGAAAAAACACTCAAAAACGGTTCGTCGCCGCCGGCACCACCATCAAAAACATTTTTCTCTATATGCTCTTTGTTACAAACCATTAAATAACGGTATAAAGGGGTTTGCTTAAAAACCATACGAAGCTCCTTGATAAAACAGCTGTTTGGATTATAGAAGATAATTCTCATCAGGGCAATTATCTTTTTATACAGTGTATTTATTTTATTCGTTTCCCTTTAAAAAAATACTCAGCGCTTTTCTTCGTTCATGGAATAATATGTATAAGAAAAAACTATGATCTTTATAAGAAAAGCATGTCTTTTTTTCATGGGCGGAATGGTTATATTCTATAATTATTCCGCAAAAATGCAGAAAGCGGTACATCCCCCTTTCCATCGTCCCCGAAGCAGACGGTAAATACTGCTGTCAATTAAAAAAATAAAGTAAAAAAAATCAGGAGCTGTAATTTATGAATAATTTCTTTTCAGGTAAGGAAAAATCTGAACAAAAACGAAAAAGCATTATTGTACAATTTTCAGTACAGATGGGTATTTTTATTATGATACTGTTCATAGCTTTAGGAATTCTGTCGTACCAGCTTGTTGAAAAAAGTTCCGTACAGAGTTTTTCAGACACAATGTCCAATACCATACCGGTATATGCAAGTTCCATTGATTCATGGAATCAGCAGCTTATACGTGAAATGCATACCTATACAAATCTTGATTACATTGCCGACGATGATACTGCAGGTGCTGTAAACTGGATACGGGATAATAAGGATAAACGCCATTCCGACTTCAGCAGTATTTTTTTCTGTGATATGGATAAAACCGCATACAGCGATACCGGACAGGATATAAACCTTCCCGATCAGGATAATGATGTCATAGCCATACTAAAAGAAGGAAAAGATATCTTTATCAGTGATCCGATTCAATCTATGGTTGATGATTCGTATGTCTATGAAATAGCCGCAGCGGCCTATGACAGGAATCATAAGAAAATCGGATTCTTCGGCGGAATTGTTTCCCTTTCAACACTTCAGGAATTTTCCAGGTCCGTGAAAGTCGGAAAAAACGGCTATCTGAGCATATTTGACGGAACAGGAATCTGCATCGCCCACCCCGATGCAGCACAAATCATGACCAACATGAATAATAGTACCGATGAGGGAAAACGTACCATCGTAAAACGGATGATGAACAGAGAATCAGGAACAGGACGTTTTTCAGACGGCTCCTATGCGTTCTACGGTCCGGTAAAAAATACAACGTGGTCGGTGACAGCCGTTCTTCCCGCATCGGAAATAAATGCAACTGCCGACACGTTAACAAAAACAATGGCGGTCCTTTTCATGTTGTCTATCATTATTCTTACCACCATTACCGCACTAACAGTCAGAAGGATCCTGAACCCCCTGAAGAATGTCCAAAAAACAATTACGGATATTGCGTCCGGCAAAGCGGATCTGTCCCGCCGTCTTGATAACACTAAAAACGATGAAATCGGTTCGGTCGTTCACGGGTTCAATACATTCATTGAAAAGATGCAGAACATTATGACAGTAATGAAAAAATCAAAAGACGAACTTGCATCAGGCGGTGATATGCTCAGATCAGGTGTAGAAGATACATCGGCAGCTATAACGCAGATTTTGTCGGACATTGACGGTGTAAAATCAGAAATAGTTACTCAGTCGGCAGGGGTTGAAGAAACGGCAGGTGCCCTTTCCGAAATATCACAGAACATCGTGTCTCTTGAAAAAATGATTGAAAACCATGCAAGCGGAATCACCGAGGCATCCGCGGCTGTCGAAGAAATGATCGGTAATATCGGAAGTGTAAACAAGACCGTAGAACAGATGGCACACTCGTTCTCTGCGCTTGAAACCCGTTCAAACGACGGTATGACAAAACAGAACCGCGTATTTGAACAAATCAAACAAATTTCAAGTCAGTCGCAAATGCTTGAAGACGCAAACGCTGCTATTGCCAGCATAGCAGGCCAGACGAATCTTTTGTCCATGAACGCTGCTATTGAAGCAGCGCATGCAGGAGATGCAGGAAAAGGATTCAGTGTGGTGGCTGACGAAATCAGAAAACTTGCAGAGACATCTTCTGCAGAATCAAGAAAGATCAAGGAAGAACTAAAAAAAATCCAGGGATCAATCGGAACAGTAGTATCGTCCTCTGCAGACACAGCAAGAACGTTTAATCTGGTATCAGAAAGTATAGAACAGACAAATATGCTCGTAACGCAGATAAAGGGCGCAATGGAAGAACAGCTGACCGGTTCAAAACAGATAGGTGAATCGTTGCAGCTGATGAATGACAGCACCGCAGAAGTACGGAATGCATCAACAGAAATGAGCGCAGGACAGAAAACTATTCTTGACGATATGAAGAAGTTACAGAATGCGACCGCATCTATGAAAGAAAAAGTAAATGAAATGGAGACAGGAGCAAAAAAGATAGGCGAAACAGGCAGTGCGCTTGGCAGCATAACAAAACGTGCCGGAGACGCCATCGAACTTATCGGCGGCCAGATAGATCAGTTCACTGTATAAAGTATAAAAAAAGTCCGGCAGCTTTTACCGGACTTTTTCATGAACACGTACGAATACGCCGAAATTGTTATTTAGCGGTCTGTTTCTGAAGCTTTTCCGCCTGTGCAATCTCATAATTAATATTATTTAATCCAGTCATGGCGTTTTTCTCGCCGAACTTATCCACAAGGGTCTGCATCAGATCACGTGCTTTATATAACTCCCCCTGAACCTGAAGCAGTTTGGCAGCATTATAGCCGGCAACAAAATAATTTTTTTCTGTATAAATCGACATGAATTTCTCTTCACTCTGTGAAATCAGTCCGTTTTTAGCCATTTGATCCGCAATCTTCATATCCGGATCTTTTGTCTTATCCGACATAAGCGAAACGTACACTAACTCCTTATATGGCTGAAGTTCTTTCATGATCTGATCGCTTAGCCGTTCAAGATCAGGGCGGATAACGTCAAAATCTTTCGGAAGCTGACGGATGTCTTTTCTTTCATCAGAAAGTCTTTTGATATCTGTCGATTTATAGGCAATGATCTGATTCGTTTTTGTGTCTACAATCTGATACGTGATCGATGCAGCAACAGCTTTCTTATTATATCTTTGAGTATATTTATTGCCGTCGGAATCCGTTTCTGTCCTGTCGATCGTTTCTATATGTGAATCAAAAAGAGTAAACTTACCTGTCAGATATACGTCTGCCGGAACTGCTGTTCCGTTTTTCAATGCCGTTTGAACGGCTGTAGAATTAACCAGCTGCACATACTGTGAATCTGTAAGTTTCTGCGTGAGCTGATCCGTCAGAAAATTTGCAGCCCGTACCTCTTCCGGATTATCACCAGCAAGCCTGTCAAAGAACCGGCCTATGTCAATAATTATAGTAGTGCCCTTGTTGTCATTGCCGGATTCATCCTTTGCGGTAGAAAGGCGGAACGGAAGCACAGAAAGGGATTTTGCTCCGCGCAGATCCAGCTCAGCCGGGCGTGTAACCGTAACGGGAACTGTTGTTGCGCATCCTGCGGCAAGAAGCGCAGTCAGTGCGAGTAAAGGTAATCCAAACAGCTTTTTCATAAATTCTCCTGTAATAAATTTAAATTATAACTGTATACTGATATACAATCATAATACCAGCTTTTTCAATGTACATAAATTATATAAATGTACATATTGTCTTAAACAATATCACAAATTCCACTTTAAGCATACAGAAAACCAACAGATTTACCTATCCTGTAAAAAAAGTATCACGACCATACAAATACGAACCATATCCTTACCCTCCGCAATATCGAATCTTGTTTGTTTTTTCTTTATTTATATAAGTAGTAATAGTAGAAGGAGGCTGAATTATGATGTATCCATACATAACTCTTGCTGATGAAACAGAAATCGTCCATTCTGAGCTCAGAGAAAAAAATGGAGAAAAGTACATTGAAGTCCATTTTGAACGCCCCCGCCAAACCGGCGGTTTTGATTCAGCCAGATGTGTTTTACCGTCATATACATGGCTTTATAATGAACTGCTTTCTCACAATGCTCATACCTTGTTTAAATACGCTGCATCAGGAGGTATGAAAATTGCCTGGTATTCTCCGCATAGGCAGTTATTATGTTTATTTCCTGGCTAATGAAAATATAGGCGCATCTGTCTTTGCCCAGTTCATAAAATAACATGGCAGCCCGCTGTAAGTTACGGCGTACGGGCCATGCCGTACACCGTAATTCTATCAGAGTTTACCCCCGGATACCGTGCGCTGCAGAACTGCCGCGCACATACACGTGCATTATTTCCGGTCCGTAACAAGTTTAATAAGTTTATGATTAAGAAAATTAAAAATCGTACCAAGCAACACCGCGCCGCAGACAACAATCGCTGCAAACAGTATCAGATTTGATCTGTTATCCGCAACAACAGGAGAAGCCCCCGGTGCACTGCCGATCATAAAACCAAAACGCATCAGCAGCAGATTATGCATCAAATATATTTCAAGGACTATTTTGCCCAGAAATTTTGTTACCGGATTTACAGAACGCATTTTCATCATAACCATGAACACAAAGCACACAAAGGCAGTAACAAAAACAGTCTGCACAATAAGGCATATGTACTTTTTTCCGATTCCAAGGCTTTGTTCCGGACCAAATTCCGACCAGTACGACAATTCATTCAAAGCCTTTGTTGAAAGAATTTCAGTAACAATCACCACAATGGCCAGTACAATTAACTTGATCCAGTATTTCTGTTTAAGCCATACCAGAACAGGCTGTTCAAAACGCGCAAAGAGCAAACCCAGAAAAAATAATGGCGTTGAATTTATCCACCATTCACCCTGGAACCACAAGGTGCTTGGCATCATCCACCATTTTGCAGTAGAAAAACCGTCCGGTGCCTGCCACCAGAAAGGCTTACCTGCCCACCATGCAAGGTGTCCCCAGATCACGCCCAGAATCATCTGTACAAGAATAAAAATTCCTATAATGAAAAAAGCTTTTTTTTCTGATCTGATCCGTGTAAAAGAAAAATAAAAGACAAGATACAGCAGTACAATTTCAATAATATACCAGGCGTGACTGTTTATCAGAATCAAACCGGATAATGAAAGGATCCATTGAACTGCGCTCATACGGGTTCCTACAACGATGTCGTAAACGGCAAAAGCTGCCGTCATAGTATAGAAAGGAACCAGGACTGCAGGCAGCCGTTTTTTAAGGAACGTATCCATGTATGCGGGTTTTGTCTGCATACTTTTTATAAGTCCGTATCCTGAACAGAAAAAAAAGATGCCCACAAAGCATACTCCCATATCCCTGAATAACGAAAGTTCACCTGCCTTTTGAAAAGCACCTGTCTGGGACATATGATGGCAGATAATACAAACCGAACATATTCCCTGCAGGCACTTCGTTACTTCAAGAGACATAAAGTCATTATTAAACTGTCCTTTTCCTGCAAATTTTACTCCCCACAGGATGAGCACCAGAACCAGCGCATATACGCCATATGACACTTTTAATCCCCCTTAGTATGATAGTAAATTCAGATATAATTATACTTCACTCCCGTTTTTTTACCAGCCCCGGACCGGATTCTCTTGTTTGTAACGGCATATTACTGATACACTACCGGCATAATGAAAGCAGACAGGCTTATTGGAATATTGTCGCTCCTCCTTCAGCACGAAAAGTGTACCATCAGGACGCTGTCCGAACAGTTTGAAGTGTCGCGCAGAACTGTGAGCCGGGATATACAGACTTTGTGTATGGCGGGAATTCCCGTATGTACGGTATCGGGGCAGAACGGCGGCGTCTCCATCATGGACGGGTATAAAATAGACCGGACGCTGCTGACAAAAGCGGATATGCAGGCAATTTTTACCGGGTTAAAGAGCCTGGACAGTGTATGCGGCACTAAAAAATACCGGCAGTTGATGGGTAAACTTTCTGTTACGGAACAACCTCCCCGGTACATGGATATAGACCTGGGATCGTGGTACAAAGATTCACTTGTCCCAAAAATCTCGCAGATCCTTACAGCTATCGAAGCAGAAGAATTTCTTTCGTTCACCTACTATGCACCCGGCCGCGAAAGTGTCCGGGTTGTAGAGCCGTACAGCGTCGTTTTCCGGTGGGCATCATGGTACCTCCGGGCATACTGTACGTCCCGTAACGACTTCCGCCTGTTCAAACTCAACCGTATTCAGGATATGCAGCAGACGGAAAAACGTTTTACACCACGAACCGTTCCGCCGCTTGACAGTGACAGTATGGCTGCATTCCCGGAAACCATTCAGGCAGCAGTTGTTTTTGACGCTTCCGAAAAATGGCGGCTGATAGAACAGTTCGGCCCGGAAAGTTTCAGTACGGAGCCCGACGGCAGACTGCTGTTCCGCTCCGGATTTGCCGACAAGAACAACCTGTTCGGATTTCTTTTAAGCTTTGGCAGTGCCGCCGAACTGACCGACCCGCAGGAACTCCGGATGGAATACGGCAGGCTCCTTCATAAAATGGCAGAAAAATACCGGTCGTGACATACAGGTGTCATGATAGGTGCAGTATGCTGTATACATCAGATACGGAGGTATACAGTATGGAATATGAAATCATCAGCCTTGAAGAAAAAACGGTAGCAGGAGTTATGGCACGGACCAATAACAGCGATCCTGCCATGACGGCTGTCATCGGCGGATTGTGGGAGCAGTTCTTCCGTCCGGACGTCGGTGGAACGATAACCGGCAGGAAAAGTGCGTTTACGCTCGGAATCTATACCGATTATGAAGGAACGGAGAAAGACGATTACAGCGCGATCGTCGGCTGTGAAGTTAATGAGAAAACCGCTGTTTCTGCTCCGCTGGTGCTAAGAAAACTGCCGGCCGGGAAATATGCCCGGTTTACGGTCAGGGGAAACGTCCATACAGCTGTAGCCGGATTCTGGCAGCAGCTATGGGCAATGAAACTGCCGCGCGCCTTTACCTGTGACTTTGAGGAATACCGGAACAGCGACATGGATCATGCCGAAATATTCATATATATCAGTCTTCTGTAAAATCCTGCGCAGTACGCTGCATGCGGGCATACTGCGCATATTCTGTGTAGAGAATAAATTTTTTACTGATTCGCAATGAGATTAAGAAAATCCTGCGGTGATACCGGTGGTACAGAGCTTTGTGAAAAATCATTTATATTTCTAGTGACTATATAGTCGGCGGAAAAAGAAGAGGCACATTCTGTCTGCAGACAGTCCTCAAAATCAAAAAAATTCTTATTGCTTAACGCGGATACTATTCGTTTCTGATCAACAGAAATAACAGGAACAACATTTATCAAATTC
>DCFS01000120.1 GCA_002319875.1 Treponema sp. UBA1798 | reverse complement strand
TTCTGCAGTTCCCGTATATGTGAAGAATCGGCCATCATTGATGCAACAATAAAACCGTCAACCCAGTGTGTCCGGAGCTTTGCAATATAGGAGCGTTCAACATTCTGATCTTCGTCAGTATTGCAGAGGATAACAATAAATCCGTATTTTCTTGCCGTATCTTCAACGCCCCTGACGATATCCGGATAGATCATATTCTGGATACTGGGGATCATCAACGCAATCGTATTGCTCTGGCCGGTCTTAAGCGTCTTTGCGAGGGCATTCGGCGTATACCCCATCCGGCGTGCAATATCAAGTACCCGCTGGCGGGTCTTTTCCTGTACACAGTCTTTCCCGTCAAGAACGCGGGAAACGGTACTCACGGACACCCCCGCTGATTCCGCAACATCTTTCAGATTTATCTGCTTTTCACTCATTTTCAGAATACCATTTTTATGTATTTATGCAAACCTTTACATTTTAAAAACACGATGAACAGCAATTTTTCTGTTTCAGGCAGAACCCTGCAGGCTGAAACAGGATACTTTCTGCCTGTGTCCCTGCATAACAGTCCGGAGGATCAACCCGCTGCCTGGTAGCATCGGTAAAAGAAACGTAATCAGGTTGATTTACACAACTACTTAATATATAAATATTTATCTATGTTCCTGAAGCTGTTATCCGGAAAAACAGTTTTTACAACAATGGTGTAATCCCTGTACCGGTTTCAGAGGCAACAACAGGAATGCATACTGAAGCAACATTTCTATTTCAGTATATCTTCATCCCGTATCATTTGTCAAATAAATTCAGTACTTTTTTGCAAACCTTTGCATAAAAGTACTGAAGACGCCATACACAACCACTGACAATATGGGCATGCATAATTTTACGACGCAGGTTTCACTTTTTCTATCCAGCTTTCAAACTGTGACTCCGTATGGACATGATGCGCATTGTCCAGCTGAACTTTTACCAGTCCGTTATACAACGTGTGATAAAAAACGGCTCCGTATCTGACGTAATTGTTCACGACGTCCATACTGCCCAGTATATCGTTCATGGCAACGACTACCTGCGGCTGTACTGCCCTGACCCATTTTTTCTGGTTGCTGGTATCGTTACCATGATGATTCGCCTTTGCCACGTCGCTTTTGAGCCGGTCCGCATATTTGTCAATGACAACCGATTCCCCGCTCCGGTACAGATCTCCGCAGAGCAGCACCTTCGATTCACCGAAAGTCATCTGCATAGCGACCGATTCATCATTCAGGAACTGAGTCGAGTTTGCCGGATATTCAGGCGGATATACAATATTCTTTACAGGACCGAAGACATCGACTTTCACATCAGAGCCTAACATAAAGCTGTCTTCTTCCTCAAGATACGCGAGCGGAAGGGAATGTTTCTGAACGGCAGCTGCGAAAGCCTTTGTATACGGTGTATCGTATTCCACGTGTGAGCGGTATACCTGGCCGACAGCGAACGTATCGGCGACCTGAGGAAATCCTCCAAGGTGATCGATATGCGGATGAGTGTTGACAAATATATCTATCTTTGTGATTCCGAGCGCTTTAAGTGTTCTTACGACATCCTTTCCTGCATCGGGATGTCCGCAGTCAACGAGCATCACCTTTCCGTCGGGGGCAACGACAAGCGTACTGTCCCCGCTTTTATCCTTACTGTCCTGAGGAACATCAAGATCTATGAAATAGAGGGTTAGCTGCCCCTTTTCTCCAGACCGGTCCGTAACGGCGGTGAAGCGGTCCGGCCCCTTCTTTCCAGTATCCGCAGGGAACACCGGAGCACAGATTGCGAACGCCAGAAGGACACAGATGCAGAAGCCAAACCGGTGAGTTTTCATTTTTTCATACCTTCAAGATACCGGCGGCAGACAGAAGGATAATTGGTTATAACACCTGAAACACCCCACTCATACAGTTGTTCCAGTTCCGCCATTCCGTTTACTGTCCATACGTTTATGCCTATACCATGATCCTTCAGTTCCTTTACTGCGGCATCGGAAAGCGATTTACAGGCAGGATGATAGAACTCAAATCCGTATTTTTTACAATAATACCCGGCATGAACAATGCCCGGATCTTCAACAAGTGCACCGGCAGGAATTGAAGGGGCGATCGTTTTTGCTGTAAGCAGCGAGCAGTGATTAAACGAAGAGAACATCACTTTTTTTTCAAGCCCGTTTTTCCTGATTATATCAATTGTCTTCTGTTCAATATCCTCATAGCAGACAATACCGGTTTTTAATTCAATATTAGTGGTAACGGGAACCGTTGCGGCCCATTCGCAGTATTCTTCAAAAGACGGTATCGTTTCTTTTTGAAATTTTCCGTTCCATGTGTTTGCTGCATTGAACCTGGTAAGTTCCTTAAATGTAAAGTCACGTACGTTACCGCTGCCGTCGGTCGTGCGGTCAATCTTTTCATCGTGAATTACTACTACGGTTCCGTCTTTCGCAAGCTGTACGTCCAGTTCTATTTCATCGCAGCCGGTTTTGACTGCTTCGCGGAATGCAAGCATCGTATTTTCAGGATAACAGCCGCTGTATCCGCGGTGTGCAACTACTTTCATATCAGTCCTCCAATAAAATATTTTTATTTCATGGCAGCTTTACTGTAACCAGAAAGCATGTACTTCTGAAATATAAAGAATAGAATAATTACCGGAAGTATTGCAAGTACTGCGCCTGCCATAATTTCATGATTATTCATCGTTCCCTGTCCGGCGAAGGTATCACGAAGTTTTGCCAGCCCCACGGTAAGGACCCGGTGAGTTTCTTCTTTTGCTATGATTTTCGGCCAGAAATAACTGTTCCAGCCGTTGGTAAACGTTACCAGTGTTACGGTAAAAAGCGTAGAGCGGCACATAGGGCTGAGTATTCTGGTAATAATACCGGTTTTACCAAGGCCGTCTATCTTCGCAGCATCAATATAACTGTTATCGATAGACATGAATGTCTGGCGCAGCATAAAGATATAATAAGGACTTACCGCTTCCGGCAGAATGAGTCCCAGATAGGTATCAGTCAGATGCCAGTGGGCAAACATAATATACAGCGGTATAAATGTTACCTGGATAGGAATCATAAGTGCGCCAAGCACAATAAAGAACAGCGTATCTCTGTATTTAAACGTTCCTTTGGAAAAACCATAGGCAGCAAATATTCCTGTTATAATCTGGGAGAGTAAAATACCTCCGGTCATAACCGCAGTATTTATGTAGTATCTGCTGAAATTCACTTTCCGGAGTACATTGATATAATTTTCAAAATGAAATTCCCGCGGCCAGAATGTCGGCTGGAGACGAAGGATTTCATCCTGGCTCTTCACTGAAGAAATAAGCATCCAGTAAACCGGATAGAAGGCAAATACTGTCACAACGATTGCAAATAACCATTGTATAGCTGTTACAATCCGTTTATTCCGGAGAAAACGGCGGTTCAGCTCTGTCTGTGTCATATAGTTCATGATGTTTTCTCCCTACATATCGTAGCTGACTTTTCTATCAGACAGTTTCATCGTTGAAGCCGTTATAATAAGCAGCAATACAAAAAAAGCCAGAGCCATAACAGAAGCCCGGTCCATACGGAAATCTTCCATAGCATACGAATAAATCTTGTATACGAATACTTCGGTTGACCGGTAAGGTCCTCCACCGGTCAATATATCAATACTCTGGAAAACCTTCATTGAGGCAATAAACTGTGTTACAAATAGAAACAGGGTCGTAGGGCTCAACATCGGCAGGGTAATTCTGAACAGCCGCTGCCAGTACGAAGCGCCGTCAAGAGAAGCAGCCTCATAATAGTCTGCAGGAATACTCAGTATGGATGCAAGATAGATTATCATACCGTATCCGACATCTCGCCAGCCGGTAACCATAAGGACTGCCAGCATAGCCGTATTTTTATTACCAAGCCAGTCTATGCGCTGTCCGCCAAATCGTGTAATAAAATAATTAAAAATACCGTTATTGGTATCAAGCATCCAGAGGAATATAACAGCGGCAGAACTCATTGCGACATATTTCGGCATAAATACAATAGCCCGCATTACAGAAAATCCCTTGTTTTTACTATTGAATATAAGTGCCAGAACCAGTCCTCCGAAAATGGTAATAAGCAGTTCACCTGCGGAATAAATAAACGTAACCTTCAGAGAATTCAAAAGATATTTCGTACCTGAACCGGTAAACAGCCATTTCCAGTTTTTAAATCCGACATACTTATAATGATCATTCAGCAGATTCCAGTCGGTAAAACTGATCTGAACAAGTTTAACGATCGGAAAATAAGTAAATATGATAATCAGTATAAGAGCGGGAGCCGTACAAAGGAAATCCTGGAGATGATCCTTTGTTCCCGGTTTAATACCGAATTCTTTCATGCCACTCCTCCCGGAAAAAAAGGGGATGTCCCCAAAATTCGTTCTTGGACATTTCAGAAAACAAAGCTGCAGAGTCTGAAAAATTAAGTCACTACAATACGAAACTTAATTTTCAAACTCCGCAAGCCGTTGAGGGAACAAGTGTCCCCTCAACGGCTCATAAAAATCAGTCTTCAAGGACTTCGTCGATTTCGCCGGACATCTTTTTTATATTTTTGTCTATATCCGTTTTGTTATTATAGAATTCGGAAAGATAATTCATCCAGATGGAGGCAAGCTGGTTCCAGTTTTTGTTCTGGATGCGCGGATAAATGTTATCCAGATTGTCGAATATACATTTGAATGCGGGTTTTCGCTTCAGAAAATCTTTTCCCTCCGATGTTTCAAGAACAGATTTTCTGGTCGGCATATAGCCCGTTCCTTCTGCCCATTTCATATTGATGTCTTTACTGCACAGATAAGAGAGAAACTGCCATGCGGCATTCTTTACAGCCTGACTGTTTTTTGCAGGAATAAGCAGCACACATCCGCCGATTTCCTGTTTGCGCGCAGCAGCAGCGGGAAGCCACGCCATACCGACTTCAAAGTTTTTGCATTTGTCTACATACGTATTATACAGACTGCTGGTATGAATTACGGAAAAAGCCTTCTGATCTATAAA
>DCFS01000100.1 GCA_002319875.1 Treponema sp. UBA1798 | reverse complement strand
TTTCTACGGTCTGCAGCGGTTTAAGTGAAAAATAAATAATCATAATGCTGATAAAAAGCAGGATAATGCTGTTGGCAACACATAAAACTATCATTATATATGTTACGCTGTACGCTGTTTCATATACCTGATCGTTTTTAACGGAAAGCGCAATGCTCCAGTTCGTACCTGCCACCGGAGCATACGAAACAAATTCTTTTTTATCAGTTTTACGGTCAACAACCCACGAGCTGCCTGGTTTTCCGGAAATCATTTTCTTTGCAAGTCCGGTCATATCCTTATCAGAGGTATCAGTTATGAAATTCTTATTCATCTGGAGCCCCTGCTGATTGTGAGCAATAACCAGACCGGTGCCGTCAATGATCCAGGCATACCCTGTTTCACCCAGTGTTATTTTATTAACATATTCCTGTATTGAATCAAGCGGAACTATCCCTCCAAAAAACCCTATCGTCTTTCCGTTCACCTTCACTGATTTAACAATATGGATCACAGGTTTTCCGGACACTTTTGAAATAACAGCATCATCAACGTATTCGTCTTTTCCGTTCTGCATGATCTGTCTGAAATAATTCCTGTCGTGCACGTCTCCAGAAAGACCTGTGTCTGAATAATACGTTCCGTCGGGGGAAACAAAAATAACATAATCAAACTCTTTGCTGCGGTTTGACGCATGAGTCCGGAGCCAGTGTACAATATCGTCTACTGATCCTGTTGTAACGATATCTGATTCGGTATAATAACTAAGGCTGTTAAAATAACCGTTCAGTTTATTTGCAATTGCCTGCGCGTCGGATGTGGTTATTCGTTCACAACTGAGTGTATAACTATTGCCCACAGATGTTCTTGTAGTAGTAACAAGCGTAATAATTTGTATGATATTCAGCGCTATAATAACAAATCCAAGTGTAAAAACAAAAAATACTGCAAGACGACCTTTCTTTGCTGCTTTCATAGACCCTCGATAAATAAATAAGTATTTTCTCTATTGTATAATCGCCAGTGAATATCTGCAACAATTTTTTCAGCACCCTGTTCAGAGAGCGAACAGGTTATAATATTCTGCAGACTGATTCAAAAAAAACGGAGGTTTCAATTTGCAGATTTTTTCTGTATACTATTTACCTATGAAAAAACAACATTCCTTTCAAAAACTCTCCGGGCTATCCGCAAAAAAATCTGACCTTGCCTTATTTCTTTCGTATTTTAAACCGCACAGGGGACTTTTCATCGCTGACATGTGCTGTGCTGCGTTCATAGCAGCTGTGGATCTTGGTTTTCCGATGATATCGCGGTATATAGTTAATACACTGCTTCCGGAATTTTCAAAAACCCCTGACCGCACTATGAAAATATTTATACTAA
This sequence comes from Treponema sp. UBA1798, assembly GCA_002319875.1. Taxonomy (GTDB): domain Bacteria; phylum Spirochaetota; class Spirochaetia; order Treponematales; family Treponemataceae; genus Treponema_D. Next base: position 10,863 of record DCFS01000100.1, on the reverse strand, counting down.
TTATACTGCTGTTGTTTCTCTTTTACGTTCTGCGGTTTGCAGCACAGTGGTTCGTTACGTATTTCGGACATCTGTTCGGTGTTCAGGTAGAAACTGATATGAGGCGCGACGTTTTTGCCCATATTGAACAGCAGTCGTTTTCATTCTTCGACAAAAACCGGACAGGAAAAATCATGTCACGGGCTACGAATGATCTGTTTGAAGTAAGCGAACTCGCGCATCACGGACCAGAAGACCTTTTCATTTCAACAATAACGCTTATCGGAGCTTTTATATTAATGCTCGGAATACAACGCGATATAGCTCTTATTATACTCATAGTACTTCCTGTTATGATTTTCAGAATCCTGTATTCGCAAAAATCAATGTTCGCATCGTCCAGACAAGTGAAGGATAAAACCGCGGAAATAAACGCAGAACTTGAATCGTCAATAAGCGGAGCCAGGGTAACAAAAGTATTTACAAACGAGGAGTATGAAAACAGCCGTTTTGCACAAAGCAACGGCAGATATTTCACAGCAAAAAAAGTATATTACCACTCCATGGCTTCTTTCCACAGCCGCATTGATTTTACGACAAATATTCTGAGTGTCGTAGTTCTTGGTGCAGGCGGTCTGCTCATTATGAAGGGAAAGATGAATCTTGGTGACCTGATTGCCGCAAATTTGTTCGTCGCTGCCTTTCTTCAACCGATACGCCGTTTAACAAACCTTGTAGAAGAGTTCTCAACTGGTATTGCAGGATTCTCCCGGTTTACCGAAATTATGCATATGCATGAAGAAACACCGGAAAAGACGGACGTACAGGAACTTGCCGGTGTACGCGGAGACATCAGCTATCATGACATAAGCTTTTCATACAATGAAGGAATCAACATACTCAGCCATGTCAATCTTGACGTAAAGGCAGGAAAAACGATTGCTCTTGTAGGACCAAGCGGAAGCGGAAAAACGACGCTGTGCCATCTGCTGCCAAGGTTCTATGAAATAACTTCGGGATCGATCACAATCGACGGAACAGACATCCGCGACGTATCTGTAAAATCACTGCGCCGGCAGATAGGTATTGTACAGCAGGACGTTTTTTTGTTCGCCGGTACAGTACGGGAAAACATTGCCTACGGCAGAATCGGTGCAACAGATGATGAAATTATCGAAGCAGCAAAGCGTGCTGAAATTCACGATGATATCATGAAAACGCCCTCCGGCTACGATACGATCGTCGGTGAGCGTGGTATTAAACTTTCAGGCGGACAAAAGCAGCGTATTTCCATTGCCCGCATATTTCTTAAAAATCCGCCCGTTCTTATTCTTGATGAAGCAACATCTGCACTTGATACGGCAACCGAACTGCGGATACAAAAATCGTTCGATGAACTTGCAAAAGGACGCACAACGTTCATAATCGCACACAGGCTTTCAACTATACGTAATGCAGACTGCATTGTAGTCGTAAGCGACGAAGGAATAACTGAAACCGGCACTCATGAAGAGTTGATGCAGAAAGGCGGCACGTATCACGAACTGTATACAGCCCAATTCGGGGTCGTATAATAAAAGCCGGCAGACACGGCTTACAGAATTATTTAAATGCAGCTATGAACTCAAGTTTCCGTTCGGAAATACTTACGGATGGGGATATAAAGTAAGTACTGGTAAAAAGCATCTTATGTATCTGTTTTTTGAAAAGGGAAGTTTTACAATGATGCTTAAACTTAATGAACCAAAAAACGAGAAAGAAATTGTACTTCTGAACGGTTTATCAAAAAAAGGAAAATCGTACTGGGAAAACAAGTACCCCTGCGGAAGCGGCGGATGGATTCATTACCGGATAGAAAAAAAAGAGAACCTTGCAGATGCAGCTGTCTTTCTAAGTATGCGTACGAAAAAGGATGTACTCTTCTGAAATAATCAGAAAAAGCTGTTTGCCCCGTACTGTCTACGATTGCACTATACGGGGAGCTTCAGCTTTCAACCGATTTTCACGACACGCTCAGTCTTTTACAAACGACCCGATCTCAATAAGGTTTCCCTCAAGGTCGGCAATATAACAGGTACGCTGGCCCCACGGTTCGGTCGCAGGCGCCAGAACAGAAACCGCACCTTTTGAAATTACGTCAGCATAGGCTTTGTCTACAGCACTGAAATTTTCAACGCTCAGCGCAGTCTCGTAATGACCGTTTATCCCCTCTGCATAGCCAAACCTGTGTTTTGTCATTTTTTCAAAATCGTTCCGTCCGTACAGCAGAAACAGCGTTCCATCCTTTTCAAGGTATACATTGGTCGTCGATTCATCTTCCTTTATTTCAAAACCAAGTACATCCCTGTAGAAGCATATCATCTTTTTCATGTCTTTTACAAAAATTCCGAATCCGTCAAGTTTCATTTTTTTCTCCTGCAGAGTTTATTCACGGCAGCAGAAGCGGCATGATAAAAAAACCGCCTGCAGCTCCATAACCAGATGTATTTTAGCAGGTAATGCCTTTCGTTGATTGTAAAAATTCGACATCGCGCAGAGCATACCGCTTCGCTTCGCCGATCGTCATTGAATGGTACTGTTTGAATTCGTGCAGCAGATGAGCCTGATCGGTATAGCCGTATTCGTACACTTCATCAAGAATATTAAAATCAGGCCTGAACAGAATGTCGTTCCATACGTACTGATATCTGACAAGTGATGCAAGTTTTTTCGGCGGTATTCCGACCTGACTGCTGAATAATCGTTCAAGCTGTCTGCTGCTTATATGCATATCAGCCGTTATCCGGTCTATTTTCGTGTTACCACGGCGTTCAATAATCGAATCAACAGCCTGCATAACAAAGCTGCTGCCGCGTTCCGGGTGAAGATGGCGCAGCAGAAAGCTTTCTGTAACAGCAATACGTTCATGCATAGTAGTAATATTGAACAGCAGCGGTTCTATCTTTTTTTTAAGTTTTGCAAAATAGCAGTCAAGATCAAAAGTTGTATTTCTGACTGAATCCAGCGGAACGTCCGTAAAAAAAACCGTGCTTCATGCATAAAAACGTATCGCAAACGTTGAAATTTCCGTTCCACCGCTGTACTGTTTTATAACAGAGTACGGCTCCTCATCAATTCCGCAGAATGCACTGCTGATTGTGTTTTCAGAAAAATTGACGGTAAAAATAATGTCCATGCACGTATCCGGAGTAACAAGTGTATGCGGCATACCTTCAACGGCTGTCTGCAGGCAGGGTCTTCTGCTGCCCCAGAAACACCTGACATAGGGCTTCAGCGCGTCGCACGGTACATATTCACGGAATATATCACTGTCTGCAAACGGCGAGGCTGTAAGAGGTTTGTACCTTTTGTAAAAGTCAATTCCCATCGCAGATCACCTGAATTCAAACAATGGGCCGGCCCTGTCAAAAGACGGCTTCAGTTATTCCGTATAGTATATGAACAAATTTTATCATATACAAGACAACAGTATTATTCTGGTGTTCGGGACTTTTCAGAAATCAAACAGGTTTTGCAAAGCACGGCCTGCCCTGTCATACCCTGCGGCTAACAACAGTCCTTGACATTTATATACCTAACGGTATATAAATGTAGCCATGGGAACAGACAACTCTAAGAATGTTATTTTGGAAAAAGCGCTCACACTCTTCAGTGGTCACGGTTATGACGGAACCGGCATTCAGGACATTACCACTGCTGCCGGTGTAACAAAACCGACGCTCTATTATTTCTTCGGCAGTAAGGACGGGTTGTTTGAAGCTGTCTGGGAAATTAATTTTCCGCTGCTTGAAACGCCGCTTCAGCAGTGCTGTGTATACGAAAACCATATTACGGACTATAAAAACGACGTGTTCGGGCAGCTTGTCCGGATCGCCCTTGTATTCTTTCACTATGTACAGCAGCACGGGGATTTTTACCGGCTTATGATGGAAACAGTCTATGCACCCCCTGAATCAAAATCAGCTTCCCTTTCAACCGCATATTTCAGAAGAATGTATGCTCTGCTTGAACAATTTTTTACCGGAGCAGCGGTAGCCCACGGTAATATGGCAGGAAAGGCGCTTCCATTCGCAATCGGTTTTCTTGCCCAGATAAATGCGTATATTGCAACATGGCTCGCACTCCGGGAAGGAGAAGCGCAGCGTCCGAATCTTGATGAAGCTTGTGCACAGCAGCTGGTAAAGCAGTTTATGCACGGAATTTTTGCCTGATACAGGGAGGAACAGAAATGTGGTTTAACGATGCTTTTTTTTATCAGATATATCCGCTCGGATTGTGCGGAGCTCCTGCAGAAAATTCATGGGACTGGTCAGTGTGGAACGGGGCAGCACAGCCGGTAAACAGGATCTCACGCATATCCGGCTGGATTCCGCATCTGAAGCGGCTCGGAGTGAACGCCGTCTATTTTTCACCGGTATTTCAGAGCGACAGCCACGGATACGACACACGTGATTATTATACAATCGACAGCAGACTCGGCAGTAATGAAGATTTTGCCACAGTCTGCCGTGCACTCCATGACGCGGGTATTAAAGTCGTGCTTGACGGCGTTTTTAATCACACTGGACGCGGATTCTGGGCATTCCGCGACGTACAGGAGCACCGACAGCAGTCGGCATACAAAGACTGGTTTCATATAGACTGGAGCCGGAATTCCGACCGGAACGACGGTTTCTGGTATGAAGGCTGGGAAGGACATTACGACCTGGTAAAACTGAATCTTGAAAACCCTGCCGTACAGGAACACATCTTTGGTGCAATACGTAAATGGTCCGATCTGTTCGGCATAGACGGCATCCGCCTTGACGTGGCATACAGTCTGCCCGAATGGTTCATTCAGAAACTCCGCGCATATACCGATTCACTTGGCAGAGAAAAGGGACAGGAATTCGTGCTCATCGGAGAACTTATCAGGGACCTCTACGCACAGTTTATCGGGCCGGACAAACTGCACAGCTGTACCGGTTATGAGTGCTATAAAGGGATATACTCCAGCCTGAACGACATAAACTTTTTTGAAATAGCATATTCCCTGAACCGTCTGTACGGAAACAACGGCATATGCAGAAATATGAATTTGTTCAATTTTGTTGATAACCACGACGTTGAACGAATTGCGAGTATCCTTAAAAACCCTGCGCACATTCCACTCGCATACGGACTGCTGTTTGCCATACCGGGAACGCCGTGTGTCTATTACGGAAGCGAATGGGGAATCCATGGTAAAAAGCAGGACGGGGACAACGCGCTCCGCCCCGCAATAGAACATCCTGAATGGACAGCGCTGACGGACAATATGGCAGACTTCGCCCGCGTCCGGCAGGAAAACTCCGCACTGCGCGGCGGAACGTACCGCCAGCTGTTCCTTACCAACGGACAGTTCATATTTTCGAGGAATACCCCCGGCACAGAGGTTATCGTTGCATTGAATGCTTCCGGTTCGCCGTACACGGTAAACCCCTGCGGCCAGTCATATGCCCGTTTCGACGGCTTATACGGAACATACAGGAATCTGCTTACCGGCGGAATAAGCAGGTACAACGGCAGCGTCTCGCTGCTGCCGGAAAGCATTCTCTATCTTTCCCGTACCGGCAGCTGAACAGTACCTGCAAGTCTGCTGATCATCGGCCTCCTGTTACAGCCTTTTGAAAAAAATCAGAGTGGTGCTACACTAAATAACATAGAGGTGTTTATGATTTACAATCAGTGGTATGCAGTACTTGATGCACGGGAAGTAAAAAAAGGCAGACTTACCGGAACAACAAGATTTTCAGAAAAACTTGTCTTCTGGAGAAACAGCAGAAACGACATCTGCTGCATTGCAGACAAATGCTGCCACCGCGGTGCAAGTCTTTCCTGCGGGAAAGTCATAGACGGACAAGCCGTCTGTCCGTTCCACGGTTTCGAATACGATTCAACGGGAAAGGTAACGCACATTCCTGCAGACGGAAAGGTCTCTGTTCCCGGTGAACAATACCGCGTTCCCTCGTACATTGCAAAAGAAGCATACGGCTTTATCTGGGTATGGTACGGAGACAAAAATACATCCCGTCCTGAAATTTCTTTTTTTACTGAATTAAAAAAGGGATACAGCTACGGACAGATCGTAGAAACGTGGGGGGTCCATTACACTCGTGCCATCGAAAATCAGCTGGACGTCGTACACCTGCCATTCGTACACCGGACAACGATCGGTAAAGGAAATAAAAAACTTGTTAATGGTCCCGTGGTTAGATGGGAAGGAACGCTCATGACATTTTACGTCAGCAACGTACAAGATACCGGACAGCGGCCTTTAAAGCCTGATGAACTATCTGATTATGAGCGGCTTTTCAGTCTTCAGCTTCAGCTTCCCAACACGTGGCAGAACCGTATATCCCCGCATCTTCGGATCATGGCCGCTTTTGTACCCGTAGACGAAGAAAACACCCGCATCTATCTCCGGTTCTACCAGAATTTCGTGCGGATTCCCGTCCTTAGAACGCTCGTGAACATAACGGGAAACACAATGGACCGCATCATCCTTCATCAGGACCGCAGGGTCGTCATCACGCAGCTGCCCAAAAAAAGTGACCTGCATATGGACGAACACCTTGTACAGGGAGATCTGCCGATAATCGAATTCAGAAAAAAAAGAAACGAACTCCAAAAAAAATAACCGCGGATCATACCGGGTGGCCGGGATATACTGACCGGCGGCGTTTATTCCTGATGTTCCTTTTTTTCTGTTACTTCGTTTGACGAAGTGAATATACTGTCAAAAACATCAGCATTTTCACGAAAAACCGCAAGGACGTCCGGATCAAAATGGCGGGGCATTGTTCTTCCGTCGCCTTCTGTCAATATCCGCATGGTAGTTGTATGATCAAGAGCCGGTTTATACGGACGCCTGCACCGCAAAGCATCGTACACGTCGGCAATCTGAGTAATCCGTGCCGACAGTGGTATATCGTTGCCCGCGAGTCCGTAAGGATAACCGGAACCGTCCCAGCGTTCATGATGCGACAAAGCTATTTCAGCACCCATAACAAGATAGCGGGATTTACCGTCACGAAGTATCTCCGCGCCAAGGATACAATGAGAATGCATGATCTTCATTTCCTGTGCATTAAGCGGATCATGCTTAAGAAGTATTGAATCAGGAATACCTATTTTACCAACATCATGCATAAGCGAAGAAAGCAGAATTGTCCGTATAAACTCTTCATCCATCCCCAGCAGTTCCGCCAGGGTACAGCTGTACCGTCCTATCCGGTTAATATGAAGGCCTGTATCTTCGTCCCTGAACTCAGAAGCCCGTACAAGCGTTATAAGCGTTTCCCGATAGGCTTCCTCGAGTCTGTTTGACCTGACTTTGATTTCTGTCTTAAGAGATTCGTTGTAATAATTAAGAAAATCACCGTATTCTTTGCTCCGCAGGAGATTGCGTATCCGTATAATAAGTTCGTCAAAATCAAGAGGCCGTGAAAGGACCTCTTCCGCTCCCGTCTGAAGTACCTTGATCTTCATTGCACGGTTTTCTCCGGCAGTTACCAGTATCACCGGGATGCAGCTGGTACGTTCATTGTCTTTCAGCTGTTTAACTATTTCCGGCCAGTCGGTACCGGGCATCATAATGTCCATCAGAATAAGATCAATTTTTTTATCAGCTACGATTGATAAAACGTCCTTCCCCGATACAGCCCAGACAGGAGAATACCCTTCTGATACCAACAGGGCATTGACAGTGTGCCTGTCCGCTTCATTACTGTCTGCTATGAGTATTGAGGAATCATAACCACCATTTTGAAATGTCATACTTTAAAAGTCTATCACACTTTTCTTATATGAACAAATTTTTTATTCGTTCCGCCACTCGAATAATAATTGAAACCGGTACAGGAATCCAGTATATTTACTGCATGAATACCAATTCAGATTCAAACAGGATTCTAACCGGTATACTCCGGGAACAGACGGAAGTTCTGCTTAAAAACCTTGACGACCAGATAGCAGCCGCGGAACTTAATACGCTTATAGACGGACTGCCGAACTGGCGCTATCTCTTTCATACGATACATTCCCTTGATAAGAATTTCATTAACCCTGATACGTTTACGGAACCAGATAGTACAGTCTGCGGAATAAATCCCGCTCTTTCAATTATTGATGAAAAACGGCCTGATTACCATCAGGCCGCCGGAGTTTCTGTCACGCGCAGCCAGCTCGTCAGCTATGCTTTATACGTACGGCAGAAAATTGAATCTTATTTTGACACACTTACCGATACCATGCTCGCAGAAAAGGCAGATAACGGCAGGTTCACGCGGCTCACGCTCATCCTGGGACAGTTCAGGCATCTTATGTGGCATCTGGGACTGTCGTCTGGACTCACCGTTCAGTCAGGAAAACCGTGGCCGGTATATACCGGCCTGTTCTGAATCACGGATCCAGCTTCATTTAAAACGTTTCTGTTTCCGGCTCTTTGCCGAAGGCGTTAAATACGGCAGTTGCTTTTTCAAGATAAAGTACCTCAAATTTTCCGTCATCAACAGCATACATATTCTTTAAAGACGGATTTTCTTTGAGCATTGCTTTTTTTGCCTCAACAGATGTATCCAGAACAACTCTGCAGGTAAGCCGTATCCAGCTTTCACCGGACATTCCCGAAATTTCCACCTTCGGGTTTTCAAGCATCTGCCTGAAGCATTCTTTTTTATTGCTTGTCGTGATATACAGCTTTCCATTATAGGTACACACCGCTCCGAACGGCCGGACTCTCGGCTGATCGTGATCTGTCGTTGCAAGGTAGAATGTTCCTGCCTTTCTTAAAAATTCATACGTCCGCATCATACAATACCTCCAGAGGATCAAATGGCAGAAAGTACAAAAATCGTTCAGCTGTGAGGATTTGTCTATTTTCTGCAAAGCCGTTTTTATCAGGCTTGTATTGATACTGTACTAATATTAGTAGTATATTACAAGTACGATTTTTTACTATACTAAGTATCTTATATGATACTATAATTGTACTGATATGAGGTTTGACTATGGACACAGACGATACAGACAGGCTTTTCGGCATATGCCCGTATGTTACAACACAAAAACTATTTTCCGGAAAATGGAATCTGCTTATCATGCACCAGCTCCAGGAAAAAACTCTGCGTTTTGGTGAACTGCAGCGCGCACTCGGAGATATTACCCAGACAACGCTCACCAAACAGCTTCGTTTTCTTGAGGAACACAACCTTGTGCAGCGTAAAGTATTCAACACAATACCCCCGAAGGTTGAATACTCGCTGACAGACATCGGGAAAAAATTCATCCCCGTGATACAGGCGCTTGCTGCATTCGGAGATTCATATATCGATTTTATGAAAACAAAAAACACAGGCGAAGCATCGCAATAACCTTTCACACACACAAAAAGACGGATATACTAAATGAGCATGAATAAAACCGGAAAAACATATGTCACTGATAACGAAAACAGCACTTGCAGCATCACTCAAAAAAATTTCTGAAACAACCCCGATTGACCGGATCACCGTCACTCAGATCGTAGAAGACTGCGGTGTTAACCGTCAGACATTCTATTACCACTTCAAGGATATATACGATCTTGTATCGTGGATTTATCAGAAAGAAACGACAGAAAGCATCGGCGAAAAGAAGACATACGACACATGGCAGGACGGATTCATGAACGTCTTTAATTACGTACTTACCAACAGGAATTTTGTGTTACGTACATATTATTCAAGCTGCCGCCAGCATCTGCTGGATTTCCTGTATAAAGAAGTCTACAATCTTCTTATCGACGTAGTGAACGAATGTGCCGTAAAATTTTCTGTACGTGATGAAGACAAAGCGTTCATTGCAAATTTCTATAAATATGCTTTTGTCGGCATTGTGTTTGAATGGATCGAAGGCGACATGTACAAAAAACCGGACGTACTTGTCCGGCAGATAAGCACCCTTGTAGAAGGGGACATCTTCAAAGCTCTGGAACGATTCGGCAGAATAAAACAAAATTAGACAATAAGCACTTCGTGTCTGAATTTCAGACATCCGATAAAACCTGTCTATTCCTTTTCCCTGCTCCTCCGTTTATATTCGGTATAGAACAACAGTATAAACAGGATATAAGGAGAAATCATATGTATTACAGCAATGGTAACTATGAAGCGTTTGCACGGCCCGAAAAACCGGCTGACGTAGACAAAAAATCAGCATATATCATCGGCTCAGGACTTGCAGGACTGGCAGCTGCCTGTTTTCTTGTCCGCGACGGACAGATGAAAGGCAGCAGGGTACACGTTCTGGAAGAAATGAAGATTGCCGGCGGTGCATGCGACGGAATCAACGACCCGCAGAAAGGATTCGTGATCCGCGGCGGACGCGAGATGGAAAATCATTTTGAATGCCTGTGGGATCTGTTTCATTCAATCCCCTCTCTTGAAACGAAGGGAGCGTCTGTTCTGGACGAATTCTACTGGCTCAACAAGCACGATCCCAACTATTCACTCATGAGGGCAACCGAAAACCGCGGCCAGGATGCACATACAGACGGCAAGTTCGGCCTGAGCGACAAAGGATGCATGGAAATCGTCAAACTCTTTATGACAAAAGACGAAGACCTGTACGATAAGACGATTGAAGATATTTTCGACGACGAAGTGTTCAACTCTAATTTCTGGCTGTACTGGCGGACCATGTTCGCGTTTGAAAACTGGCACAGTGCACTCGAAATGAAACTGTACTTCCAGCGCTTTATCCATCACATCGGCGGTCTTCCTGATTTTTCAGCGCTTAAATTCACAAAGTACAACCAGTACGAATCGCTCATTCAGCCGATGCTCGCATATCTTAAAGAACACGACGTCCAGTTCCAGTACGACA
>DCFS01000203.1 GCA_002319875.1 Treponema sp. UBA1798 | reverse complement strand
GCGGGCTGGAAATATGATACCAGGTACATTCTCGGATATCAGCTGCCAGAAAAGCTGTCCCTCACGGGAATGCAGGTGGAACTGTCCGGGCATCTTCATGGGAGTGATTATGGTAGCGCAGACGCAAATTACAATGGAAGTTTCATGACCGTACAGGTAAGTCCTTTCGCACAAATTACCTGTACAGCTTCTGATTCTCTGTTCATAGCCTTCGGTTTTGCAGACAGAAGAAGTTTTCAGGAAAAGCACTCGGATTCAGAAGAAGAGCCTTTTTTAACATACAGCGGTCGGGAATGGTTTTTTAACCGGATAGCATTGAGCTGGACCCATATATTCTAAAACATCTGTCCTGCTACTTTACGAGACAGGTATTTAAATATATAATGAAGTGATAGTTAAGATGTTTTAGTATTAATTAATCATTTCAGTAATAGTACAAGGAGAATAAAATGGGACAGAACTATTTCAATTCAATTCCATGGCGCGAAGCACGTCTTCAGCTGGGTCACTGCCGTTCTATGTCGCGTGACGAGTTTTCAGACGGAGTAAAGGCTCTTAAGGGCAAAAAAATTGTTATTATTGGTTGCGGCGCCCAGGGACTGAATCAGGGACTCTGTCTCCGCGACAGCGGACTGGATGTCAGTTACACTCTCCGCGAAAGTGCCATTACGGATAAACGTCAGAGCTGGAAAAACGCTACCGAAAACGGATTTAAAGTCGGAACATATGATGAAATGATTCCGACAGCAGATGTGGTCGGAAACCTTACCCCGGACAAACAGCATACTCCTGTCGTCACAGAAGTTATGAAACGTATGAAAAAAGGGGCAACGCTCTGGTACAGCCATGGTTTTAATATCGTTGAAGAAGGAATGCAGATACGCAGTGACATAACCGTCGTTATGTGCGCTCCTAAAGGTCCCGGTACTGAAGTATGGCATGAATTTCAGAGAGGTTTTGGTGTTCCCGATCTGATCGCTGTTCATCCTGCAAACGATCCGGAGGGTAAAGGCTGGGCTATAGCAAAAGCTCTTGCCGTAGGAGTCGGGGGAAGCAAGGCCGGAGTCCTGGAATCATCTTTTGTTGCGGAAGTAAAATCGGATCTTATGGGAGAGCAGACGATTCTTTGCGGAATGCTCCAAGCTGGTACGATTCTCTGCTACGATAAAATGGTTAACAAGGGCGTTAAAGCAGAATATGCGGTCAAACTTTTGCAGCACGGCTGGGATGTCGTATCGGAAGCGCTCAAATGGGGCGGCATTACCAATATGATGGACCGCCTTTCAAACCCGGCAAAGATAAAGGCACATGAACTTTCGAAGGAACTCAAAAAAGAACTTACACCGCTTTACCGTAAACATATGGATAACATTATTTCCGGTGAATTCAGTTCGACAATGATGAAGGACTGGAAAAATAACGATCACGACCTTCTGACATGGCGTGAAGCAACGGGTAAACTGCCTTTTGAAACGACAAATGAAAGCCGTGATGAAATCACCGAACAGGAATATTTTGACAAAGGAATCCTCATGGTTGCTATGGTCAAGGCGGGCTGTGAACTTGCATTTGAAACGATGGTTGACGCCGGTATTATGCCTGAAAGCGCTTACTATGAATCGCTCCATGAAGTACCTCTGATCGCAAATCTGATAGCACGCAAAAAACTGTATGAAATGAACCGTGTTATTTCAGATACGGCAGAGTACGGTTGCGCACTGTTTGCAAACGCCGCAGTTCCGCTGCTGAAAGGATTTATGGAAAAGATTGATACGGATGTCATCGGCCGGGGTCTCAATCTGAAGGATACCTGCGTAAATAATACACACCTCGTACAGGTAAATGCAGAAATCCGCAACCATCCGATCGAAGTTGTAGGAAGCAGGCTCCGCCAGTACATGACGGCAATGAAGGCTGTCAGTGTAGCTGAATAACAGTTTTACAGTTATGGGTAACTCCGGTATATACCGGGGTCACTTTCAAAAGTCTGTCAGTTATGATAACGATTTTTACAGAAAATTTACACATTCCTGCATTTCCATAACATGTAAATTTCCTGCAGACAGACTAAGATAAGGTATATAATACAGGAAACTTGTTTGTACAGGAGAATGATATGGTTTACGTAATCGACAAAAAAGCAAAGTCTACAGACAGACAGTATACCGATTTTGATTTCAGGGATGTTCTATCGGATAAAAAAGCACTGTGGCATTCAAAGGAAGATGCCAGCTTCGGTGTATGCTGTTTTATAAAAGATAACCATGCCGGTGACCCTGAATATACGATGGACCGATACGAGTATAAAGACGAATAGCAGGCAGTAGTTTTATACTGTAAAAAAAATAATTATTCTATGATAACGAAAAATACGGTTGTAGAACTTCCAGAGTCAAATCTGAAAGTCCGGGTAATCTGCCGGCACATGAAAATGCTTCGTCTGCACATAAAACCGGACGGAACAATCATGCTTTCTGTTCCGTATTTTACACCTGAAGCATATATCAGATCGTTCCTGATTTCAAAACTCGACTGGGTAGTACGTACACGGAAAAAATATGCACAGACTATGTCTAATCCTGAAATACTGCCGGCAGGAAGCGCTGCCGGTTATGCAGGATTCAGTTCAGCAGTCCCCGGAACAGGAGAAAGCAAGACAAAATTTGAAAAAAGATGGAAAGAGGCGGCTCTTTCGAACTATACGGAGACCATAAACAGATTTTACCCGGTTGTAAAACAGCATACGCAGTTAATTCCATCAATAAAGATCCGTACGATGAAATCACTGTGGGGATCATGCAACCGTAAAACCGGTGTCATAACGCTGAACAGCCAGCTGTTCCGGGCCCCCCAGCACTGCATCGACTATGTAGTACTTCATGAATTGTCCCACTATCTGTATAAAAATCATGACCATGTTTTTTATACTTTCATTGCAGAACATATGCCCGACTGGAAAGAACGGCAGAAATATCTGAACAGAACGATAGCCCTGGTTTAAGAGATTCCAGGTACACTGCCGGTCACCTCAACGGGATTCGACCAGCAGACTCTCCTGACTCTGTTACAGTATGGATGCGTCTACAAAAGACATATGATCTTTAAAAACGCCTCACTTTGTTAATGGCCGGTACAAAATTGTAGTTCCCCGTCCGTTTTGTGCAGGGCTGCGGGAAATTTCAAAATCGTCGCTTAAATATTCGATCAAATCGGACAATTTTTTGAAGCCGAAATCGCGCGTATCAAAACCGGGATTCTGCCGCTTGAACAGGGACCCGGCAGCCGAGACGTTCGCCCAGCCGCTGTTATCGGCATACTTTTCATATGCATTCGACAGGAGCCGGTAAATCTGACGGAACTGGCGGTCAGTCATCGTGTCACCGTTTTCATTCA
>DCFS01000222.1 GCA_002319875.1 Treponema sp. UBA1798 | reverse complement strand
TGAGTTGCTTCATGACTTCCGCTGCGCCGCTGGCATCCAGTACAACTCTCCCTCCTATGGGAAGGAGAAGTATATCCACTTTTCCGATTTCATTGATCTGTTCAAGACTCAACAGATGTCCCAGATCGCCACAATGGCAGACATTTAATCCGTCTATCCTGAAATTATAGATGATATTTATGCCTCTTTTTGCCCCCGAAACGTTGTCGTGAAAAGTCTGTACGCCTTTAATGTCTATTCCTTCCTGCGAAAATACACCCGGTTCCCTGATGAGCACAAAGTCTCCCTTAACCGCGCCGACATTGTTATGATCGCTGTGATTGTGGCTGATTGTAACGATCTTCGCGTCAATTTCCGGCAGTTTATAACCAAGCATATTGTGATACGGATCCATGACAATATTTGTGCCGTTTTCAGTGGTGATCCTGAAACATGATTGTCCAAACCATTTTATGTTCATATTTCACTCATTCCTTTTTTTTTTAAGAAAGACAAATATATGATAAACGCAATTGATGCGCATAGAAAATCAAGGATCGGCTGCACCATCATCAGGCCCGTCATGGGAATCAGTATATTCATAAGAATCATCAGCGGCACGTCGATAATACCCTTACGGAACAGAGACAGAAACAGCGCTTTTCCTCCCTGACTCGTTGCCTGAAACAATGCCGTGCATAAAAGCGTGACAGAGATGAATGGCATAGCCATGCAGTGCAGGCGCATAAATGACGAACCACAGGCGATAGTCGCCGGTTGATTGATAAAGAAACGGACAAGTTCCGGCGCGAATATTTCCAGACACGCAAGGCACGCCCCTGTAAAGATGATGCAAATAATCAGTGAGTATTTTAATGTCAGGTTCATGCGCTTCCGGTTATTGGAACCGTAATTATACGCTAACAGAGGCAGCACGCCGTTGGATAAACCTTGCACGATGCTGGTGGGAACCATATCCACCTTCTTGACGATTCCGAGAGCAGCCACAGCCGTTGAGGTATAGGCGGACATAAGACTGTTCAGCACCGCGTTAGAAATTACAGAAAGGAGTACCTGTAAGGCAGATGGTATGCCGACATAAAACACCTGTTCAGCCGCTTTTTTTCCGCACAGGAAATCTCCCGGATGCAGAGAGAGGACGCTCTTTCTGTGCTTTTTCCAGAAGAAAAACAGAAAATAACAGGTCGCAACAACATTGGAGATACAGGTGGCCAGCGCAGCCCCCGCAATACTCATCCCGAGTCCCCATGAAAAAATAAACAGCGGGTCGAGAATGATATTGAGCATGCCACCCAGCGACATGCCGAGAGCTGCTTGTTTTGATGACCCGACAGCGCGAAGAAGATGAGCCAAAAGCATATTCAACACAGTTGGAATTCCACCAATCGCAAACGTCCAGAAAAGATAGTCATGAACGTATGGAAGAGTATCCGTATCTGCACCCAACAGCATCATGAACGGCTTGCTACCGACAAAAAATAAAGCTGATAAGATAGCAGTCACACCGATGGTCGCCCAAAAACAAAAGGAGGAAAGTTTTTTAACCAGACTATAATCTTTCCGACCCAGCGCACTGGAAATTAAACTTCCGCCACCGATGCCAAACAGATTGGCAATTGCCGTTAATCCGATAAAAAGCGGATAAGCGATGGTGACAGCTGCCACCAGGTTATTATCGCCAAGCTGACCTAAAAACCATGTGTCTGCAAGGTTATAAACCATCGTAATGATCTGACTGATAATTGTTGGAATCGCAAGTGTCGCAATGGCTATAGGAACGGACGCGGATTCCAGTGTGTATGTCCCTTTATTATTTATTGTTTCCGGCAAGATGGTGGTGACCCCTCAACACAAAATGTATTTTAAAGTTTAAGAGAGCTGAAAGCCATACACATATTTAAAATTCATACACATTCTTGCTGTAAAATTCTTTTGGGCTTACTCCTTCTATTCTCTTAAATATCCTGCTGAAATAAAATTCGTTAGTGTATCCCAACTCATATGCTGCTTCTTTCACCTTTTTATTATCCTCAATGAGCAGCTCTTTTGCCTTTTCAATTTTCATTTTATTGAAATACATAATGACTGGATAACCCGTTGCCTCTTTGAATTCTCTGGATAAATAAAATGTGGATAATTTTGCCATCCCGGATAATTCCTCTAAAGTAATTTTTCTGTTAATGTTCTGACGCATATATTCTATTATCCGGTCAACCTTCACAGACATAGCATGTTTTTTACTCTGCTTTATATTGTTTTGAGTAATCCAGATAAGCAATTGCCGGAGTAATGTTGATGCAACGAACTCATAACTTTGCCCCTTGCCATCCCAGGTGTCCAAAAGTTTTCCAAACAGTTCTTCCAGAGGTGTACAGGCTGTTATTTTCTGAGCCAACGGCTGATGTAAGTTTTGGATACTCTCCTGGTACTTCCATGTCCCCTCAGAGTCTCGCACCATTCGCGCGCTGCTGAAATGTACTGTCATATAGTGTTCCGGATGATTATGAACACATGGTTCGATCGTTTGCCGGACACCTGGTGGAATATAGAACAGCATTCCCTTTTCTATCGGATATCTGGTTCTTCCAATCACGATATGACCGCTTCCGTCGCAGATAAAGATCATTTCGTGATGTTGCAATGTCCTTGTAATTCCGGACGAAACTATTACAGGATCTTTTAATTTTCGCCTCTTGCAATAATGTATTTGGCATACTATATCTGTTACCATGCTTTCCTCCAGGATTACACGAATACCTAGATTCGTAGTTTATTGCTGAAGCATTTTACTTTATTCTATCATATCTGATTATGCTATTGAATCATGAGGTTTGATTCAAGTTGGTCTTGATGCAAGGGGCATGACAGATTTGGAAGTTTATATGATGTGTCAGCTTTCAGTTTCTTTTTTGTCGTATACGAAGGGGACTTTCACGAAATATCCATACACACCGATAGTTATTGCCACAGACGAATTGTTCAATAGTGGATCTGGTTAAAAAGTCGTGAGCATATCCGGGAACCTTGCAGGTAAACGCTTTCTCTTCAAAAACCTGCCTGAGCTTTATCAGTCTGAGGTATTCTGATCCGGGGGGATGTTTGCTCCATTCTTTCATTTTTGAATCGAAAAACTCACTATAGAGAGTCGCGAACCTCTAAAATTATAATTACACTCTCTATAGTGAGTCAAAGAGAAATAGATGCCAGAGTATCCGGCGTCCTTGAAAGGATACGACTTTTACGTATTTCCAGAAATATATCCATAGAAGATCTCGCAGACAGAGCCAATTTATCGCGCAGCTATATTTATTATATAGAAACGAAAAAAAAAGTTCCGACATTAACGGTTCTTTTCCGCCTGTCTTCAGCCTTGGATGTCGATGTAAAAGATTTTTTCGGTATGTAATATATAAGGCTTGGGCAAAATAGTAACGTTGTTTTGCAAGTACCTTATATTTTAATAACAGTATATAAAAATACAATGGATGTCGGAATGGGAACACAAGAGACTGAATTCTCTCAACTTTTTGATTTTTTTACTATGTTGAATTTCCATGAAAAAAAAATGTCAGGTACCCTTTCATGGAAGGAGACGTATCTGCTTCACTATATCCTGCACAATCGCGCTGTTTCAATAAGCACTATAGCACGCGACCTTAATATACCAGTGACAGATACTTCAAGAATTTTATCTGATCTGAAATGCCGTAATTTTCTGTATAAAAATATTAAAAGGAGTGACCGGCGTACGGTCCTTGTGAGTATAACGGAAAGCGGGAAATCTGCATTAAAAAATTCTGAACAGGAATTCATGGAGTATCTGAAAAACACAACCGGCAGATCTGTACATACTGCAAACGAAAGCGCAGATTACTTTGAATTACATTATCAGCATTCTGACAAGCTGATCTGCTGTTTCAAACCGGTATTCGATGGTGACAGAGAGATCTCAGATCTTGAGTATTACAGGGCAAATTCTGCATTTATCCGGGAATTCCCGAAAATAGTAACCTTGGAAAATTTTTCCCGTTTATCCCGGACTATGTATCAGCATTTTGATGTACTTATTTCTGCCTGCAATACGGTATGGAAGACAGGGCTACCCGTTAAAATGGTACTTGATGCCAAGTTTCCCGCGAAACAATATACCTGCGTATGGGCCAGAAGCGGTCAGGACTTTATTATTGTTACCGCGGAACTTCTTGCAGATGCGGCAGCAGAATATCTACACGAACTTCTTCCTCTGTACCGGTATTTTTTTGAAAATAAACCGGTAAAAATGGTTATTGAGTGTGCTTCTGGTAGAATACTTGAAGTTAACAAGGCTGCTGTCAAATTTTATGGCTGGACAAGCAGTGAATTCCTAAAAAAAACAATTTATGAAATAAGCATGAATCCTCCGGAGGTTATAAGAACTATTCTTGGAGAAGAAAGAGAGAAGAACGAATTCATATTTCACGTAGTACATAGAACAGCAGATGGCGGTAAAAAAAAAGTCGAAGTTCATGCGTCTTCCTGTCTATGGGGTAAAAACAGAATTCATTATGCCAGTATAATAGCGGACGTGTCTGCCAGCTTGCGTCAGCAGGCCGAAAAAGGGACAGAAAAAAATGCGGACAGCCCTATGAAGACATTCGCAGCACGATATGAAGATACTATCTCCGGCATGTCAGAGCTGCTTGACTATGTAGAAGAAAATGGAAAAATCTGCAAGTATTCTGCCGGTGATCATTTTTTCGAATATGGAACACTTCTTCCGACATTTGCTTTTATTATTGATGGACTGTTCCGGGTATATTATATATCGCCTGCCGGCCGCGAATATACGCTTGAGTATCTCCGTCCCGGGTATTTTATCGATTCCCTGACCTTTACCGAGTGTTTTGCGGCAGATGAGATAGTCATTGAAAACATAGTATCAGGCAGAGTTCTCGTTATCGAACAGAACCGGTTCATGCGTCGGGCTTCGGATGATCCTGCGGCTTTTAAACTTCTGTATTATCTTGACAAATACCGGTTTTGCAGACTGCAACAGCATGGTTTTTCTCTTTTGACTCGTAATGCAACGAAACGTTATGAAAAATTTATACAGGATGAAAGTGATATCGTAAGTTACCTTCGCGGACAGGATATCGCTTCGTATCTGGGAATCACACCTGAAACGTTGAGCAGGATAAAAAAAACGAATTGAAATAGTAGCGTAATTTTTGAAATCGTTCCGATAACAATCAGTTCCCTTCTATTATTGATATTTGTCAATGACATTATCAGTTCAAAGTTTTATTTTTACAAACAACTTGTTTTCTTTAATCATGCCCGGAGCGGAAAGGAGAATACATTG
>DCFS01000348.1:3219-3533 GCA_002319875.1 Treponema sp. UBA1798 | reverse complement strand
ATGTTTCGATAAGCAGATACTACTTAAGCAGAACATTCAGCAGTCTTGAAGGGATTTCTATCACCGATTATATTCAATCCGTCAGAATCCAAAAGGCAAAGCAGCTTCTTCTCGATGGAAAAACAGTTTCCGAAGTATGTTATATGACAGGATTTAACGATCCCGCATATTTCAGTAAATGCTTCAGAAAACATACAGGAGTACCTCCAAGAGAATTCAACAGAAAGTAACGGAAGTCATTATACAAAACGAATATTTAATTATATACTGTTTAAACAGTATATATACAGGGAAACAGGAGCGTAGAAAACCAT
>DCFS01000348.1:1874-3090 GCA_002319875.1 Treponema sp. UBA1798 | reverse complement strand
AATGCTTCAGAAAACATACAGGAGTACCTCCAAGAGAATTCAACAGAAAATAGCGGAAGTCATTATACAAAACGAATATTTAATTATATACTGTTTAAACAGTATATGTACCGGGAAACAGGAGCGTAGAAAACCATGTGGATACTATTTGCGTTCGGTTCGGCGCTGTTTGCAGGACTTACTTCAATTCTTGCAAAATGCGGTATCAAAAAGACCGATTCCAATGTCGCAACTGCAGTCCGGACGGTTGTGGTACTTGCCTTTTCCTGGCTGATGGTATTTATTACAGGGGCACAATCCGGTATTCAACAGACAGACGGAAAGACGCTGCTCTTTCTGATACTGTCCGGCCTCGCAACCGGCGCGTCATGGCTCTGTTATTTCAGGGCGCTACAACTGGGAAATATAAATAAGGTTGTACCGGTTGATAAATCGAGTACCATTCTGACTATTCTCCTCGCGCTTATTTTCCTCCATGAAGCGCTTTCTCCGGTTAAGGGTATGGCGATTATCCTGATAGCCGCAGGGACATATCTGATGATTCAGAAAAAAACATCCGGTCAGGATACGGAGCGGGAATCAGGAGCATGGCTGTTCTATGCCATATTTTCTGCGGTATTTGCAGGTCTTACAGCCATACTTGGCAAAATCGGTATTACAGGCATAGAATCGAATCTGGGAACGGCTATAAGGACATGCGTTGTACTCGTTATGGCATGGATAGTCGTATTCGTCACCGGGAAACAGAAATCCATCAAAAATATACCAGGAAAAGAACTTTTTTTTGTCTGTCTGTCCGGTGTCGCAACAGGAGCCTCGTGGCTGTGCTATTACAAAGCGCTGCAGGAAGGCCCCGCAAGTGTTGTCGTGCCGATAGATAAACTCAGTATCCTGATAACGATCGCATTTTCATACATTGTATTCCATGAGAAACTGACAAAAAAATCAGCTGCAGGCCTGATACTCATAGTTACAGGAACGCTTGCAATGCTTATAAAATAAGGGGCATCTGTCCTGTTGTTTCGGACAGGGGGTGCAAATACACAGACCGGGGCTCTTATGCATACCCTCTGTTTTCTGAGTGCAATACGCCTGCAAGCATTTGTTTTATGACCGCATCGATATGAACGGCGGTGGTATTAACTACGGGAAGCGGAAGATCGCCTTCATGAATAAGAAGCGGTATTTCCGTACAACCAAGTACTACCGCATCAAA
>DCFS01000348.1:0-1490 GCA_002319875.1 Treponema sp. UBA1798 | reverse complement strand
CTGCCGTTCATCAGGAGACGGCATGATACATTCAATACCGGAAACGGTAAACTTTTCCGGGTAAAAGGTATTGTTCATGGTAAACAGGGTACCGGTAAACAGAACACGTTTCCAGTGGTGAACAGTCGTATACGAGACCGTTGCATCGACAATGCTGACAAGCGGAAGCGGCGATATTTTTTCCAGCCGGTCAAAAACGACATGCGGCGTATTCGATGCGATAAGGGCAAAGTCTGCCCCGCCACGCTTCAACAGCATGATGGTATCCGAAAGCTTCAAGGCAAGCCTGTCGTATTCTTTTGCCGCAACGTCAGCAAGAATATCAGTCATGTTGACACTGTAAATAATAGTACGCGGATACACATCTTCCTTTACCGCAGTACGGAAACCGGAAATAATACCGTTATAGTAATCCACTGTTGAAGCGGGACCAAGCCCGCCGATAATTCCCGGTACCGGGACAGTTGAAAGATCAATCATTAAATAAGTATACCTCCTCTACAGGATAAAGTACAACATACAGTCCGCAACAATATCATGACTGTCGAACATCCGTATAAGACATTCAACATTACAATGAGGCGTTTTCAAAAGTCAGAGAGTTTTGAAAACACTGCTTTAATGTATCCGCAGAAAATTTACAAATCGTTAAAATACAGGGATTTGCAAATTTTCTGCAAAAGCTACTTTCGAAAGTAACAGACTTTTGAAAGTGGCTCACAATATGAATCAATAATCTACCTGTCAAAATATCTTTACCTTTTCCCAGTCGGCTATACCGCCATCTATTACAGAAAACAATCCGTTTACCCTGATTACAGCAGAACTGCTGTTTTCTTCATATTTCCGCCTGTTACGTTTTTTAAGTTTTTCCTGTAAAAACCTGAATTCATAGTCAACCTGCCCGTCTGTCACCAGGACTGGCTGAACATCGGGATGCTGCCGGTATGCTATCTTTTCCCGGTTAAACCGGTAGTTACGGACAAGCGCTTCCTTGTAGAGTTCCCCGAGATAGGCATTGATCTCATCAACGGGATTACGGCAGGCCAGAAATCTTGCAAGCTGAGGATGATGCGTATATCCCCGGGTTTTTCCTTCAAGAACCTTTTTTGCAAGGAGTGCTTCCCTCCATGCGGCAACAAGGCCCTGAGGGTCAAGATATACCGGATGAATTGACCATAAACGCATAACAGCCTCCTGTAAAGTTACCGTTATATGGAACCATGTACAGAAGTCTGTTAACGTTTTGCACATGGCTCACCTATCAGTTCTTACCCCTATACCGGCATAAATTATTACGGGAGGCGTTTTCAAAAATCAGACGAGTTTTGAAAACGCAACTTCAGATATAAGGATAGAATTTTTCAAATAATTATAATATAAGGGTTTGAAAAATTCTATAAAGTCACTTTCAAAAGTTAACAGACTTTTGAAAGTGACTTACGGATTTATCAAATAACGGCAACCGGTAATCTGACAGGCAGAAAAAA
>DCFS01000305.1 GCA_002319875.1 Treponema sp. UBA1798 | reverse complement strand
TGGCGGTTTCAATCAGCGATGCCGTTACCAGTATAATCGGAAATCTCACCGTTCGCCCCGCATTCATTGTGGCAAAAGGCGGCATTACCTCAAGTGACGTCGGGACCAGGGCATTGAAAGTTAAAAAAGCGCTGGTGATGGGTCAGATTGCCCCCGGAGTTCCTGTCTGGCAGACCGGACCGGAAAGCAAATTCCCGTATATGCCGTACGTTATTTTTCCCGGCAACGTCGGCGACGAGCATACGCTTAAAGATGTTGTCAGCGTACTGCTTGGAGGTTGAATGAATATGTTTGTTACAGGAAAATCATTACTGGATAACTGCCGGAAGGAAAGACGCGCGGTACCGGCATTCAATGTCTATAATCTGGAAACCGTGCAGGCAGCCTTTTCCGTTGCTGCCGAATATGAATATCCTGTCATACTTGCTTTCGGTGAAAAATATCTGGACCATGCGGATTTTGCTACCATATATGCACTCGCCGACGCGCTGGCAGCACGGCATCCGTATCCCGTCTGCCTGCACCTTGACCACAGCAGGAATATCGAAAATATACGGAAAGCCGTTGCGGCCGGATTCACGTCGGTTATGTACGACGGTTCTGAACTGCCGCTCGCGGAGAACATCGCCCGTACCAGGGAAGCAGTTGTCCTTGCACATGCTGCCGGCGTCAGCGTCGAAGCAGAACTGGGCGGAATGAACCCGGAATCCGGAGAAGTTCCCGCCGATCCTGCAATGCTGCGCTATACGTCCGCCGGAGATGCGCTCCGACTGGTACGTGAAACCGGTCCTGATTCTCTGGCAGTATCCATCGGCAATGCGCACGGCGTGTATAAGGACAGGCCTCACCTCAATATGGAACAACTTTCTTCTATATATAAGGCTGCTGATATACCGCTCGTGCTTCACGGTTCAAGCGGTATTCCTTCAGCACAGCTTGCGGAAGCGGTTATGCGTGGTATCTGCAAGATCAATGTGAATACGGAACTGTCGCTTGCCGCTGCCGGTGCAGTAAAGAAAGGACTTGCAGGGAATGAAAAGATACGTTTTGAAGAACTGATGCTCTGGGCGACGAAGGCGATGACGGAAGCCGCCGGTCCGTACATGGCAGTCTGCCGGGATCCGGAAGGTTTCCGCTAAGAAAAGGTTTAGTTTTGCCTGAAGAAACACGCATGTAATTCCCATGAGACTGTTCTGGCCGGATAATCGGTGTAGAACTGCGATGTCGCTTCCTGTATGGGAGAATCAACAACCTCGCCCCAAGGGGCGGGGTATTAAACCCTCCGCACGAATAAAATCTTATCAGCATAATACCTGTTCATAAAAAGCTGTTTCATTACTTTCTGAGCTTACTGCCGTGACTGCAGTAAGCTCAGTTCGGATTCGTGACAGAAGTTATACAATGCTGCGCTATTTATCTCTAATATATATAAATACACTAAAATCACGACACGATTTTTGCAAAAAAAGCCCGTTTTCTGGTCCCCGTTTCCGGATAAACATGGTATACTGAAATCTCTTATATGCAGTTATCAACCGCAGATCCGGAGGATGGAAGATGGGATTCCTGGCAGATGAACTTAAACGACTGCTGAAAAAATATTCTGACCTGCAGAAAAGAGAGATGCCCGGATGGCACTTCGGCGGGTGTCCTGGGAAAAAAGAGTCTGTTAAGAGTACTGAAAAAAAGGATAACAATATGGAAGAAACAAAGGCTGAAAAAGATATACGTATTTTCGTCGAATATGTGACCGCAAATATTGAAAGCATAGGAATACAGCCGTATGGCACGGGTACGGTATCGGAAAAGGAATTTGAAGACGTCATTCACCGCTATCTCGGGCGCAGTTGTACCTTTTTTATTTCCGCCAATGGTTTTTATTTTACGCCGGAGAGAATCATTATCATTGATACGGATTCTCATCGGGAAGTGCTGCATATTGACGGCAGAATCGGCGGTGACGTGTACGTCGGTATGGATATCTGTTTCGAGCCGCTTATTTTCTTTCACGGACATACCGTTTTTTATAAAGGAAAAAACGTCGGGAAAATACGTGACGACAGACAATGTGATTTTGATTTTAAGACAGGCGCACTGTATCTTATAACGTACGAAAGCCTTAAAAAAATAGATTCCCGGGGAAACGTTGTGTGGGAGACACCGCTTGCCAGAAATACGCAGTGTACCGTTTTTAAGATATATCTCAGACCGGACAGTACGTATACCGAAGAAAAACTTGTCCAGATCGTCATTGACGACGACTATGCCTTGTTGTATAAGGATTCGACCGGAGAACTGTATGACACTTTATATCTGAGAAGACGGAGATCTGAAAGTTATGAACTGGGAGCTCCTGATGAAAAGTGAGGCAGGGACGGGGACCGGTATGACAATCGTTGTTGATCAAGAAAAAATAACGGTTACCTATGAAAAAGGATCCGTTTTTCTCGAAAACATCGTCTTTCATGATGATAACACAGATACGGACTGTCCGCTTTGCAAGGTTATTCAGCGGACTATCGGCTGCGTAAAAATAGAAAAAACAAAAAAGGTTGTGTGTGATTTATCGCTACCGGTGTTGTCGGTATGGTCCTCTGCCGGAATCCGGTATGATATAAAATTATGGAGTTTTGATTTTTCGATTCATATTGAATCCGCGCCGGAAGGGCTTGATGCGTTATTCCGGGAATATGAAGAAGGAAACGACGAA
>DCFS01000290.1 GCA_002319875.1 Treponema sp. UBA1798 | reverse complement strand
TGAGAACCATCCGGGGCATAAGTGAGATCTTCCCGAAAGTAAAGTGAAAAAGAGTCAGGATCTTACGATGCAGGAAACGGGGTATTCATACATGAAAAAAATTCAGTCTGCAGCCCGGCGCCAGCCGTGACATGGATACAGGACATAAAAAAACCGGACTCTTTACAGAGTCCGGTTAATGCAAAACCTGAATATCAGGCTTTAGAGCTTAATACTATTCTAAGACTACAGTGTTACACGGAATACTGTCGGGATAGAAATTTCAGATTTTGTCTGTGTCGTAGTTTTTGCATCACCTGTATTAGCTGCACCCTGATAGCGTACACCAACAGAAAGGAACGCATTCGGTCCGGCTGTAAATTTTACAGAAGGATTGATAACATAATAGTTTTCACAAACATCTGCACTGTCGTTATCATCAAGGTCAGTCATATAATAACCGGCTGAAAATTCAGGTGTAATCAGATCGTTCACGACATAATAAACATCGCCTACGATATACATACCTGTTTCAGCATCTTCCCCATCCGGTTTGATACTTGAATAATTGAAATGTGCGATACCTGTCAGTTTGTCACTGAATGCGTACTGTGCACGTGCATCAAATGCATATTCGGTATTCTTTGTGGAAGTTCCATTATGCATATCGCTCGTAACATCGCCAGAACCATCATAACTATCATTTACATAAGTAAAGCCGAGTACAGCTTTGAGATTCTTTACAACAAGAAGTGTACCGTAAGCGCCGAATACTGTTACTTTCTGTTCAGGCATTCTCAATACAAAATCGAGATCAGCAACATTCGGAGTCAGATAACCAACCTCAAATCCGTAGCCAGAATCCTGATACTTTTTATCAGTTCCATCGCTGGTATCAACACTGAACTGGTTGGAATTGAGTACTGCTTTCATCATAAGTTTACCAGGCAATACATCTTTTACCGTATAATCTGCGGAGAAAGAAGTTATACCAGTGTTATCACTGCTGATGGCACCCATGTTATCAGCATCGTAACCGTACAGTACCTTGGAACCATAAATTAATGTTGCAACATTTGACGTACCGCTCTGCAGTCCGGTCCAAACACCAAGCTTGTAGCTTTCCTTATCGGTAAGGTTGACGTTTGTAGCACCATTCGTTAATTTGTCCGTATACCGGGCATCAAATGATCCAGCTGTAAATTTCAGTGCACCAAAATTGAGCCATGCATACAATGCATCCATTGTGAATGAGGTATCACTAGTGCTGCTTCCTTTCTTAACGCCACCTGTCGTAGCATCATAATCGATTGAAAAACCAGCATAATCATTTGATACGGTAGCAACCATTGTATCACCGTTACCACCATATCCGTTAAGAGCAAACAAATCTGTCGTCTTGTTTGTTGAAGAAGAACCATCTCCTCTATATGTCTGGGTCTGATCATACATATTAGAACGCAGACGATACTGGAACGTGATTTTCGGATCAGCGAATGCAAGCCCAGCAACCATTGTACCGGCAAGCACAGCACCAATAACCTTTTTCATATAGCCTCCTGTGCGGACAGTAGCCGTTATTTTTTTAATTAGCAATCTGCCGCATCTTTTATATACTAGAAGGTTACACCTTAAAAAAAGATCTGTCAACAAAAAAAACTTTATTATTATATTCTGATAATGGAATTCACTAATTATTAACACCGGTATTTACAAACATTTAATACGAATCACTCTGTGAAACGGATTCACTAAGTTTCCGGACAATCGACGCTATTCTGTCCTCGTCCATAAAAGAAATCATTTCGGTAATCTGTTTACGCGTAAAAAAATATGTTTTCTTTTCCGACGAAGCTACATCATCTCTCTGTGCTTCAACAGCATAGACGCCTTTTGCAGGCCACAGCGTAAGCATAAAATAGGGAGATTTTTTTACAAATTTGTAACCGACAGAAGTCTTTGGCTCCGTTTCATTTCCAGCACCAACCAAGCCCCACATATAATGCCCTTCAAAACTGCCATAGGTTTCATACATATTCTTCTGTCTGTCCAGAACGTGACCGGTAAAATCCTTCTCATACTGCGCAACAGCCTGACGCACTACCGAACGGGCAACTTTGCTGAACAAGAGATAATTTTTTACCTGCAGACCGGTAAAATAAATTACAACATCATCACTCTTCGGATAATACCAATACGTTACATCCGTCTGACTGACATCAGTGTTCAGCATATTATACAGAAAAAGAGATGATTTACCCAACTCCACAGGATCTGCACTGTTCAGGACTTTTGAGAGCTGTTTATCCGACAACGGGGTCGGCTGCTGGGTGCCCGATTTTCCTGTAGTAATCGGCGTCGAATCATACGTATCTGCGGTCTGGACCGGGGCAGACTGCTTTGTAGTGCTGCAGGAAACGGACAGCAGCAGGACTACAGCACAACTCAAAGTCAATGGTATTCTTATAAGGGTTTTCATGGTTTCCATAATACTCTAATAACAACAGAACGCTCAAGAGGTGACACCTGAGCAGCTATTTATAAAAAGTGGAAAACAGGGCTGTAAATCTCCCTGATGATATGTGATTCTGATCATGGAGCGGGGAAAATCACCAATCCCTCTGCAGGCAGAGGGATATGGAGTTCTCTAAAGGTTTCGCAGTCGGGATTTAATACCACTCAT
>DCFS01000065.1 GCA_002319875.1 Treponema sp. UBA1798 | reverse complement strand
GTAAGCAGCGGCAGTGTTACTTTCCTGAACTGCTGCCATTTACCGGCTCCGTCTACATGTGCCGCTTCATACAGTGAAACCGGTATCTGCTTCAGGGATGCCAGAAAAATAAGCATTGATGAACCGAACTGCCATACGGTAAGAAGAATAAGTGTCCAGATAGCAGTAGGCACTTCTCCGACCCATGAATATTCTGTATGAATCCCGATATACCCCAGCAGTGAATTTATAACTCCGTTACTTGCAAACATCCGTTTCCACAGTATGGAAACAGCAACTGACCCACCGAGAATGGAAGGAAGATAATAGACGGCCCGGTAAACTGCACTCAGTTTCGTTGTATGTACCAGAATAAGTGCAACAAGCAGCGCAAAGGCAAGTTTCAACGGAACTGAAATAAAAGCATATTTAAAGGTAACTGCAAGCGATTTCCAGAACCTGGGATCATTAAAGGTGATATCAGTATAATTTTTTATTCCCTGCCAGACCGGCGGAGACAAAATATCATATTTGCAGAGTGAATAATAGAAAGAAATCAGAATAGGTATGACAAGAAAGACAAAAAAACCAAAAATAAACGGTGATGCACAGACAAGTCCTGCTCCGCATTCCGTATTTATCAACTGCTTTAACGATTGTAATTTTTTTTTCATTATGCGGTTACCTGCCTGTCTGAAAATGGATATGCACTGAGAGCATTTGTGTAATATATAGCCTCCAGCTCTGTATCTGAAAATTGATCCGATATTTCCAGATAATCTGCCAGATGCGTATATGAATCGTTGCAGAGCACTGAAGGGACATCTGTCCCCCACAGCAGCTGCCGGTAACCTGTAATAGTGCAGGCTGTTTTTATAAATTTGACTCCGGTAGGGTATGGATATGTTTCCGGTTGTGTATTTGCAGGTACTGCAG
This sequence comes from Treponema sp. UBA1798, assembly GCA_002319875.1. Taxonomy (GTDB): domain Bacteria; phylum Spirochaetota; class Spirochaetia; order Treponematales; family Treponemataceae; genus Treponema_D. Next base: position 2,211 of record DCFS01000065.1, on the reverse strand, counting down.
CAATATCGAAGAATACATTATCGAATTTTAATAATTTCAGAGACGCTGTTAATGTATCCAGGTCATGCAGGCGGGGGGCAAGCAGATGGCAGACAACAATTTTCAATGACGGATAGCGCATTGCAATGGTCCGTATTTTTTCGGGTTGAAAACTGCTCATCCCGGGACTGCCGATATCAAATACAAGTGTTTGTCCATGTCTCAGGGCTTGTTCTGCGATCGGGCTGAAAACTTTTTCAACGTCGAAATCCGTATGATACGACATGATCCCGCAGCCTGTACTGGTTTCAAATTTTAAGACTTTTACTTTTAAATTATCTGTAAGCCTGTTATAGATATCTTCCGTTTTTTTTGCAAATGGATCGAATGTCCCTGCAGCCAGAAACATGTCAGGATATTTTGCCGCAGATTCGACGACATATTCATTCTGGAATCCGTAGAAACTTCCCTGCAGGAGCACTGCTTTTTCTACATGATTGCTATGCAGCAGTTGCCGGCAGGTCTCTATAGTAAAATTCGTAGAACCCAATTCCCGGGGAATCATGTTCACAATTTCACCAGTGGCCCATCGGGCTTTGCCGTTTCCGATGGGGCGTAATTCTCCTTTTCCGCTGAAGCCCTGCAATGTTTCAAATACATGTACATGGGCATCTATAAATTTTTTCATGATATCCTCTTTCAGGCAGCAGCCCCTTACCGGCTGAAAGTTTATATCAGCAGGCAAAGGGCTGTGTATTATAAAATGTTATTTTGCCAGGATTTCATTTCCCTTTGTAAACAATTCCTGTGCGGCCTGTTTTGCTGAGATCGTTTTATAACAGACCTGCTCTTCGAGCGAGTTGATCAGTTCAAATACCTGTGTCGCCGAAGATGGCGCCGGTGCTGAGATTGGTGAACAGTTTGGTGTTACGACTTTGTTAATGAAAGTTGCTACTGTCTGCTGGATAGAATCCAGCTGTGGTGTGACTGCTTCTGCCACAACGGAAGAAGCAGGTATTCCCCGTTCTGCCAGCAGTACGTTATTACATTCGACTGAGTTCGTAATATAGTTGATCAGCGAAGCTGCCGCTTTCGGGTTCTTGCTGTCTGTAGTTACAGAAAAGAACTGGCTGGGTTTGAGAAAATCTGCCTTTACGGGGTCATCTGCCGGCCATGTGGTAATGCCAACTGTCATATCTTTCGGTGCTGCTTTACAGAAGGCACTCATCTGGTTTGAATAAACCAGTGCGCACCACGACATGCTGTCCGCTTTTGTTCCATAAATCATAGGATCCTGCTCAACAGAGCCGATGGTACGTTCTGAAAATATGGAAGGCGATACAAGCCAGTTTTCTTTTATACCCTGTTCATAGGTATTGAAAAAAGGTTCGAAGTCTGCGGCAGAATCAACGCCAAATTTGTTTCCATTAAAGAGTTGTTTACCGTCACCACGAATGAGATACTCTAGATAATTCTGGTTGTTTCCATATGCAACGTTTGCTTTATATCCCGTTTTTTTATATACATCTTTGCAAAGATCGATAAACTCCTTAAGAGTCATATTGTCTTTTACAACGATACCTTTGGAGTCAAGCAGCGATTTGTTATACAGCATTGCAGGCGCATTAACGCCAATCACGATGGCATACTGTCCGCCGGCAACGCTGCCGGACTGCAGAATGCCACTGTTAACTTTACTTACGTCAAGTGTTCCGTCCTGTATATACGGGTTCAGATCGACCAGCAGTTTTTTTTCTGCATACTGGTTCAGGTATGTATAATCCATCTGTACTATATCCGGCATCTGATGCCCGGCGGCAGATGTTGCCAGCTTATTCCAGTAGTCGGCCCATTCTGCAAACTGCGGATCAAAAGTAATGTCGGGATGTTCTGCAGTGAACATGGTAAGAACTTTCTGAGTCCGTTCATTTCTGGTCTGATTTCCCCACCAGTAAACTGTCAGTTTCGTTTCCTTGCTGTCAGTTTTGTTGTCATCAGATTCCTTTTTCTGACATGCGGTAAATAATGAAGCTGCGATACACAGCCAAAAGACTGTTTTGAGTAATTTTTTCACGGTAACCTCCTGTGTCGTACCAATGTAAAATATCTGTACAACCAGTGGAATTCTTCCGCTGAGTGTACAAGTATAAATTATCAGTGTAAAATTTCCGTTTGTAAATCTGATAAACCGGTGTCATAATCAATAAAACCGGCTTTTGACTTTAAAATATA
>DCFS01000020.1 GCA_002319875.1 Treponema sp. UBA1798 | reverse complement strand
TATAGGTAGTTGTGTAATACAACGATTCAGCAGAATCAGTGGTCATTGAAGTATCTGCGAGAACTGTACTTGCGAGATACGGACTGAACATATCATAAAATGGAAGAGCTTTGAAAAACCAGGGCCGGCTTGCCAGCGAATCAGAAATTTCTTCAATATCATGGGAATAACAGCCTCCTTTTGTGTTTTCCTGTACGCCTCCGCTTTCTTTTGACCAGCCAAGTGTTATCTGGCTGCTGCCTGTTGTAAAAGGAAAGACAGTTTTAATTGTTGCGGAGTCGGTAAACAGGACGGACGTGGACGATTTGTATGTCCCGTCGGCAAGAAAATCAACTTCCGGTACAAGGCCTGCTACCGGTACATGAAATATATTGTCAATTTCACCCGAAACGGTACGAAGCGAGGCATTCGCTTTGCCCGTTGAAAATGCTGTTTCAGTTCCGTCTTTCCATCCCTGCTGATATGAATGTGTCGGAATCCTGTCTACATCGGAGGAGGAAGGCAAAAGTTTTTGGGATACTGCAGCCTTCGTTTTCAGTATATATCCTGCATCGGAATTTCCTGCCGTAAATATGGCTGAAGAATCTGATTTCTGAGTAATAGCCCAGGAATTGGCGGTCGCTGATGTATTTCCTGACAGGACAAGAGGAATAAAAATTCTGTTCAGATTAATCGACACACTGTTATTTTTCCCGATTGTTTCTTCGATGCGGTCAAACCGGTACTCTTCGGATGCCGAAAATACTCCCAGCACAGCTTCTGTTGTTGAAACCTTATGTCCCGCATTAGAAAGAAATGAATCGCTGTCAGCTGTATGGCCCAGATCACCTGCTAACGCTATTGTAGCGAACGTAATGGACGCCCCCGTATTACCGGCAAAACTATTACTTTCGGGCTGGGTATGATCAGTCTGAATCGTTGCCGCCGCGGAACCTGTTCCGTTAACCGACAGATCCTCAAAAAGAGGAAACGTTCCAATGGAAAGCAGCGTTCCCTTTTTTTCCCATGAAGCCGATGCGGTATTCTCCAGTATGTAGTGGGGACTGGTACCTGAAAGATAGAGTTCATCGAAACAGAATTCTCCTGAAGTATATGCCTTTCCGTCGACCGCGGTACTGATGATCATTTTCATACGGACAGGGACATAATCCGTATTTACAGCCAGTGTATAATAGCTGGAAGAAAGCTTTGTTCCATCGATTGAAACGGTATTGTCCAGGCGATTGATGGTAAGTTTATGCCATTGGGCTGTTGAGGAGAGGTAATTTTTGAAAGCATTTTGTTGTATTATTGCTTTTACTGCTGTTTTTCCATTTTCTGTAATTCCTGTCGCCTCCCGGTCCAGTATAAAGGTAAAGGCTGCATTGTTCTCTTCTTCAGGGGTATCATAGACCGATGCGGTATAACGGAAGTACATATTTATTTCCGTATAGGGTGTTATATCAACTTCTGAGAAATAGCGTGTCAATGTAATATCCAGATCGTCTCCATACTGGCTGGCAACAGTTCCCGTGTTTTTCCATGAAACTTTTTCAACATAATTTGTCGATGTGTTAAAACGGCTGACCCCTGTCAGCGAATCAGTACACTGCTCAGTGGTTACCGAAAGCGTATCAGCCTGGGACGTAAATACACCTTCAGTTGTTATTTCGAACGGGCCGGCATATACGGTTCCTGCATTATTTGTGGTTGTTATTTCGGTGCCGGTTTTCATTACAATGATAATACGTGCATCATAATTTGATGTAAAACGTGCCCGGTCTTCATCTTTTAATAGTACCGTTACCGTCTGCCAGCCGCTTTTAGAAGGAGTAAAAGCAGCCTTTACATCTGTCGCGCCTGAATCAGATATTTTCCATGTCGGAACAGATCCTGTATCTTCTACTGAAAAATCGTCTTCTGCATCGACGCCAAGCTGGAGGTATACATCATAGCCGGTTACGGAAGTATCATCTGCTTTCAGTGCGATGGAAAACCTGGTTCCTGATGCCAGATCTGCCCCCGAACTTTTTAGATCAATTGCCGTAGCAGCCCATGCCGTGTCTGTAGTATTGAGATATCTGCTGAAATTCCATGATACCGGTATTTTATATCCGGAAATACTGCTGTCTGTCGTTCCGTCCTCTGCTGTTACGGATCCGTTATATGTATCGCTGAGCGACGGCAGCAGGGTAGTTGTATCACCGGGGCGGTTGTTGAGCGATGGAACAAAATCATCAGGAAGATCGACCCCGGCTGATTCCGTAAGATACACTGTATCAGGCACAGAATCATTCATCCCCAGAATACGGTAATAGCCGGTTACATTATCTGATTCAAGGGTGACCGCTGATGTATTTGAAACTTCTGCTGTTTCGGTTTTATATTTGATTCCTGCTGCTAACGTAGCGAAACCGGGCGCTGATGAAGAAGAATCAGCATATTTTTTTTCTGAATTATATGACCACCGGGTGGACAGAGCTATATCAGATGAAAGTTCAGGGGTAAAATTATACGCAAAACCTGCTGCAGCGGTAATTGCACCGCTGTCTGTTGAAGAACTGTCTTCATACCATGTGATATAAATTCTGTCACTGTTTGATACAGATGAAGACAGCGTTACCGTTCCGGATTCACTGTCGTATTTTGCCGCGCTGTCTATGACTCCGTTTTTATAAACTCTGACAGTTCCTGCAACCGCATCCGTACCGATGTCAAAACGTGTTACTGCTGTATATGACCGGAGCCTTATGGCCAGGTCTGATGAATCGGTATATCCCAGATAATATCCCGGAAAAGAAGCGGCAAACGGATAACGTACTTCCGGTTTTACAGCCGCGTTCTGACTGCCTGCAGATACACTTGCATCATAGATATCTACATAGGTATGTGAATCTGAAAAGAAGTCAGTAGAAACGAGAGTAATATCATCCGATATAATAGCACTGTATACGGAGGATTCGGTACCTGTTGAAGATGAGACGACAGCCACATCATCTGCGGCTGCCGTGCCGCCATCATAGCGCCATGCTCCTGCAAAAGGCGAAAAACCTGCAGGGTGCTGGATAAGGAGAACTTCCGTACCTGATGTACCGCCTATATAAGTAAAAAAACCATCTGTCCTGGTACCTGCAGGATCCGGCACACTGTGCGTACCGGACGTATAGGTATTTTCCGGAGAATTCGTACCTCCATACGAAAACGATGCAACATTTGGAACCTTTACTGCATCATCGTTTTCTGAGTTCGAGCCGAAAAAACGTTGTATTTTACCCAGAAACGAACCTGCACTTCCCGGATTTTTTTTTGTACCGTATGTCCCCAGTGCGTTTTTTATGACCGCGGAGGATGTCGATCCGAATTGCAATGCAACGGCGGGAACGGTTCCATTTTTTTTCCCTGCAGCTGCATCCTTTGAAATAATTATCTGGCAGCGTGCAGGCAGAATACTGTATTCCGATGCAGACAGTTTTTTATAGGTGCGACCCTGCAGATCCGTGTAACTGCCGTCTGCCGACTCGACGTATACACCTGTAACATCTGCCGTTATATCTTTATCGGGAAGAACATAGAGCTGTCCTGTAAGCCATGCTGAAGGTTCTATATCGTTATCCGAAACACTGTTTTTACCATAATAGGTTTTATCATGGGATTCCAGCATATCATAACGGAAAGCAAAATCGCCGTACCATTTTTGCCCTGTATCGTCACTTAAATGAGCCGATATGCCTGGAGCCTGATTATTACCGCCACCTATTCCGCGGTTAACTTTGTCGGTTGAATATGTTGACGGAAATGTAATGCCCCTGTTTGCAATTCTTGCTTCCTTTACGATTCCCTCACCACGATAACCTGCTGCAACGGTATTCTTTTCAAACCCGTCTGCAAAATCGGCTTCAAAGTACCAGGTTCTGTTAACCATAAACCACAATGACAGATCGACTTTCTGACTGAATACCGGAGTCCCGGGAGAAAGTGCAAAAGGGGTACCGAAACCGAAACTGGCTTCTGCAGTTGATTTTATTACCGATTCCCAGTATCCGTCGGCGAGAAACTCGATATTCTGATCGTGAATGGTATACTGGAAAAGCGACGCCGGCGAGTTGTTGGCCGGCGTCAGTGCAGATTCATCAAAAACTATTGAACCGGCGCCACTGGAATTAAGTACATTCATATCTTCTGCATATAATGCGTCCGGAGAAACTGTCAGCAGACAGAAAAACGAAATCAGCAGTCCCGTAAAAACAATGAGTTTCGTGGTATCAAATAAACGGGCCTTACTGATATGTATGGTAGGATCTTTTTTTTCCAGTTCAAGTATTGCCTTTTCGACTTTGCCTTTTTTTGATTCTTCGAAGTCGAAAAAGGTCTGCTGTCCGGTAGATTTTTCAATATTCTGGAGTCCCAGCCCCAGCAGCCGGATTCCGCGTCCCTGCTCATATTTTTTATCGAAAAGCGCGGATGCTCTGTTGTAAAGATCGTCTGTAGAGGTGATATATTTTTGTACCGTTTCCCGTATCGTTACTGTCGTAAAATCTTCATATCGGATTTTCAGCATTATAGTACGGCTGTTTAATTGTTCCCTGAGCATACGGAACTGTACGGTATGGGAAAGTTCCATGAGTGCGGTTCCTATCGCATAACGGTCGGTCAGATCGAATTCAAAGGTGGTTTCGGAACTCAGCGAATGTGTTTTCGATTCTTCAAATGATTCAACTTCTCCGCCTCTTACCGCATTATATAAAAAAGCACCGGTTGCATTACCGAAAAGACTTACAAGCAGCTGAAGAGAGCGTTCATGAATATCCCGTGTTGTGTTAAAACCTGCCTTATAAAGCCGGTCAAGAGTTTTTGTTCCAATACCCCAGACTTTTTCCAGAGGCAGTGACAGCATAAATTTTTCTTCATTTCCGGGTAACACTTCATAAAATCCGTCAGGTTTGGAAAACCCTGAAGCTATTTTTGCGATGTATCTGTTTGCAGCAAGTCCGACAGATATGGTCAGACCTGTTTTCTCTTTTACCGCTGTCTTGATACGACGTGCAGTTTCAGACGGATTACCGAACAGCCGTTCGGTTCCGCTGAGATCCAGAAAAGCTTCGTCAACCGATATCTGCAGGATATTCGGAGAAAAATTTCTGAAAACAGCCATAACTTCTTCAGATTTCTCGTGATACCGGGCGATTCTCGGATAGAGAAAAATTCCCCCCGGACAGAGCTGGAAAGCTTTTGCTGTAGGCATGGCAGAGTGGACACCGAATCTGCGTGCTTCGTAGGATGCCGTAGAAACGACGCTGCGTCTGTCTCCGGGTTTCCCGCCTACGATTACCGGCTTCCTGCGGTATTCAGGATGATCCAGCTGCTCCACTGATGCGAAGAATGCATCGAGATCCATGTGCAGGATGCACTTGTCGTTCCATGGCTCCATGAATTATTTCCCGTGTAAGTCGGAAGCGGTACCGGGAAAAGAATATGTTTCTCTGGTAAAAGAATATCCGTCATCTGGTTTCGTATCGCGTTCATAGAAAACTGTCAGATTTATTACAGACTTGACAGATGGAGCGGATGTCCAGGAAATATCCAGCTCCTCCGGCGGCCAGTCTGGTAATGAAAAGAGTACCGTATTACCGGTATCCGTTTTTGTAAAGGGGTACACCGAATCATACACCGGCAGTCCGTTTTCTCCTGTAACACTTACCATATACCGCACGGCAGGTTTTGAAGATTTTATTTCCAGCATACGGCTTGTAATTCCGAGATATGCGGTATCTGCAACTGACAGCTGTATGGTTTTGTCTGCACCGCTCGTTATTATAGTTTTTTTCTGTTCCTGCGTACTG
>DCFS01000070.1:620-4143 GCA_002319875.1 Treponema sp. UBA1798 | reverse complement strand
GTAATGATAGAATTTTTCAAATAGTTGTAATATAAGGGTTTGAAAAATTCTATAAAGCCACTTTTCAAAAGTTAACAGACTTTTGAAACGTGGCTCTAATCTGAAGATTTAACAATGAGGTTCTATGCTGTATTATCTTGGTGCTTTACTGCAAAATATATTCGGCCCTGCACGTCTTTTGCAGTCATTTACTGTACTGATCGGACTGGCGCTTTATTCCGGTTTCATTATTACCGAGCGGTTGCTGCCTGAATGCTATCGTTTTCTTCCCGGAGACAGAGGCAGGGAGTTTACACTTAGCGCGGAGGCCGCAAAGGGTAAGCCAACAGGGGCCGGAAGCATATTTATTACAATATTCGTAGTTCTCTGTTTCCTCTTTACGCCAATGAATACAGTGCAGACCGGTATTCTTCTGCTTACATGGCTTACAATGCTTACCGGTTTTCTCGATGACCGGAGCATTACCAGCTGGGGAGAATATCGTAAAGGATTTCTCGATCTGATAATAAGCCTGGCGGCTTCATTCCTGCTTTATCACTCATTCAGGCAAGCAGCCCCTGACGGACGTATCTATTTCTGGCTTCCGTTTATTACACATCATGTCTATATCCCGGAAGGTGTTTATATTGTGATATCTTCCATAATATTATGGACATCCATAAATACCACAAACTGTACGGACGGCGTAGACGGGCTTTCAGGTACACTGGTACTCATCGCCCTGATAACACTCGGTTCCATTTTTTACTTTATACTTGGACACAAAGTTATTGCAACATATCTGCTCGTGCCACCTATAGCAACCGGCGCAAACTGGGCAGTCATGACTTTTGCACTTGCCGGCGTACTTATGGGATATTTATGGCATAACGCATATCCAAGCCAGGTACTTATGGGCGATGCCGGCAGCAGGGCACTGGGATTTTATATCGGTGCATGCGTTATGTTTACAGGAAATCCCTTTCTGATTCTTGCTACGTCGTCGATCATATTTGTTAACGGCGGTATGGGACTTATGAAAGTTGCATTGCTCCGTTTTTTCAAAATACACATTTTTGAATCCATACGATTCCCGCTGCATGATCATATGAGAAAAAACCATGGATGGTCGCCTACGCAGGTTCTGATAAAATTCATGATCATGCAACTGCTTATCACCGTTGCATTACTGGGACTTTTCTTCAAAGTCAGATAGAAGGGCAGAAGAAAAAAGCAGAGGGATGGATTTTAACGCAGGCAGACGGATTCTACAAGATTCAGAGCCTGTGAGGAAATCGCCCTGTCCGGAAATTTCCTTTCCGCAACAACAGTACCATGGTCATCATAATATTTTACGGATATATCATAGGTTCCCGGAACAAGATTCATACCTGCAACAGAAGCCGCAGCCGGAAAATAACGGCTTGTACGCACATCCGCACGTTCAGTTACTTCAGTGGTTAAAGCTGATGCCAGCGACAGAAGGCTGAATAAACCGGCAGCCGACCCCTGCTCATTCTGAGAACGGTCATTCAGGACAGCGGTCGTTGCAGCTTTTGCAATAGACCGGGCAAGAGTCTTTGTAAAAATCAGAGCATAATGCTGCTGGTACGTGTCGAGCGCGATATCCTCAATACTTTCAATTTTTTCCATTCTCTGGGTACTTGCGCTGTCGTCTGTTTTTGATAAGGCCGTAACTTCTGCATAGGCAATCCGGGAACCACGTTTTTTCATTTCAGGTAAAGCAAGCTTGTAATAAGTTCCCGCAGTTGTAACCCGTACGGTGTTTTCAACTTTTACCGGTGCCAGACCGGTAAAGCTTATAATATTCAGGCGGGCCATACCACGTGGAATTTCAATATCACCGTCTATAGAATGAGGAACATCGAAATGATATAACTCAGACTGGAGTACAAACGCATCCTTAAGCTGGTTATAGTCGATACGTGCATCATCAGGATTTCCTTCCGACCGGTACATCAGCATACTTATATACCGGGCAAGCGCGGAATTATGAAATTTCAAATTAACAGCGGGAACCGATTCTGCCCCGGAAGACAGCTGCCTCTTTTCATTTGCCAGCTGCCCCTGATACTGAGAAGTAATCTCCTTCAATTTATTATCAAAACGCCTTATCTCAACGAAAGCTTCATCAAACTGCCCGAGAGAAAGATAGTTTAAACCTTTGAAGATATTCGTATAAATATCCTCATATGTCTCGCCACTGTAATCTTTTACCGTATCGTTTACGACAAAAGAAGTAATTGTCTGTGTTACGCTTTTGCTGTAATAGTCACGAATTTTCTGCTCCGCATCGGAAAGCTCTTTATTCGAGCGGTCGGATTCGCCTGCATAATGGGAAATTAACCCCTTATCAAGATCTTCGAGAACAAGATCATTCTTTGAATAAAGTTTACTGCTGCCTGCCTGAAGATCCGTATATACTGCCGCATAATCGCTTCTGCGAATTGAACTGTCTATTGCAGAAAAATCAAAATCCGCCATCGTAGCACATGACATAAACAACAGGGAAAAAACAACAAGCTTAAGACAAAATATCCGCTTTCGTATGCAGCCTTTCATGATAAAGCCTCCGTTATCCTGATTATTCGAGCATCAGGGAAGAAAGAGTCTGCGCATCTGCAATAATATTATCAATAATGCAGTATTCATTTGGTGAATGGGCGGTCTCATCCATAGTACTCCAAACCGCAGCATTGTAACCCCTTGAACGCAGATAAGCTCCAACTGTTCCGCCGCCGATACCGATAGTTCTTGCTGTAATCCCATGAACTTTCTTCAGCGCTTCCGAAAGCATCACGACGACAGGTGCATCTACCGGTGTAGCAGGAGACTCTTCCGCCTGCGGTGTTTCATATTCTATCTTTACACTATATTTTTTCTCAACATCATCACAGCGTTTTTGTACTTCCCTGAGGACATCCGCCAGTTTATAGCAGGGCAGTATACGGCAGTCCATATAAAAAACATCATCTCCGGGAATAATATTGATGCCCTGAACGTTAGCAAGGCTCATCGTCGGCGAAAATGTCGAATAGTCTGGAGCGAACAGATCATCATGTTTTGAAAATACGTTTTCAAGATCATGAAGCCGCAAAGCCAGATCACAGGCCGCAAGGCATGCATTTCTGCCTTCGTCAGGCCGGGAACCGTGAGACTGTTTTCCCATCGTATGAATACGCAACCAGAGAATATTTTTTTCTGCGATTTCTATCGTTTCACCTTTTGCATCACCCCCGTCAGGAATAAGGATTACATCCTCTTTTCTGAACAGGTTTTCATGCTTCAAAAGGTACTGGATTCCATACCCTGAACCGACTTCTTCATCTGCCATAAAAAGAAGTTTTACTGTATGCGCAGGTTTTATACCGAGTTTAACGAACGAAAGCGCCGCAAAAACAGCAGAAACAAGTCCCTGCTGATTATCTTCCACACCGCGCCCATAGAGCTTTCCGTCTTTTTCAACGACCTTCCAGGGATCTGTTTTCCACAACGATATTTCTCCTGCAGGGACAACATCCAG
>DCFS01000070.1:0-264 GCA_002319875.1 Treponema sp. UBA1798 | reverse complement strand
GGAGCTTCGAAACGCTGTATATCTGACAGACCGTTCTTCAAAAGCCATGCGGTCAGCGCAGCAGCCTTTTCATATTCCCCGTCTCCTCCATTTTCCGGTGCTAATGCTTTTACCGGAGTAAGGATCGATTCCAGGTCCACCATGGCGGCCCGATTGTCTTTTAAAAAAGCACAAAGTTTTGAAAGTTCATCTGACATAATCATTCCTGTTAAGGGAACCTCTAAAAACTGAAGTTTTTAGAGGTAACTCTGAAAGTGCGATGTT
>DCFS01000047.1 GCA_002319875.1 Treponema sp. UBA1798 | reverse complement strand
CGTGTCGGCACACGGGAGTAAATGAACAGAGCCGCTATAATCATGCTGCCCAGATAAATCATCAGGACGTTCCAGTTTATAAGCCCGGTAACGGCCTGCACGGGGGTAACACCGCCGGGTAACATCATACCTGTAATCAACAGCAGGAGTGCAGCTCCGATTGAAAAAAAAGCCTTCCTTTTCGGAAAGACGATCACAAATACATACATCACTACCGCTGTTGCCAGCACAAACCACTTCATATTTTTCTCCATAAACCAGTTATGGGCATCTCTGAAAATTCACTTTTAGTGACTTTTCAGAGAATGCCGTCGAGTTTTAAGCCGCTGTAATATCGCAACTTAAAACATCGCACTTTCAGAGTTACCTCTAAAAACTGAAGTTTTTAGAGGTTCCCTTATAAAAAAAGACCTTTTATCCGGGACATTTCAACAGAAAAATCCAGGACAAAAGGTCTTGTCAGCCGGCACGAATGCCGGATTGCAGAACCAGGCACGCAGCCGGGTATGTTGATTCTGCATCGGGTAACTACTCCCCAAATGTCATATAATTTTACATGCATACACAGTTTTCTGTCAACATATAAATAATCAGCATGCGGGGAAACAGGATATCCTCTGTTGAACAAAATTGCAAAATTTGTTATCTTGACAGTAATACCGGTTGAAACGGAGAAGCAGGACAGGCAATGGGTGTCGTCCTGAACTTCTCTTCGGGAAGCTTCCGGCATCATAGGAGCGCTTATGACTATCAATGACTTGAAACATGCTAAAATCAAAGCATGGGTCGAAGAATGGAAGAAATGGTGTGAGCCTGACAGCGTATATGTCTGCGATGGTTCAGCAGAGGAATATGACAGACTGATGGGAGAAATGGTAACATCCGGACTTGCCACAGAATTGAAGAAAAAACCTCACAGCTATCTTTTCCGATCACTTCCTTCCGATGTTGCGCGTGTTGAGGCACGTACGTTCATAGCTTCCAAAAAAGAAGATGATGCGGGACCGACAAATCACTGGATTGATCCTGCCGAGCTCAAAAAAACTATGAAAGCCCTGTATAAAGGCTGTATGCATGGCCGGACCATGTATATTATTCCGTTCAGTATGGGTCCTGTCGGATCCCCGATCGGAAAAAACGGTATTGAAATTACAGATTCAGCATATGTTGTCTGCAATATGGATATCATGACACGGGTCGGTACAAAAGTTCTCGATGTTCTCGGAAAGGACGGAACTTTTATCCCATGCCTTCATTCTGTCGGAAAACCGCTTAATAACGGTGAAAAAGACGGCGGCGAATGGCCCTGTGCTGATATGGAGCACAAATACATCAGTCAGTTCCCTGAAGAGCGGACCATCTGGTCATATGGTTCAGGATACGGCGGAAACGCACTGCTCGGAAAAAAGTGCTTTGCACTCCGCATTGCATCTGTTCTTGCCCGTGACGAAGGCTGGCTTGCAGAACACATGCTTATCCTGAAACTGACTAATCCGGAAGGAGAAGTCAAATACATAACCGGCGCATTCCCGTCTGCCTGCGGCAAGACGAACCTTGCCATGCTCCGCCCGACGCTGCCTGGATGGAAGGTGGAAACCGTTGGTGACGATATTGCATGGATGAAGTTCGGCAAAGACGGACGTCTGTATGCCATCAATCCTGAAAACGGCTTCTTCGGCGTAGCTCCGGGAACTTCGGACGAATCCAACTACAACGCTATGCGCGCTGCAGAAAAAAATACAATCTTTACCAATTGTGCACTTACCGATAACGGAGACGTCTGGTGGGAAGGCATCGGTTACAAACCTGAAGGTAAAGAACTGGTCGACTGGCATGGAAACAAACGTCCGTGCCCGGCAAACGACAAAAACCCGAAAGATAAGGAACAGTGCATGGCGCACCCGAATGCCCGCTTTACGGCTCCGGCAGAACAGTGTCCGTGTATTGCTTCCAACTGGGAAGATCCGAACGGTGTACCGATCAGCGCTTTCCTGTTTGGAGGCCGCAGACCTTCAACAGTCCCGCTGGTACATGAAGCACGCAGCTGGAATCACGGCGTATTTCTCGGGTCAATCGTCGGCTCGGAAGTTACTGCTGCCGTTATTTCTGACCAGGTAGGACAGGTCCGCAGGGATCCGTTTGCCATGCTGCCGTTCTGCGGTTACAATATGGGCGACTATTTCCAGCACTGGATTGATATCGGTCATAAATCAACGGAAGAAAAACTGCCGAAAATTTTCTATGTCAACTGGTTCCGGAAAGATGCCAACGGTAATTTCATGTGGCCCGGATACGGTGAAAACAGCCGTGTCCTTGCATGGATTTTTGACCGCTGCGATGGTAAGGACAACTATATTGATACACCGATCGGCTATATGCCGAAAGACGGTGCCATCAATACGACAGGCCTGAATGTCTCTAAAGAAGCAATGAAAGAACTCACTTCTGTTGACAGGGAAGGCTGGAAAAAGGAAATAAAGGACATCCGCGAAAACCACTATCCGAAGTTCGGAAAGCATCTGCCGAAAGAACTCTCGAAGTGTCTTGATGACCTTGACAAG
>DCFS01000184.1:12356-12515 GCA_002319875.1 Treponema sp. UBA1798 | reverse complement strand
CATCTTTAGTGATGACGAGATAGAAACAGTTATAAATATAATCTGCAATATAGGAGAAAAAACCAGAATCTATTATTTATGGCGTCCATATTTACGGGATTATTTTGATGATCATGTTCTGGAAGTTGCAATGAATGCAGGATGTAAAAAAATTATAAC
>DCFS01000184.1:10525-12014 GCA_002319875.1 Treponema sp. UBA1798 | reverse complement strand
GAAGGAGGAAAAGAATGAGTACACTAAGTATTAGAATTCCGGATTCAGTTCACACGATGGTAAAAGAAATTGCAAAAACGGACAATGTGTCAATAAATCAGTTTATATCATCTGCAATTGGAGAAAAAATAGCAGCACTTGAAACAGAGGAGTATCTGGAAAAGAGAGGAAAACTCGCGGACAGAAATGCCGTTGAGAAAATACTGGCAAAAGTTCCTGATGTAGAACCTGATGAATGTGATAAGTAAGAAAGTGCCCAACGCAGTTTTCAACCTGACATTCGTTTTGTCATAAAACTTGCTAAACGCTACGTGTCCTTCACGCAAGTCTTACGCCGATTTTTGTCTGCGGCAAAGAAAACGTATAATACCATGCAAAATTATTTGTTTTGAAAATATATGATGATCAGGAGAAAGCTTGGTTGCTTGTGGATGAAATAGTGATTAGGAAAGCTGTTATATCTGATTCAAAAGAGATAAAGCCCTTGTTTATAGAGTTGCAGAATATTCATGCAACTAGTTTACCAAAAATGTTTCATAAAATAGATGAAATAGAATTAAAAGCTGTTGAATTTGAAATTAACAGTTATCCCTATTTTTATGTAGCAACATTCGAAGATAAAATAATTGGATATATGAAAGGAAGTTTTAAGAAACTAGAAAATTCGAATATACTTTTAGAGAGAAAGATGATTTCACTGATCGATCTAATTATCGATAAAAAATATAGAAACCAGGGAATAGGGAAAAAAATGCTTTCATTCTTAGAAGAAAAAGCAAAAGAACAAGGGTTGATGAGTATAGAAATACCAGTATATGCATTTAATGAAGATGCGGGAAGATTTTATGAAGAAAATGGTTATCATAAATATGTTGAAAGGAAAGTAAAGAATATAGAAAGTTAATAGATAAAATCAGTAGGAGCCATCGAATACCTATAAGGCCAGCGAAGTTAAGCAATAACGAAAACAAAGCTGTCAGTAGCTGTTTATTTCCGCATGATAGCATAAAATAAGTTGTGTACATTAATACGGTTAAATGTACAAGATATTGTTGACAATTTGTACACTTCAACGTACATTATGTTTAATGCAGGAGGTACATATGATCACGGAAATGACAATTACTGAAACCCGTAAGAAAATAACTTCTCTTGAAAATAAAATGGGTTATGATGATACCATTTCAATCACAAACCATGGAAAAGAAGTTTTTGCCCTTATGAAATGGGATACATATGAAAGTATTGAAGAAACCTTAGAAATACTTGCAGATGAAAAAATGCTTTCGAACTTAAAGAAGGGTATCGCGCAAGTAAAAGACAATGGGCTCGTAGATTTTGAAGATTTCAAAAAGAGTCTTGAATGTACAAAATAAAACTGACAAAAATTGCAGCAGAATATATAAAAACTTTAGATTCAAAATCTCAAAAGCAAGTTATCGAAAAAATAGAACTATTAAAAAATAATCCAATGAAAGTTGGAAAGCAA
>DCFS01000184.1:4188-10253 GCA_002319875.1 Treponema sp. UBA1798 | reverse complement strand
ACTAAAAGGCAATTTAAAAGAATACCGTTCAATACGATCAGTCGGACAGCGGTACAGAATTATATATCAGATCAATGAAGAAGACGTTATAGTAATTATTGTAGCTGTCGGCATCCGGAGAGATAGTGACAAAAAAGATATTTATGAATTGATGGAAAAATATGTAAAAATAGGGCTGCTCAATGATGAATAAAGCGACGGAACGGCAAAATAACAGACGAGGGAAGAACTTTTTTCTTCGGGTGTCCTATATCCGTGAAATTCGGTACTGTTATCAAAAGTAATAGAGCCACTTTCCAAAAGTTAACAGATTTTTGAAAACGTCTCATTTGATTATTAGTTTACCATTCATTATAATAGTTGTATGCGTAGTATAGAGTCCATACAGGACATTGTTACGGTAAGTCATGCACTTGAATCAGAGACTCGTGTGAAAATGCTGCAGCTTATAATTAAGAACAGAGACATAAACTATAAGGAACTGGCAGCAGCTCTTCACATTACGAATGGTGCCATTACGCACAATATGAAGATCCTTGAGGATGCCGGGCTTGTCGAATACGTGTATTCCCCCGGTCTGCGCGGGTCGCAAAAGAACTGCATGATTAAAGACTATCAGTTTATGATAAACCTGCTTTCTTCCTCAAAAACAGACCGGGTATTTGAAACAGAAATTCCGATAGGACACTTTACACAGTATCAGATCTCTCCAACCTGCGGTCTTGCTTCACGCACTTCGCTCATAGGAAAAATAGACGATCCCCGTTACTTTGCCGCTCCGGAAGCAATGGAAGCAACGATCCTCTGGTTCACGAAGGGTTTTGTAGAATACCGCATACCCAACTATCTGGAGCAGGGTCAGACGATTACGGAACTCCAGTTTTCATTTGAAATAAGTTCGGAAGCTCCCGGCTACTGCAACAACTGGCCGTCTGATATTTACTTTTCCGTTAATGGAGTGCAGCTGGGGTTCTGGACAAGCCCCGGCGACTTTGGAGGAGAAAAAGGTCTTTTTACTCCCGGATGGTGGGATCCGAACTGGAATTCGTACGGTTTGCTTAAGCTGCTTACGGTAACCAGACAGGGTGCGTTTGTGGACGGCGGCAGAATATCCGGTACCCGCATAAGCGAACTGAACCTTGAACCCGGTTCAACAATATCGTTCCGGATTGCAGTTCCCGAAAATGCCAGACATACGGGAGGATGCACCTTGTTTGGCAAAGGATTCGGAAACTACAACCAGAACATAAAAGTCCGTTCCATTTTTACTGACTGACCGTTATCCGCGCGGAGAGATCAAAACCGGCTGCAATGCCTTTAGGGAATAACATATCCGGCCTCAGGGCGGGATTATCGTTTATATACTGAATGTCAGAATATTCCACGAAAGCGGCTGTATATTCATGGTAAACACACCGTTTTTTTCTGCTGCATTGATCTTTCCGGCGTCGTTCAGGTGCGGAACCACAGCGTCCGGTGTTTCAAACATGTTCTTAGCATTCAAATCACTGCCGGAAAGTTCCTGCCATTTTGTCAGCTGAGGCCTGCCGAATGTTGACATATCCAGTTCCACACAGTGTACATCGGTTTTGCCTGTATTGAGACAAAAAACGTGAACAGATTTCCCGCTGCGGTCCACCACAACTGCTGCAGTGATAACAGGAGAAGCTCCGTAACGGGTTTCTATCGTGCCTGTCCTGACAATCGGCAGCAGGGCCGTGCCCCGTGCATTTACTGAAAGATCCCTGAACGGATAGAATATGGTCTGTTTAATAACCCCGCCGCCTTTTCTTGTAAAGATCGGCGCTATTACGTTAACCAGCTGGGCAAGGCATGCTATTTTTACGCGGTCACAGTTGTTAATAAGCGTTACACCAAGGCCTGCAAACACAAGCGCATCCAGTAGCGAATAGTGGTCTTCCAGTATTTCAGGAGCTTCCATCCAGTCATGTTCCTTTTGATTCTGCTGATACCAGACGTTCCATTCGTCAAACGAAAGGTTCACCGTCTTTGTTGAGCGCTTCTGTGTCTTTACATAATCTGCGGTTCCGGCTACGGTTTTAATAAACCTGTTCATATCAACAAACGATGCAAGAAAATCTTCATCATTACCAAAATTTTCGTAGTACCGGTGCAGAGAAAGGAAATCTATGTTGTCGTACGTATATTCAAGTACGGTACGGTCCCATTCAGGATACGTAGGCATCGTGGAACTTGCGCTGCCACACACAACCAGCTCGACATTTTTGTCTATCCATTTAAGTATTTTGGCTGTTTCACGTGCCTTCCTGCCGTACTCGTCTGCATCGAGATGACAGATCTGCCAGGAGCCGTCCATTTCGTTTCCGATGCACCATGTTTTTATACCGTACGGCTGCTCGTGCCCGTTTTGCCTGCGGAGGTCACTCAGACTGGTACCTCCCGGGAAATTACAGTATTCTACAAGTTCGCCTGCTTCCTTCGGCGTACCTGTTCCCATGTTTACCGCACCCATGATTTTTGTATTTGATTTTTTTGTCCAGTCGTAGAATTCGTCTATACCTATCTGGTTGGGTTCTATTGAATGCCATGCCAGATCAAGTTTTCTGGGACGCTGACTGCGCGGGCCGATGCCGTCCCGCCAGTTGTATCCGGAAACAAAATTTCCCCCCGGATAACGGACCAAATCAACCCCAAGCTCACGAACCAGATCAATTACATCAGTACGGAATCCCTGCTCGTCTGCTGCCGGATGTCCCGGCTCGTAGATACCCGTATACACAGCACGTCCCAGATGTTCGATGAAAGAACTGAATAAACGGTCATCCGTTTCTGCAATAACAAGTGTTTTGTCTATAAGTATTGTTGTTTTTTTCATATTATTAACCTTTTACGCTTCCCACGGTAAGGCCCGTAATAAATGCCTTTTGATTTAATAAGAACAGAATAATAATCGGTATAATTGAAATTACCGATCCTGCCAGAAGTACATCATAGTTGTTACCATACGGCGTAAGCAGCGACATAAGTCCGATCGGAAGTGTGAGCTGTTCGTCGGAACGCAGCGCTATAAGCGGCCATACGAATGCGTTCCAGCTGTTCATAGCCTGAAGGATCATGATCGACGCAAATGCAGGCAGCATAACCGGACTTATAATTCTGAAAAAAATACCGATCTCGTTACAACCGTCTATACGTCCGGAATCAATAAGATCATGCGGAATACCCATGGCATACTGTCTGAAAAAAAACACAGAGAACGGAGACACAATAAACGGCAGTATAACACCGGCTTTGGTATCTATAATATTCATAAATATCGTAAGTTTAAATAGCGGCAGAATCAGTATTTCCGTAGGAATCATCATTACCGCAAGAACAAGCACGAATATAATATTCCTGCCGGGGAAATCATATACGGCAAGTCCGTAGCCTACCATAGAACAGAACAACATAGCGAGAGCAGTCTGCAGTACCGTAATCATAATACTATTTCTGAACCATAAAAAGTATAATCCGCTGTTATAATTAATCAATGCATGAAAATTATGCAGCGTCATAGTACTAAAATCAAGATTCACGGTAAGACCGTTCTGAACCATTTCACTGCCGGGCCGTAATGACGAAAGAATCATGAACAGGAACGGAGTAAGTGTAAAACAGGCGATAATAAGCAGTACAATATATTTTGCGGTTTCTGCTATTATGACATTTGTTTTATGGTTATACATGATGTCAATTTTCTCCCTGCTTTTTAAAGGCACCGGTAAAATAGAGTTGTATGATATTAATAATCATTATGATTATGAACAGTGCAACACCGATTGTGGATCCCATGCCCAGGTGAGCGTAGTTAAATCCTTCCAGATAAATATACGAGACCAGCGTCAAGCCGATATCGCCCGGAGACGCTGCAGAAGAAAACAACGTGTATGTTTCTGCAAACATAGCAAACCCGGCGTAAATACTTATGGTGAGCACGTAAACTGTTACCGGTTTAAGATTCGGCACGGTTATGTACCAGAACTTCTGCCAGGCATTTACCCCGTCTATAACTGCCGCTTCATACTGTTCCTGGGGTATGGCGTTAAGACCTGATATAAAGTAAATGATGTTTACACCAAGCCATCTCCATGTACAGAACAGAACCAGAACGAACATGGTAGTACCGCGCTGAAACAACCATTTCTGAGGTTTCGCTCCGATCTTAATAAGAATAGTATTTATCAGTGCCGTTTCCTGGGCACTGAATACATATCTGAAAAAGATCCCTGCCACTACGACAGAAGTAAGAGCCGGCAGAAAAAAAGATGACTTAAAAAAATTCCTTAATGCCGTTGTCTTTGAATTGATAAGAACAGCAAGAAACATGGGCAGCGGAATAAGAATAATAAGTGTCCAGATAGTATATACAGTACTGTTTGCAAGAGCCGTATAGAACTGAGTGTTTAATAAGTTTTTATAGTTTTTAAGACCTATAAATGTTGTATCGTCAAACCCGGCAATATCCTGAAAACTCATAATTACGGTAGAAATAAGCGGATACACGGTAAACACTGCAAATGAAATGAGAAAAGGAGACACAAAAATCCACGGTGCATTTTTTTCTGTTATAAACTGGATTTTTTTTTGGTTTATCATTTTATAAACTCCGTGTGTCCAAAAACAGGTTTTTGGACATTTCAGACAACAAAGCTGCGTTGTTCAAACCAGGAAAGCCGTCCCGTAAGTGGAACTTACGGGACGGACCCGTTAAAGGAAAACAGAAAGCATATTATTCTGCCGCATTAAGCTGTTTATTGGCAGCAGTCAGCGCTTCGCGCGCTGTCATACTTTTTTCTCCGAGGACTTTGAACATAACGTTTTTCTGTACCAGTGTCTGTGCAAGCGGGAACTTTTCGCCGACATTGATACCAAGAATTTCATCCTTGATGCTGTAAAGCATATCAAAAACTCCTGTACCGAAATAAGCCGTATATTCATTGGGAGCTTTCATTGCAGGATCTGTCCAGACGTCCCAGCGGATAGGATCAAAGCCAAGCTTGGTCCATGTCTTGATAGAACCTTCCTTTGATCCCTTTGCATAGAACAGAAAGCGTTTCGCCAGATTCTGATATTTTGATTGTACCGTGACCGCCGTTCCTGTACCTCCCATACCTGCAGAACGGGCTTCTCCGGGCTTCCATACAGGAAGGGGCCGGACGATCATCTTTCCCTTAAGTTTCGGCATGTATGCGGTAAAACGTCCCATATACCATAACGGCATCCAGACGCTTGCTGCACCTTCGTTGTTCATAAAAGCCCAGTACTCTTCAGAATGATGGTAGCCGCCGGGAGCAATAACGGCAACACCGTCATCTACGAGTTTCTTAAGAAACTCGAGAGTTTTTACGTTGACTTCGCTGTCCAGAACACCCTTTCCGTTCTTGTCAAGAAAATCACCGCCCTGCTGGACGATCAGCGGATAGAAGGACCAGTGTTCTGTTGATTCGACTGTACACATCGGTTTTCCGGTCTTTGCTTTTACAATTTTACCGGCATTATAGTAGTCATCCCATGTAACAATCTTATCCGGGTTTATACCAGCCTGATCAAGCAGTTCCTTATTGTAATACATGACTGCTGCACCTACATGATAGTCGATGCCGTAGTAATTATCACCTTTCTTATAACTGTTAAAACGTCCGATAATAAATTTATCTTTTTCCGGAGCAATAACGTCATTAAGCGGTACAAGTCCCGGTTTTTTCCCCTTAAGGTAGTTTGCAAATTTTCCAATCTCAATGTCACAGATATCAGGTGCTCCTCTGCCTGACTGTAGCGCTATAAGCAGCTTATTATGCAGATCATCATAACTGAGTACACTGACCTGCAGATCAACCTGTTCATCAGGATGCAGTTTATTCCAGCTTTCTGCAGCATCCTTCATGAATCCGCTGTGCAACTCCTGAAATGTCCAGAAACTTAATTTTGTCGCCTTTTTTGAAGCAGCAAAAACCATGTTTACGCTGACAAAAAGCATGGCAGACGCCATTGCAATTCGTGTTATTAATTTCATAAAACCTCCTGAATGTATTAAGTTTAGT
>DCFS01000184.1:0-3923 GCA_002319875.1 Treponema sp. UBA1798 | reverse complement strand
TATTTGTTATACTATTAGAATGTACGTTTAACATATTTGAAGTGTATATCCGGTTATGCTGTTTGTCAAATAAATTCCAGGGATACGCTGACTGAATCACGATAACTTAATCAGCGCTCAGCAGGCCTGTGCCGGAAAAATATCAATCCCTTTTCCCTGTTTTTTCTGTGTCACTGATATAGAGTCTTTATATAGAAGTTTTTCAATTTCTTTTTTTGTTGAAAATATTAGTAATAAATGGTAAGCTATTCGGAATAAGGTAGTAGATGCAAAATATTCCAGGGCCTGCCATTTTGCTGCTGCAATTTCAGCAGGTGCCTTGCTGTACCTGAATGGTAACAGCCGGGAGTATTCCTGTTTTTCCTTTACCTGGAGGTGTTTTATGGAAGAGAATATTACGGAGATTGTAACTTCTCTGGTTTTTCAACTTGCTGTCATTATTTTCGCGGTACGTATATTCGGGAAGCTTGCTGTTAAAATAGGCATTCCCTCTGTTCTCGGCGAACTTGTCGCCGGTATTGTCATAGGACCATATGCGCTGGGAGGTTTGGGACTTCCCGGTTTTCCTCACGGCATATTCCCTCTTAATTCCGAATCACTGGCGGTAAGCCCCGAGCTGTATTCCTTTTCTTCGCTTGCCTCCATTATTCTTCTTTTTGCCTCCGGTATAGAAACGGACCTTACACTGTTTCTCAAGTATTCGGTAACGGGCGGTATCGTCGGATTCGGCGGTGTGGCGTTTTCTTTCCTGTTCGGAGATTTCTGTTCGATGGTTATGCTGCACACAGGCTTTATGGATGTGAGGAGCCTGTTTCTCGGCATTATGTCGACAGCTACATCCGTCGGAATTACGGCCCGTATTCTTTCCGATAAGAAAAAAATGGATTCACCTGAAGGTGTCACCATCCTTGCAGCAGCAGTATTCGACGATGTCCTCGGTATTGTTCTCCTTGCGGTCGTTATGGGAATCGTTTCGGCTTTGTCCGGCGGAGCGGCTCTTTCCGGGGCAAAGATCGGCATGATAGCCTTCAGGGCGTTTGCCATCTGGCTTGTTTTTACAGCTCTTTGTATTTTCTTTTCAAAGTATATTGCCCGTTTCGTAAAACTGTTCGGCGGTACATTTGATTTTTCCATCGCCGCATTCGGCGTCGCACTGGTTCTCGCCGGTATCTTTGAAAAGCAGGGACTTGCAATGATCATCGGTGCCTATACGACAGGGCTTGCCCTTTCAAGTACCGACATAGCTCCTGTTATCCAGGAACGTATCCATGGCCTGTATAAGTTCTTTGTACCGATATTTTTTGCCGTTATGGGTATGAGCGTCAATCTCGGTGCACTTATGAACAGGGAGGTGCTTGTATTCGGGGCAGTTTACACCGTATCAGCGGTGCTTGCAAAGGTAATCGGATGCGGCGGTCCTTCTCTCGGACTCGGTTTTAACTTCAGAGGTGCACTTCGTATCGGTACCGGAATGATCCCGCGTGGAGAAGTTGCACTTATTATCGCCGGTATCGGACTGACTGCCGGTATCGTCAATCAGGAACTGTTTGGCGTCGTTATTCTGATGACGCTGCTTACGACAATTTTTGCGCCGCCGCTTTTAAGTGTTACGCTCAAACTGAAAGGTCAGGGAACACGTAAAGATACAAAGGCAGCAGAAGCCCAGCAGTTCGTATGGGACTTCAAAGATGATGAAATCGCCGATCTTGTGATCGATATGTTCCTTCAGGATCTCCGCTCTGAAGGTTTTTATGTGCAGATGATGAATATCACCGACGGACTTTCCCAGGCCCGCAAGGGGAATGTATCGCTTTCCATTACTGAAACGGACAGTGTCGTTATGATCGAAACAGCTAAGGAAGATATGGGATTTGTAAAGGGCGAGATATATGAAGTTCTGCTCCGTCTCAATAAATCACTCCAGACGCTCGAAGCGCTTCATGCAACGGTATCGCTTCAGACAGGGCTTGCCTCTCCTGAAAACAGAGTTGAACCTGTGCTGCTCAAGGTTATGAATAAAAATACCATCTCGTGTGAACTGAAGGGAACGACAAAACAGGAGATCCTTGAGGAACTGGTTACGCTGCTTGAAAAGTCAGGCAAGGTTACCGACCGGTCTCTGGTATTGTCAGATATTACTGCCCGGGAGACTATTATGAGTACCGGCCTTGAAAAAGGCATTGCGATTCCCCATGCAAGAACCGACGGCGTAAAGGACATCTGCATTGCAGTGGGAATAAAAAAAGACGGGACTGATTTTTCCGCACTCGACGGACAGCCGTCTAAAATCTTTATCATGATTGCTTCACCCAGAAAGGGTGAATCACCCCAGATGCAGATTATGTCAGCGATCAGCGGTGTACTGGAAAAAAATGATACCATTGCCAGAGTTCTTGCGGCACAGACTGCGGAAGATGTCATGGGAATTGTAAAGTCGGTCTCACTGAAAAAGTAAAGTCTGCACGGCTCCCGGAGTATCTGCCGGGGCACTGAATCTGCTGCGAGACATAACCGGACGGCGGCACACTGCAGACGGCAGTTGCCGGCTGCGGTTACAGCAGGCGGCACAGACCTTTTCCCCTCAGTTCCGTAAACAGTGTTTTACCGAGCTGAGCGGTCAGTCTGCTTCCTTCTCCGGGTGTGCCGTTTTTTATATAAATACTTTCCAGCAGGTGTACGATGTTTGCAGCCTGCCGGGCCGGTACACCGGCATACAGCATGTCGCCCATATATTCCCAGCATAACTGTTTTTTTTCTTTTTCCTGTTCAGTACCACCGGATAGAAGTATGCTGCCCCCCAGCCACACATACCTGCTGCCGTCATTTTCACAGGGCACGGACGAAAATGCGCTGTCGCGCTGCTGTTCGTATGCCGCCGTCATACCTGCGATGTAAGTGCGCGGAATGGACGGAGGTGGCATTCTGAAGTCGAACCAGTCCTGGATTTTTTTTTCAATCTGACTGCCGTGCATCCAGCATTCGACAGCGGTGTTCAGAGGAACACCGTATTTTTCACTTTTTTCTTCGCCTTCGAACCTGATGTCGTTTTCCGCGAAACGGTCTTTATCAAGGCCGAGCGGTTTCAGATCCGGATGCATTCCGTTTTGCCATTCCCTGAATACGGTGGAATGACGGGTCAGCGTAAATTTATGCCAGAACGCTGAATCCAGCAGGCCTGCAGCGAACATCTGTCTGAGTGTTTCCATGGAATCAGCAAGATCCTGTGCGTTTTGTCCCGGAAAGCCGTATATCATGTATCCGTGTACCAGAATACCCGCTTCCTTGAATGCGGCGCAGGCCGCGACAATATGCTCCATATCGGTTCCCTTATTAACGGCTGAAAGCCCCCTGCCTGTTGCTATTTCAATGCCGGCGGAAACTCCTGTCATACCACCGCAGGAGAGCAGATCTGCAAGATCGCGTGAAAATGTCTTTTCGAAACGGATATTTCCCCAGAAAGTCAGTTTGTGCTGATTCTGTTCCGGCCTGTCTGCCGCACAGTTTGCAAGGGCGAATTCCTGCAGAGCCACCGGCGGACAGGCTTCGTCGACAAAGTGGATGCCGTATACGCCCGCTTTTTCCGCCTGTGCGTGTAATCCGCTGAACAGAGTCCGTACATCGGTTCTGCAGTATCCGTATACGTATTCGAGCGTCGTGTCGCAGAATGCACACCGGTGCCAGTAGCAGCCGTAGGCAAGGTATGCCTTAAGCCACGCGCCGTCAGACCAGATCCGGTGCATGGGATTTGTATCGTCTGCCAGCCGCGGGCTTTGTGAAAAGTCGATATCGCTGAAATCGGGAACCAGCGTTCTGGTCAGTGAGTTTTCCTTTTCTTCATACTGCCGGTCTGACAGGAGCGGAGCCACAACGGTATTCCGGTGACGGTATTTTATTTTATAGAACTGCCTTCCGTCGAATACGGC
>DCFS01000227.1 GCA_002319875.1 Treponema sp. UBA1798 | reverse complement strand
CCGGTTGCTCCGGAAGCGCTGTCAACTGAAAAAAAAGACCGGTGGCCCTGTCCTGATAAATCAGAATTCCATCCACTGCTTCTTTCCAAAGCACGGAAAGAGACGCTTTTATCTCGGCCTGAGAGTCGGGTACCAGCTCATAAACATCCGCGAGGGCCATAAGGTACCAGCCGGCAGCCCGTGTCCAGAAGTTCGGAGAACGTCCTGTTGTTTTATCCGCCCAGAAAACAGTTTTAGTTTCCTCCCACGCATGGTAATATAATTTCTTAGTATCATCATAAAGATACGCGCGGGCATTTTGAAACTGCAGCAGGATGTCCTGATATTTTTTTCCACTTCCAAACGTATTTTCATATTCCGTATAAAACGGCAATGCCATATACAACCCGTCAAGCCAGACCTGATTCGGGTAAATGCCTTTATGCCAGAAACTTCCTGTGGAAGTACGAGGCTGGTTTTCCAGCTGCGCCATCAGCGTATCTGCAGCCAGCCGGAACCGTTCTTCATGGGTATATGCAAAAAGTGTAAAAAATATGCGGCCGGAAAGAATGTAATCAAGGTTATATTCACAGCCGGTGTAAAGGCGGATTGTTCCATCCGGTAAAATATAACGGTCGGCATAACGGCGGACAATGTCAAAATAAAATTTATCACCGGTTGCAGCATATAATGCGAGAAGCCCTACCAGTACACAACCGTCTTCATAATTCCACATATTCCGTTCCAGGCGGTCAAATTTTTTAGCATATTCTTTTATGTATTCTTCGAAAATCATTTTCCCAGCCTTCTGTTTTCAACAGAAAGATATTTTATGCAGAGAATATTATTTGTATATTCATATCGTTTCAGAAATACCGCGGACAGTTTTTTCCGCCAGGAATATCATACCTGTCCGCTGCAATGAGAAAACGCTATCTTATTTTTCCTGCAGATATTCAGTCTGATACTGATCAATCATATCGGCCCATTTCTCAAGACATGCTTTACTCGTTATTTTACCGAGCAGAACAGCCTGAAAATCGGCTGTCATGGTATCCGTAATAAAGGTAGAGAAATCGGACAACCAGTAAGGATTCTGGATCTGGAAGTAATCAGGATCTGTAAGGTAGCTGGCATACAGCATCATATTCTTATTATTTTTATACCAGTCCTGATTTGTAACATCCACGTTACAGGGAATCCGGCCAACAGCATGGCACATTTCCCCTTCATTTTCCGCATTTGTAAGGTAAGAAAGCAGCATAAATGCACCTGTATAATCGTGCTTGCCCCCCAGATTGGTTACACAATAAACATTCGGCTGCAGTCCGGAAGCGAAATAATGCCCCTTGTCATTTGCCAGAACACGGGCTGCTTCAAAATTGCCTTCACCCAGATTTTTCCGGTGGGTAGGTTCGGAAGAGGAATTATGGATAATATACATCGAGACACCGGAACCGAATTCTGCAACAACTTCTGAAAAATTATTATTGATACTGTTGCCTGATACAAGGTTCTTTTTGTAAAGATTTGCATAGGTATCAAGAGCTTCTGCAAAAGGATCGTCCCTGAGAATACATTTCCCCTCGGTGTTGAACCAGCTTCCTTTATAACCGTCTCCATCCGTATACGTGAACAGCCATGCCAGCATGCTGTCATAAGGGCGAACCCCGCGCATACTGTAAAAATATTTACCGTTTTTTCTGTCTGCATACTTTTTACACAATTCCAGAAATTCTGACTGAGTAGCAGGAGCTTTATTTATACCTTTATCCTTGAAAGCTCCAGTATTGTACCATGCTACTTCCTGATTATATGCAAAGGGGATTCCGTAAATCGTTCCTTTATTTAATTCCTTGATACCGGACAATAAAGACTTATCGATTTTATCAAAATCTGCAATCTGCGATGTATAATCATTTAACGGCAGCAGAGACTTTTGCGCTACGAATGTTGTTATATTATTAAATCCCAAACTTACAACATCCGGTAAGGTATTGGTAGTAACTGCCATCTGGAACTTGTCCTGAAAATCGGCAAAAGCAAAGCTGGTATAGACAAAGGTATACTTATCCTGTTCCTTATTCAGTTTTTCAAACAGATTTTTGAAATAAGAATCCGTTACCGTATCAGCGGAATGATACCAGAAATTAATCGTTTTGCGTTCTCCTGATGGTTTTCCATTTCCCTTACAAGCTGTAAGGGAAATGCCTGCAATACAAAGTACTGACAACATTGTTAAAATTCTTTTCATCTTCATACTAACACTCCTTTAATTTATTTTTCATTTCTGCTTATCCTTTCACTGCGCCGGCTGTTGAACCGCCCGACAGATGCTTCTGGATAAAAGCAAAAATAATAATGACAGGTATAAGAGATATAACGCATCCGGCAGCTAATTGACCGTACTCTGTTCCGAATTCCCCCTGAAAAACGTTCAAAGCGAGCGGAAGCGTATACCATTTTTTATCAGTGATAAAAGCAATAGCATATACATATACATTCCAGCTGTTTATAAAAGCATACGCACCTGTTGCAACAATGCTCGGAGACATAGCGGGAAGCAGAATTCTGAATATAGCACCCAGCAGAGAACAACCATCTATTCGTGCCGCTTCTTCCAGCCCTTTCGGAATGGCATTAAAATATCCCATCATGAGGAATATACAGAACGGCAGATTTGTACAGGTGCATATTAGAATCAGGGATAACAGGTTATTGATCAGTCCCAAATAATTCATTGTCCGAAACAAAGGAATCATCAGAACCACGGCCGGAAGCATCTGTGTTACAAGCAGCAGAACATAGACAGCACTTTTACCTCGGAATTTGTAACGGCTCATAGCATAGCCACCAAGCAGAGACAGAAAAGCTACGAGCAATGTCGTACTGACAGAAACAACTGCGCTGTTACGAAAATAAGTATTGAACCCCAGATTTCTGAAAAGATACGTATAATTTTCGAACGACGGATGCGATGGCCAGTATTTTATAGGGATATTAAAAATTTCCCGGGATCCCTTCAGTGAAGTATTTAAGATCCAGTAAAAAGGAAACAGGGTAACAACAAGAAACACAAACAGCGGAATAATCAGAAAAATAAACTGCCTGCAAACGATTTTTGTTTTTGCATTCATTATGCGACTTCCTCTTTCCCGAGTTTTCCGGATTTAATATAAACAAAGGCAAGAACCATCATCATAAGCGTGGCAATAACTGCCAGGGTTGATGCATACCCATAATTGAACTCATTGGTAAATTTATTCATGATATACAGGGCAAGGGTCGTAGTAGAACGATTCGGGCCGCCGTCCGTCAGACTGATAATCAGATCGACAGCATTAAACGTCCAGATGGCACGCAGCAGAGTGGTTAAAATGACGGTATCACGGATCATGGGAATAGTAATTTTGAACAGAGCTGTCACGGAATTGGCACCATCGATGTGAGCTGCTTCATACAAATCATCAGGAATGGCAGCCAGTGCCGACATAAAGCTTATCGTAAAGAAAGGGATTCCACGCCAGATATTTGCCAGTACAGCAGCAAACATACTCAGCCTTCCGGTAGAAAACCATGAAATATTCATAGAAATAATATGAAGCCGCTTCAGCACGTCATTAAGCAAGCCATATGATTCTCCCAGAATAAGAGACCAGATAATACCGACCATAATACCGGCCACGGCCCATGGAACCAGAGCCAGTGCACGGATAACCCCGCGTCCATGGAAATTCTTACACAACAGCCAGGCAAGCCAGAACCCAAGGACAGCCTGAAAAATAACGCTGACAAATACCCAGGTTGCGGTATTGCTCAGAGTCTTTATAAAAACAGGGTCCTTTGTTAAAACTGTAATATAATTGGCAAAGCCAATAAAATGTCGTGCAAATATTTTTGTAGCTTTATAGGCCTCAAAACTCATGGTAAATACATTAATAATAGGCCATAACATAAAAAGCACGATAAAAAGAATAACCGGTGCAAGCAATAAGTAGGGAACAGAATCCCTTTTCAGCTTTCTGATAAAAGCGGACTGCACATACATACCAGGATAAGTACTATTTTTCATTCTGTCTTACTCCTTACAAAAATATGAATCAATATACAGAAAGATGCCACTTATAA
>DCFS01000140.1:14641-18254 GCA_002319875.1 Treponema sp. UBA1798 | reverse complement strand
TGCAGGCAGTGCAAGCCCGCAGGCTGCGGCCAGCCGGATTCCGGTACCGGAATGTTTGCGTTGGAAGCGTTCTTCCGTTATCAGAATCATGCGGGTGATCAGAAACTTTTTTTGCCTGTCAATCCGGATATTCTGGCGGACTACAGATTCCTGCAGGGGCGGACGGCAGGAAACATCGTATTTGAAACAGGTCCTTTCCATTTTTTTCAGGCTGGAACACAGCAGTTTGCGGTGTCGTTTGGTAATAATGATTGCGGATATCAGTTTAATTTTTTCTGTGCTTCCCATCCGCAGTATATCAAGCTTCCGCCGGCTGTCATCAGAATGTTTGATTCTGATTCTTTTGCGCGGGCCTTTGTAAAAGGCGTTGCAGAGTTCTGCCGGATTGCCGGAGTTTCCAGTATCGCTGAAGGTGTTGAAAACCGGAAACAACTGATAGATCTGATTGATCTGGGGATTACCTATGCCCAGGGGGATTACCTCCAGAAACCGTCGGAACAGACTGATGTGCTTGAAAAAGAAGCGTATCAGCTGATTATTGAAACGAACCGCAGAAAAAATCATATAAACAGTAATCTGCCGACAGAAGTCTATATTGCCAATCTTTGTACGGAGACAGCGACACTGCCGCCTGATATGAAGGTTGAAACGGTATACGAAAGGATCAGAAAAGATCCGGACTGTTTCGGATACTGTATTGTACAAAACGGCAGTGTACAGGGGATCATAACCAGAAACAAGCTGATTCTGAATATGAGCGGGCGTTATGGTTTTACGCTGTATGAAAGAAAACCGGTTTCGATATTGATGGACCGCAGTTTTTTTTCTGCTGATTACCGGATGCCGGTGAGTACGGTTTCCGAACTGGCTATGGAACGCAATATGGACAGGTTGTATGATTTTATTGTCGTTACCAGAAATGGAAAATATCTGGGAACCGTTACTGTCCGTGACCTGCTGCTTAAATCGAATGAAATACAGGTTGCAAGTGCCCGGTGCCAGAATCCGCTGACCGGGCTTCCGGGAAATATTATTATAAATCAGATGCTTTCACGTTGTGTTTCTTCCGGACTATCATACTGCGTGCTGTATGTGGATATTGATAATTTTAAGGCATATAATGATGTATACGGATTTGAAAAAGGCGACAGCATCATACAGTCCCTTGCGCAGATTATGACGGTAAGCCTTCCTCCGGACCAGTTTGCAGGTCATGTCGGCGGTGATGATTTTGTGGCTGTCTTTACCGCAGGAAATCCTGAACAGTACTGTGCCGATGTGATCAGGGAATTTAACGCGGACCGGTCTGCCTATTATACCCATGAAGATTTTAAGAAGGGATATATTACTGCGGAAAACCGTCACGGAGTTATAGAGAATTTCCCGCTGATATCGCTTTCCATAGCAGGAATCCGTGATGCAGGCAGACATTTTTCAAACAGTATTCTGTTGTCTGAAGAGCTTGCCAGACTCAAAAAAGATGTCAAAATGCATAAGGGAAACAGTTTTTATATCAAAAATTATCCGCAGCCGTGATGCGTCTTGTAAAATACAGGTGATATTGTCAAAATCTGCAAAAAAGAGCATTATATGCGCCTTATGCTTCAGCCAGAACTCATAAAATCTTTGAAAAAATATTCAGGTAAAACCTTTATAACAGACTTGTCTGCCGGAATTATCGTTGGTATCGTGGCACTGCCACTTGCCATCGCGTTTGCCATTGCAAGCGGTGTAGGACCTGAAAGGGGTATTTTTACTGCTGTGATAGCCGGATTTATCATTTCCGCGTTCGGCGGCAGTAAAGTTCAGATAGGCGGGCCCACGGGAGCTTTTGTCGTTATCGTATTCGGAATTATTCAGAAATATGGTTATTCAGGTCTTATGACAGCGACTATTATAGCAGGAATACTTCTCATTCTCCTGGGGGTATTCCGTCTTGGCGGACTTGTAAAGTTTATTCCATATACAATTATTACCGGCTTTACCGCTGGTATAGCAGTAACTATTTTTACAACCCAGATTGGTGATTTCCTGGGACTTACTACGGGAAAAATGCCGGGGAATTTTGCAGGAAAAATAGTTGTATACGGGAAAGCACTTGGAACAATCAATTGGTATGCGTTCGCTGTTGCCGCTGTTTCTCTTGTTCTGATTTTTTTGTGGCCGAAAATAAATAAACGTATTCCCGGTTCCCTTGTTGTTATTATTGCCGCCACTGTTGCGACGTTTATCATCGGACATTTTACCGGGTTCAAAGTAGATACTATAGGATCTCGTTATGGTGCCATCCCGTCGATGTTTCCGTCTCCGGTGCTTCCGTCTTTATGTATCGATACGCTTACTGAACTGTTTCCATCTGCTGTTTCAATTGCGGTTCTTGCGGCAATTGAATCGCTGATGAGTGCGGTTGTTGCCGATGGTATGATCGGTGCAAAGCATGATTCGGATATGGAACTTATAGCCCAGGGAATTGCCAATATTGCAAGTCCGATATTCGGGGGAATCCCTGCGACGGGGGCTATAGCCCGTACGGCAACGAATATTAAAAATGGAGGGCGTTCTCCGGTTGCAGGGATGATACATGCTCTGACCCTGCTGCTCGTCCTGCTGTTTTTCGGCCGTTTTGTTGCTTATATTCCTATGGCGGCCCTTGCTGCCGTTCTTGTTTCTGTTTCCTGGAATATGGCCGGTTTTCCGGCTATCAGGGGACTGCTTAAAGGTCAGAAGTCCGATATAACGGTTCTTGCCGTTACTTTTGCGCTTACCGTATTCATTGATCTTACCGTTGCTATTGAAGTAGGGCTGCTGTTTTCTGCGTATTTTTTTATTAAGAAGATGATAGATGTTTCGGAAGTCCGTGAATGCCGCAGTTCAATAACAGGGGGTCTGTACTCAGTAAATAATCATGAACAGGATGCCGGTAAACGGCAGGATACGGATTTTCCTCATCCTCTCCCTTCCGGGGTTCTGATTTATGAAATAGAAGGTCCTCTTTTTTTCGGTACTGTACGGAAATTTGAACTCGCTGTGGAACAGGCAGGGGTTGATTACTATGCACTTGTTCTTGAAATGCAGCATACGATTTACCTTGATGCAGGAGGGTTACAGGCTCTGCTTCAGCTGAAACAGGCATGCGACCGCAGGCATGTTACCATTATTCTGTCCGGTATTCATACCCAGCCTTATATGCTGCTTGAAAAGACTGGTACGGCAGACAGGCTTGACCGCAAAAACATCTTTGATAATATCGGCGGTGCTCTGGAACGTGCGGAAAAGATTGCAGCTTCACGTTAAATACCGCACGAGTGTACATCGTCTGTGTTTTGTACTACTATAGAAAATGGAAGGTACCTGATGATAGAACTGATTACAGGGCCGATGTTTTCAGGTAAGTCGACATTGCTGTTTCAGAAGATGGAACGGTATGTGTATGCCGGAAAAACAGTTGTGCTCGTACGGCCGGAAAAAGATACCAGGGATTTTTTCTCTCATTCTCCGCTTGATGCCGCACTGAAAAACCTTGTTGAAAAAAATAAAATAGATATGATAACGGTCCGTGATTTTACCGGCTGCCGTCTGACCGGGGAATACGATACGGTCTTTATCGATGAAT
>DCFS01000140.1:13029-14241 GCA_002319875.1 Treponema sp. UBA1798 | reverse complement strand
GATTCCATTATAAAACTTAATGGTGTATGTACGCGGTGCGGCAGCCAGTATGGAAATTATTCCTATTACAGGAAGGGCGATAAAACAGAGGCTGTCGTCGTCGGAGACAATGAGTATACCTGCCTGTGCCGCGACTGTTACATAAAGCTCCAGCATGAGAAGAAATCACAGATGGAATTGATTGACTGACTGACAATACCGGAGAAGTATTATGTATATTGCCGACTTGCACATTCATTCAAAATATTCGCGGGCAACGAGTCCCGATGGTGATGTACCGCATCTTGACTTATGGGCCCGTAAAAAAGGAATCGCTCTTGTCGGTACGGGTGATTTTACGCATTCTGTATGGCGGAAGGAACTGCGGGACGCTCTTGTGCCTGCAGAGGATGGTTTTTATACGCTCAGGAGGGAATTGCAGATTCCACCGGAGACAGCAGCAACAAATGTTGCACCGCGTTTTGCCGTTACCGGAGAAATCAGTTCTATCTATAAAAAAAACGGTAAAACCAGAAAGGTTCATAATCTGATCCTTCTTCCCGGTCTCGATGACGCCGATATCATTTCAAAAAAACTGGAAGTGATCGGTAATATCCATTCCGACGGCAGGCCGATTCTTGGTCTGGACTGTCACGATCTGCTTGAAATTGTTCTGGAATCCTGTCCTGAGGCAGTGTTTATTCCGGCTCATATATGGACTCCGCATTTTGCACTGTTTGGTGCTTTTTCCGGTTTTGATACGATAGAAGAATGTTTCGGAGATCTGACAGGAAAAATACATGCCGTGGAAACGGGACTTTCTTCTGATCCGCCGATGAACTGGCGTGTTTCCGCACTGGACCGATTTACACTGGTGTCGAATTCTGATGCACATTCTCCTTCAAAACTCGGCAGGGAAGCCAATCTTCTCGATACCGGTTTGTCGTATCCTGAATTGAAACATGCGATTGAAACGGGCAGCGGTTTCGGCGGGACGATAGAGTTCTTTCCGGAAGAGGGAAAATATCATTTTGACGGGCACAGAAACTGCCTGAAAAGTCTGACTCCCGAAGAGACGGTAAAACTCGATGGGAAATGTCCTGTCTGCGGTAAAAAAATCACAATCGGTGTACTGCATCGGGTACTGGAACTTGCGGACCGTCCTGACGGATACAGACCGGCTGCCGCAAAGCCGTTTGAAAGCCTTATGCCGCTGCCGGAAGTTATTGCAGC
>DCFS01000140.1:12327-12753 GCA_002319875.1 Treponema sp. UBA1798 | reverse complement strand
TCAACCGGTAATCCGGTTGCCGGGAAAAAAACCGAGCTTTTGTATGCTTCCATGCTGAAGCATCTTGGTCCGGAATTTACGATTCTCCGGGAGATACCCGTTGATGAAATCGCCGGTGTTGCAGGACCACTCGTTGCGGAGGGTATCCGCCGGCTGCGCGAACGGAAAGTTGAATGTATCGCCGGGTATGATGGTAAATATGGTGAAGTTCATCTGTTTGATGCAGGTGAACGTGATACATTTTCCGGGCAGTCGATGTTATTTGATATACCCCGGCACAGTCCGGGCGTACATATTTCCGGCATGTCCGGGCAGATGATTCCTGCGAAACAGGAACAGTTTTTGGCTGAACAGGCTGCGCCGGTACCTGAGCTGTCTGTCGGCAGAAAGAATTCCGAAAGGAATTCTGAACGGGACGGACTTAAC
>DCFS01000140.1:10959-12029 GCA_002319875.1 Treponema sp. UBA1798 | reverse complement strand
GTCATAGCCGGTCCGGGAACGGGAAAAACGAAGACTCTTGTTTCCCGTATTGCATATCTGATTGAATCGTGCGG
This sequence comes from Treponema sp. UBA1798, assembly GCA_002319875.1. GTDB lineage: Bacteria > Spirochaetota > Spirochaetia > Treponematales > Treponemataceae > Treponema_D. The sequence continues at coordinate 11,955 of DCFS01000140.1, read as the reverse complement.
CGTAGCTCCTGCGCAGATTACTGCCGTGACGTTTACGAACCGGGCTGCAGCTGAAATGCGGGACCGGCTGGAAGCAAGACTGGGTGGTGCGGATGCAATACGCGGGCTGACGGTGGGGACATTTCACGCTGTATGCCTCCGGATTCTAGACGAACGTCCTGTTATATCGGAGAACGAATCGCGGTTTCTGATACAGGATATTCTTGACAGTCTGAAAATTAAAGGCAGTTCCGGGAAAATTCTGCGGGCGGTATCGGATGTCAAAAACGGCAAAACCGTTCAGGAGGCTGGAATCGACGGTGCTGTCTATCAGGCGTATTGTACCGCTGTAAAAGATCATGGACTCCGTGATCTCGATGACCTGCTGCTCGACGCACTTTCCTGTGAAAATAAAAACGTGCAGATGTTTACATATCTGCTGGTAGACGAATATCAGGATATCAACGGAATTCAACGGGAACTGGTGCGGCACTGGAGCTGCGGCGGAAAAAGCCTGTTCGTTATCGGAGACCCCGATCAGTCAATTTACGGTTTCCGCGGTGCAAGTGCCGCATGTTTTTCAGATCTCAAAGATTTGTTTCCCGGTATGAAGATAATCCGGCTTAAAAATAATTACCGGTCCACACCGGAAATTATCGGCAGTTCGCTTCATGTAATTTCTCATAATCCCGGTGGAGAACGGAAACTTACTGCGGTCCGTCCGTCAGGTGCAGAAGTCCGTCTGCTTACCGCAGACAGTCCCCTGTCGGAAGGAATCCTGATCGTAAAAGAGATCGCTGCAATGGCCGGCGGCATAGGAATGCTCGATGCACAGGAATATGCCCGCAGCCCGCGTGGGAACCGTTCGTTTTCAGATATCGCCGTACTCTGCCGTACGCACCGGCAGCTTGAAAAAATTGAGTATTGTCTGCGGCATGACAGTATTCCGTGTGTTATTTCCGGACGCGGTGATGAACTGGATGATCCTTCCGTACAGGGGGCGCTTGCATTTTTCCG
>DCFS01000140.1:9771-10624 GCA_002319875.1 Treponema sp. UBA1798 | reverse complement strand
GTACGGCAGAACAGGCACAGCGGGCAGTATCTTCCTGTGGAAAGGCTGCTGACAGTGCCGGTTTACATGATTTGCTTTCCGGCGCCGGATGCCCGCCGGAGTTTCTTGCGGATTTTGCTGCATATCTTCCCCGGATACACAGAGAAACTCCCTCGGTTCTTTTTGAGCAGTGGGCATCTGCCCATGGAAAAAACGATGCCATGGAGCATCTCCTCGATATATCGGTGTTTTATCCTGCCATGAAGGAGCTGCTGGATACGCTGACACTGGGTGAAGAATCTGATCTGAGACGCGCTTCCGACAGGAATTATGCTTCAGGAGCGGTTCAGCTTATGACGCTGCACGGTTCCAAGGGACTTGAATTTCCGGTTGTGTTTCTTGCGGGGATCAGTGCAGGAATGCTTCCTTTTGAACGGGAAAATACTGTAGTCGATCCCGAAGAAGAACGGCGGTTGTTTTTTGTCGGAATGACACGTGCCCGGGAAGAACTGGTGCTGACGGCATCGCCACCTTTTTCTGATTTTCTGGATGAACTTCCCCATACGGTCAGGCGTTGTACTTCTGCTTCCCGGCATCACACTGCTGAAACACAGCAGCTTCAGTTGTTCTGACAGCCAGGCTGCCTGATGCATGTATGTTTCAGTCAGCTGACGGCAGACAGCGGTTTCAGGGCAAACGTTTTATAAAAAATGGAAAAACAGAGCGGTGCGGGTAACCCGGAAAATTTCAACCGTCATCTTTCGTCTGCTTCTCTCTCACTTTCAGGAAGGAACTGCCAGCGCACCTGTCTGTGACCGCCAGTCCTTTCAGGAAGAACTAACGGACCTTTGACCTCCGACTGACGGAGATCCTG
>DCFS01000140.1:9224-9474 GCA_002319875.1 Treponema sp. UBA1798 | reverse complement strand
CTTCTCTGATGGTATATGATTCTGATCATGGAACGGAGTAAGAAAATCCGCCCGGTGCTTTCAGTAAATTCATTTGTTCCCGCCGGAATTCATTTCAGGATCTCCGGTTTCTTTTCTCTGCTCCTTTAGTGTTTTTATAATGTGGTTACCCTTACAGTGTTTTTCATTTCCATTGAAGATTTCGGTTTATTACGGTACAATACTCTGTTATGCAAAATGATAATCCGCTGATAGTTCAAAGTGACAGGAC
>DCFS01000140.1:0-8900 GCA_002319875.1 Treponema sp. UBA1798 | reverse complement strand
TTTGCGGAACTGGAACGTTCTCCGGAACATCTTCATACATACCGGCTTACGCCGCTTTCCTTATGGAATGCAGCTAGTGCAGGGTTTTCTGCCGGTGACGCTGTCAATGTGCTGCGCGAGTATGCACGTTATGCGGTTCCCCAGTCTGTAGAAATGTGGATAAAAGAAACGGCAGGCCGTTTCGGCCGGCTGCGGCTTGTACCGGCACCCTCGATGGATATTCCTTTAAAAGTCAGTAAAATACTAACGGCCGATGCGGATGACCATGATATTCCGAAGGTAAAGGAAGAATACCTCTATCTTGTTGCTTCAACGCTGCCTGTGTACAGGGAAATAGCAGCGAATCCTGTTCTGAAAAAACTGATGGCTCCGTGTGAATATACAAAACCTGAAAATAATGGAGATTTTGTCCTGACGGACGATGAAAAAAAGTTCTGTTTTTTGCTGCCGCTGACGGACAGAGGAACCATAAAACAGCATCTTCTGAAAACCGGCTGGCCGGTAAAAGACGAGGTACCGCTCACGGACGGGGAACCTTTTATGTTTAATCTGCTGAAGACAACCAGATCAGGAACACCGTTCGTCATTCGTGATTACCAGAGGGAAGCCGCGGAAGCGTTTGTGGGAAATAAAGGGCCCGGCAGCGGATTTGGTACCATAGTTTTGCCGTGCGGGGCTGGTAAAACCATTGTCGGTATGGTGGCAATGGATATGCTTAAAACGAATACACTTATTATCACGACGAATATTTCTGCAGTGCATCAGTGGATCAACGAACTGCTCGATAAAACGGATATACCCGAAAATCTGATAGCTGAATATACGGGAGAATCGAAGACAATAGAACCGGTGACGGTCGCTACATATCAGATTCTGACCTGGCGGCCGGAAAAGGATGGCCCGTATCCGCATTTTTCCCTGTTCCGTGAACGACACTGGGGGCTCATCATTTATGATGAAGTCCATATGCTTCCTGCTCCCGTTTTCCGTGTTGCCGCAGAACTCCAGGCTATACGGCGTGTCGGACTGACTGCTACGCTTGTACGCGAAGATGGTCTTGAAGGGTATGTGTTCAGCCTTGTAGGGCCGAAGCGTTACGATGTCCCCTGGAAGGAACTGGAGCATTCCGGCTGGATAGCGACTGCAGAATGTGTTGAAGTCCGGCTGGACCTTGACCAGTCGAAAGAAATTGAATATGCCGTTGCCGATGCCAGAAAAAAGCACCGTATTGCAAGTGAGAATCCCGCCAAAATACCGGTGATTCAGCAACTGATCACACGGTATCCCGATGATAAAATACTCGTTATCGGACAGTATCTTGATCAGCTTGCAGAACTGGCCGGTATCCTGAAAGCGCCGATAATTACGGGGAAAACTCCGAACAGCGAACGTGATGCTGTCTATGGCGATTTTCGCAAAGGGAGCATCCATGTGCTGATTGTATCGAAAGTGGCAAATTTTGCGATCGATCTTCCCGACGCGTCCATGGCTATACAGGTTTCAGGAACTTTTGGCAGCCGGCAGGAAGAAGCCCAGCGGCTGGGGAGAATTCTGCGCCCGAAGGAACGTATGTCCCGTTTTTTTACGCTTATTACCCGTAATACCGTAGAAGAGGATTTCGGCTCGAACAGACAGAAATTTCTTGCCGAGCAGGGATATACATACCGTATTATCAGATATCAGCAGGAATCGGACTTTACTGAGCTCGACTGTCCCGATGGCGGTTTCATATGCCGTTAAAACAACCGTCTGCGGAAAGTGAGCATGTCAGAAAAATTCTCGAGTGGCGGGAATGTCTTGCAAAGCTTCCTGACAATCATTTCTTTGAACTGATCCGGATGTATCTTGGTGAAGTAAAGACTCCCTATAACAAACAGAAACTGATAGAAGAGTTGAGTGCTTTTATCCGCAGGGAAGAGAACCGGCAGACGCTTGTTGATTTACTGAGCGAGACTGATCTGCAGATACTGAGTGCCGTAACTTTTATTTCAGACCCTACCCAGGAAAAATTAAGCGATTTTTTTGCCGGAGTTTTTTCTTTTGCTGCACTTTACGAGCGGCTGCTGAATCTTGAGGAACGTCTGATTCTGTATCATAACCGGGATTCCGGTACCGGAAAAGAAATACTGAGGATAAACCCGCTTCTTGAAGATGTTTTTGCACCTTATATGACAGTCGGGCGTCTTTTACCGGAAGCTGAGTATACGGAACATGCTGCTGCAGTACCTTTTATACTGACTCCTCAGTTCATTGCATCGTTTACTGCCTATATTACGGCTAATCCCGGTGTCTGCAGGATAGATGGTTCTCTGAAAAAAAGGGCGGAGACAGCTCTTGAATGTATTTTTCCGGGGAAAAAACAGGTTCTTGAACTTCTGTCTGCTGCTTTTATCAATCTGGCCCTTGTCAAAGAGAATGACAGCGGTTTTTATGTGGATTATTCCCGGTGCGAAGTTTTTGCACAGATGACTGAACCGGCTCAGTATGCATATATATGTGTTGCATCCTGTGGTCGTTTCAGCAGGGAAGGATTCCGTACCCAGGCGCAGCTGCTGCTTGACTGTGTTGCTTCTATTCCTGACGCAGGCTTTGAGAAGTCGATTCTTCTTCGTTCGGGCATGCTGATCCGTTCGATACGTGATGCCGGCGGCTGTTCCCATGATCCCTCCGGACAGGGCCGTTTCAGCCATATGCTTGAAAAATACCGGTCTCCGGAACCTGTACATGAAAATTCCGTATCTGCCGGTAATATACTTGAAAGGCTCATTGATGCTGCTGTTATATTCGGTATTCTGGTTATAAGTGGTAAATCTGCGGACGGGCAGGATATTCTGACATCTGCTCCGATTTTCAGACAGGACAGTGTACCGGAACTTTCATCTGAAAGATCAGTATTGAGCATAAATGCAGGGTTTACGGTGACCCTGATGCCAGGTCTTCCGTTGAAGCAGCTGTTCCCGCTTATCCGTTTTATGGATATTGTGCGTTATGATACGGTGGCTGAATTTGAGATCAGCAGAAAGTCAGTGATGCGTGCTTTCGATGCCGGCGTACTTCCTTCCTGTATGCTGAAAGAACTTTCCGATTATGCGTTGTACGGCGTACCGCAGAATTTGAAAGTATGCATTGACGAATGGTATCGTTCCTATTCATCCGTGGCTTTATACAGCGGATATGTACTTAAAGCAGACGGTTCGAATACGCTTCTTTCTGAAGATAATCCGCTTCTTGCACCGCATATTAAAATAGTTCTTGCACCGGGAGTGTATCTGCTTGATATTGTAAATGCTGAAGAAGCATCTGCTTTTGTTACGTCCATAGGACTGGATTTTATAGGCAGTGTAAAAACAGTAAAAGGGGATGTCCCTGCAACAAGTTTCCCCTGTCTGCAGAGCGGCAGGAATTATCTTAATTGTGAAACTGCTGATTTGAAATCTGTGTCCGTATCCGGGAGAGAACAGAATAGGACCGGATATTTTTTTCGGCTGAAGGCAAGGCTTGAGTCCATGAATCTTGATGGAGATCAGGCAGAAGGGCTTTTATCCAGGATTAACCGCAAAATAATATTAAATGAAGCGCAGCTCAGACCGGATTCGGTACGCCTGGAAAAAATTGAAGCAGGCGGAATGGATTTTATGGGGAAGATACGTATAATAGAACATGCGATAACGACGAACAGTATGGTAGAAATCGGAGTAAATGATAAATCCGGCGCGGGGCTTCAGGATATTGTGTCTCCGCGTATTCTGGGTATTCCTGTCAGCATAGAAAAACAGGAAGGCGATGCGATCGTTCATCTGCGGATAGAACCGGAGCAGATGGAAAAAAAGTTTTCGATAGGGCAGGCAACCTTTGTTAAACGTGTCCGGGGGTCAATATTCAGGGAAACCCCGGGATCGGGTATATAGGACAGAATTTATGAAGAGAATACGTGCAGTAATTTTTGATTGTGATGGGGTTGTGATTGATTCCGGGGCCGATATGGCAGCGGCGGTAAATGCAACGCTGGAACATTTTGATATGAAGCAGCTTCCCGAACAACAGATTGTCTCATTTGTGGGTAACGGTGCCCGTATGCTGGTTATGCGTTCTGTAAAATATTCTCTGCAGAAGTCGGATTTGAGCCCTGCAGATATTTCGTCTGGATGCATGAACAATATACTGAACTGGTATGTTGCATATTATAATGCACATGCTGTAGAACGGACTGTACTGTATCCGGGATATGCTGAGCTTCTGGAAAAATTTCTGTTCAACGGATTTCATATGGCGGTTGTTTCGAATAAACCGGGAGAAATAACACGGAAAATTCTCAGATATTTTGATATTGAAGATTATTTCGATGCAGTAATCGGGCCTGAACAGTTAAAACACATAAAACCGGATCCTGAAGGGCTTGCTCTTTCACTTGGCATTATGAACACAAATCTTGCATACGCCTCGGGTGGAAAGCCTTTTGAGGAAATTACTCCTGCTGAAACACTTATGGTTGGCGATTCGTATGTAGATATTCAGGCCGGCCGCAATTTCGGTGCTCAGACTTGTGCGGTTGCCGGAGGACTTGGCGACAAGGAATTGCTTGCTGCCGAGCATGCGGATATTACGGTAGAATATGCCGGTGATCTTCGAAGCATTTTTTCACTTTAGTTTTGTTACTGGAGCAGCATCTGGTCATTTTGGATCCCGTGCTGTTTTATTTCCCGGAACCTTTTTACCAGATCATCCATGGTAAGCCTGGCTTTTTCTCCGGCAGTTATATCAAGAATTATTTCTCCTGCATCCATCATCAGAAGGCGCGTACCGTAATCGAGCGCATGCTGCATGTTGTGGGTAACCATCATGACGGTGAGTCCGTAGTCTTTCGCAAATTTTCCGGTAAGGTCCATAACAATTTTTGCATTTGCGGGATCAAGGGCTGCTGTATGTTCGTCGAGCAGAAGCAGAGCCGGTTTTGACATAACTGCCATAAGCAGGGTAAGAGCCTGCCGCTGTCCGCCCGACAGAAGGTTTACATTGTCATTTAACCTGTTTTCAAGCCCCATATTCAAAACACGAAGCTGGTCCCGGAAGTAGGATCTTGTTTTACTGTTCAGGCTTATTTTTAATCCTTTCCAGCCTTTTTTACTGCAGATCATCATGTTATCTTCGAGTCTCATTTTTCCGGCAGTTCCGAGCAGTGGATTTTGAAATATACGTCCGATATACCGTGCACGTTTATACTCGGGATCATTTGTTATATTACGGGGAAGGCCGTTGTCATTTTCCAGCAATATTCGGCCGCTGGTTGGCTGCTTGCGTCCGGCGATAACATCATACAGTGTCGATTTTCCGGCACCGTTTGAGCCTATGACTGTGATGAAGTCGCCTTTGTTTATTTTGAGATTTATATCTTTGAGTGCTCTATTTTCATCCGGTGTGTGTGCATCGAATACGATGCCTATATTTTCAAGTGTGATCATGAGACGTCTCCTGCTCCTGTTTTACAGCAGCCAGATTTTGGGGGCCTTGTTGTATGTTCTTTTATGAATGTGAAAAGGTTTACATTAGAGAGTGCAAGGCACAGGATGATGAGCAGGCCTGTAATCAGTTTCAGGTCGTTGCTTGTAAGACCTACTTTGTATCCGTAGCTGCGTCCGAAGAACATGAGCCCGCGGTAGATAGCTGAACCTATAAGTACGCGCAGCGTCTGTAATCCTATATGATTGGAACGCAGTACAAACTCGCCCAGCATGAGGGAAGCAAGTCCGCTTACTACGACTCCTGTACCGCTGCCGACATCTGCAAACCCATTATACATTGCAGCGAAAGCTCCGGAGAGCGCGGCCAGTCCGTTACCGAGGCAGATACCAATCATCCTGACGGTTTGAGGGTTAACGCCCTGCGAAACAACCATCTGTTCGTTTGCTCCCAACGCTCCCATTGTAAGCCCGAAATCCGTATGAAAGAACAGATCCAGTATTCCCTTAAGCACAGCGACTGTCAGAATAAGGAACAATACAAGTCCCCAGTCAGAGGATATCTGTGGTACAGCCGTTTCCATATATTTTGTAATTCCGGAAAAAACGGTCGGTATTTTCAGGAATGAAACGTTTGCTTTATTTGACATGATGCGGAGATTTACGGAATAAAGCATTGTCATGGTGAGTATTCCTGCCAGCAGGTCGGGAATCCTGAGTCTGGTATAGATGAGCGATGTGATAACTCCTGCGATAAGCCCGCCGGCAAATGCCAGAAGGAGTGCAAACAATGGCGGCAAACCTGCTGTAAGGCAGGCTGCCAATATGCATGCACCCATCGGAAAAGAACCGTCTACCGTCATGTCGCAGAAGTTGAGGATCCTGAACTCCATGAAAACGCCCAGGACCATGATACCGTATATCAAACCTTCTATAAGAATTCCCTGAATCATTACATGTCTCTCTTATTTCTTTGTTGTAAGTTTCCTATTCTCGATAAGATAATTTGCCTGATCGAGATATTTCTGCGGAATGGTAATACCACAGGATTTTGCCTGGTCAAGATCAAACAGCAGTTCGAAATCGTCGTTTTTTGTCATAAACCGGACGGGAATCTGCGCCGGCTTTTCGCCTTTCAGGATACGGACGACGACTTCTCCTGTTGCAAGTCCTGTTTTATACCAGTTGAATCCATGAGCCATAAAGCATCCGCCGTTTTTTGCTGTTGTAAGGTCTATGGAAAAGATGGGTTTTTTTGCCCGGTTGAATACATCTACAAGGGCCGGCAGCGCGCTGAACAGCGTGTTGTCAGTGGAAAGGTAAATACCGTCGCAGCGGTTTACCATTGTTTCTGCCGCCTGTTTTACTTCAGAAGAACTCTGAATTGTCTGTACTTCGAGTTTTAAACCAAGTTTTGTACAGACTGCTTCGATCTGTTTCAGCGTGGATACGGAACTGGCTTCTTTGCTTGTATAGATATAACCGAGTGTTTTTATTCCGGTTATTTCCCTGAACAGGGTAATCTGCTGTTCTGTCGGATTTGCGTCGCACATGCCGGTTACGTTTCCTTCGCCGTGGTCATATGTTGAAACAAGTCCTGCACCGATCGGATCCGTTACCGTTCCGAATACGACCGGAATGTTCTTGATGGAATTTGCGAATGCGATTGCAATCGGAGTTGCGATGGCAACGGCTACGTCGACTTTTTCCTGTTTATACTGGCTGGCTATCTGGGCTGCAGTATTTACATCTCCGTTGGCATTCTGCATATCATAGACGGGATTGAAACCTGCCTGTTTTATATAATCAACAGTACCGCGTTCCACTTCATCCAGCGCCGGATGCGTGACTATTTTTGCAATACCTATTTTTATGGTTTTCTGAGTATTGGCTTTGCTGCCTGTAGCCGGGGTTTCTTTAGTACCGCCGGCAAAAAGGAATACGTTCAGCAGTAAAGCCGGAATGAACATAACGGTTTTTTTCATAATAGTATATTCTCCTTATAGTTTGATACTTGAGCCACGTTCAAAACTCGTCTGACTTTTGAAAACGACTCACTTTTCTGTAATTATTGTGGTCTGTAGGACAGGCTGATTAAATCCTGATAACTTAATCAGTCTGTCCCGGGAAATATTTATTCATGCGGAGGATTTAATACCCCGACCCCCGGGTCATAATAGAGGGAATTAAACCCTGCCTGCAATACCTTTAGAGAACTACATATCCCGCTGCGTGCGGCGGGATTGTTGATTACTGTCCTGACTGTTTCCTTTCCGTAAGTTTCCCATTTTCATAAATAAAATTTGCCTGATCGAGATATTTCTTAGGAATGGTAATACCGCAGAGTTTTGCTGCATCCAGATCAAACAGCAGGTCGGAATCTGCCGGTTTTGTCATAAAACGGACAGGAATATCTGCCGGTTTCGATCCCTTCAGTATTTTTACGACCATTTCTCCTGTTGCACGTCCTGCTTTGTAATAGTTGAATCCGCTTGCCATAAAACATCCTCCGTCTTTTGCGGAAGTAACATCCCCGGAAAAAATCGGCTTTTTTGCTTTTCCAAATACCTGAACGAGTGAAGGTAAGGCGCTGAATACGGTGTTATCAGTTGTAAGGTAGATTCCGTCACAGCGGTTTATGATCGCCTCTGCGGCCTGTTTTACTTCGGCTGATTTTGTGATCGACTGTGTTACGAGTTTAAGACCTGCTTCCTGGCAGCCCTTTTTTACCAGATTGAGTGCAGAAATGGAATTCGCTTCATCGCTGGTATAAATATAACCAAGCGTTTTTATACCGGTGATTTCTTTGAACAGCTTGATGTGCTGCTCCGTAGGTATGGCATCGCTCATACCGGTGACATTACCTTCCCCATGAGCAGTAGAAGATACAAGCCCTGCACCGACGGGATCAGTAACGGTTCCGAATACGACCGGAATATCCTTTATCGTGTTGGCAAGTGCAATGGCTACCGGAGTTGCAATGCCGACGGCTACATCGACTTTTTCATCCCTGAACTGTGCAGCTATTTGTGCGGCTGTATTAACATCGCCATTTGCGTTCTGTCTGTCGAATTCTACAGAGATTCCTGCCTCGTTTACTGCATCTATTATACCTTGTTCAACAGCATCAAGAGCGGGATGCTGTACTATCTTAGCAATACCGATTTTTGCTTTTTTTTCGCCGGAAGCTGCTTTGTCCGTATCTTTCAAACCGCCTGCAAATGTCAGCATGCCGCAAAGTGCTGCGGTTGTTATAGTCACTATTCTTTTTTTCATATTGCTCTCCTTTATAAACCTGATATCCGGCAAATGTTAATCGTTACTATAAAAAGTAACGATTAACAATACCATATCTGATATGCAGCGTCAAGTACGCATTCTGAGGGGACAAAAAAAGCCTGCATCACTCAAACGTGAAGCGGGCTGTGACATGAAAAGGGTCTG
>DCFS01000250.1:2198-9502 GCA_002319875.1 Treponema sp. UBA1798 | reverse complement strand
GCTATTTTATACATATTCGGGATCATCAGCAGGAGTCCCTGAGAAGCCGTAAAAGTTGAACTTAAAGCACCGGCTGTCAAAGCACCGTGAACGGCACCTGAAGCACCGGCTTCAGACTGCATTTCAACTACATCAGGAACAGTTCCCCAAATGTTTTTTTCATTTTTTGCCGACAGATCATCAGCAACCTCACCCATCGGGCTTGAAGGAGTAATAGGATAAATCGAAATTACTTCGCTCAAGGCGTGAGCTACACGACCGACCGCCGTATTGGCATCGAGCGTTACCTTTTGTTCTTCTGACATATTACCGTCCTTACATGATTGAATTAGAGTTTCAGAAAATTCCAGTAGGTATTTTACATCGGATAATACGATTTTACAAGTAGTCATAAATATATTATATAGAAGATTTTCGCTCCAAAAGGTTCCACAGCATACAAAACAAACTATTAATACAGATGAGTTTCCATTATTAATTAAACAGGATATTATTCCTTTATATAAATAATGCATAAATATGTTACTTTTTATTAATTTTATGCACAAATATACTTGATTTTTCTTGCATTATTTTCTACGCTTATACCAGTAAGCAACAACGCCGTTGCAAAGACCGCGGATTTTTCCACGGGATTCGCGGGGAGCGTTGCAGCTCCCCGAACATAACGAGGAGCAGAGTATGAAAAAAATTATGGCGTTCGGGCTGACAGCCGGCATGCTGGCAGCATCTCTATTCGCGAACGGTCAGCAGGAACAGACCATTAAAATCGGTTTCAATATTCCCCTTACAGGAGATTCTCCAAAAGTCGGTGAAGGTTCCAAATTTGCAGGCGAACTGATAAAAAAAGAAATCAATGACGCAGGCGGCCTTGACGTAAAGGGTAAAAAATACAAGCTCGAATTTATCTATGTCGACAACGAACTTAAACCCGAATCTGCGATTCAGGCAGCCTATAAACTTATCGACCAGGATCATGTACTTGCATGCGTAGGGCCGGACGGTTCAGGGCGTGCGATTCCGGCAGGTGAGATCAACAATCAGAAAAAAACACCAATGATTTCACCGTGGGCTACAAATCCAAAAGTAACGCTTAATCGTCCGTATGTATTCCGTGCATGTTTCCTCGATCCGTTCCAGGCTCCCGTTGCTGCAAAATTTGCAAAAGATCAGTTCAAAGTTTCAAAGGTAGCAATCCTCTATAATCTTGAGGACGATTATTCAAAAACTCTTGCAGAACTGTTCAGAGATGCATGGACGAAACAACAGGGCGGTACCGTTGAGGTATTCGAAAGCTTCGGGCAGAAAGATCAGGATTTTTCTGTTCAATTGACAAAAGTCATGAACTCAAAAGCTGAGCTGCTGTATCTGCCGTGTTATTATAATCACGTGGCACTTATCACCAGCCAGGCTAAAGATCTGGGGTGGACAGGCCCCGTTATGGGATCGGATTCATGGGGATCGGCGGATCTCGTTAATCTGAGTAAAGGATCCGTTATCGGAGACTATTTTACGACTCATTATGCTGCGGCTGGTGCGACAGGAAAAACAAAGGAATTCATCGACAAATATAAGGCCGCCTATGGGTATATTCCTGATGATGTCGGAGCGCTTTCATATGACGCTACTAAAATTCTGCTTCTGGCGATACAGAATGCCGGTCTCACGGGGAATCTTCAGAAAGACCGCCATGCCATAAAAGACGCTCTCGGTAAAATAAAAGATTACGACGGTGTAACCGGAAAAATGGAATTCACACCGGAAGGAGATCCCATCAAGGAAGCTGTCGTTGTAAAAATTGCAGCAAATGGTGACTTCACATTTGTAAAGAGCCTTAAACCGTAATGTAAAACCGGCAGACTGTCCCGTAAGCGAAACTTCCGGGACGGCCCCTCTTCCGGGGATATCTGTATCAGATATCCCCGGTAAAAAAGTATAGCTTTGTCGTACGCTGTACTCCAGCGTGCTTTTATTCTGCCTTATCCGGGCAACCCGGAGGAACTTCTATGCTGTCGTATTTAATACAGAATACTTTCAATGCCCTGCAGTGGGGCAGTTTTTATTCCATGATTGCCCTTGGGTACTGCCTTGTGTACGGTGTTCTCCGTCTCATTAACTTTGCACACGGCGATATTTTTATGACTTCGTGCTATATTGCATTCTTTGTCGTTACAGGTATTACCGCCCATATTGCCGGGATCAGCGGACCGGCACTTTTTGCACTGACACTGATTATTACCATGGCACTTACTGCCTTACTGGGAGTCGGTATGGAACGCATCGCGTACCGGCCGCTGAGAGAAAAAGGGGCAAACCGGCTCTATGTGGTTATAACAGCTCTTATGCTGGGTTTTATTCTCGAAAACGGAAACCTTGCGCTGCTGGGAGCAAGCTCGCGGCGTTTCCCCGATATTCTTCCCAAAATAATCTGGAAACTCGGCCCTGTTACCGTAACGAATCTTAAAGTCCTTGTTATAGCAAGTTCCATAGTCGTGTTTGCTTTTCTTCAGTTCATCGTTCAGCGTACGGTACTGGGAATGTCCATGCGTGCTATTTCATATGATAAATTCGCCATACCTCTTATGGGAATACCGGTAAATGCGGTAATCACCTTTACGTTTATTCTCGGATCAGCCCTGGCAGCTGTTGCGGGAATTCTGTTCGGCCTGTCCTATCAGGTTATGGACCCCTATATGGGCATGATTATCGGCTGGAAGGCTTTTATAGCAGCCGTTGTCGGGGGTATTGGAGATATAAAAGGCGCATTTCTCGGTGGCTTTATGCTCGGTTTTATCGAAATATTCGTAACTGCGTTCTTCCCGTCAAGTTACAAGGATCTTGTTTCATTCGTCATCCTGCTGGTTATTCTCACCGTAAAACCAACAGGTTTCTTCGGCGTCGCAAGGAGTACCAAAATATGAAGTGCAGAATATGTACATCACTGCCGGTATTCCGGCAACCGTATGCCGGATACGTCCCGGCGGACAGGGAAACATTATCGGAGGAGCATTTATGACTAATTTAAAGAAAAAACTGCTTGTACCGGGAATAACAGCAGCCGTAATGCTTATAGCTGTACTACTTGCCTGTTTTGGAATAATCAATGACTACATACAGACAATTATTATGACGGTATGCATAAACATCATCATGGCATCAAGTTTAAATATCGTAAACGGATATATGGGAGAATTTTCATGTGGCCACGCCGGTTTTATGGCAGTAGGCGCATATGTTTCATCAGTTCTGTCCCTGATATTGTTTTGTCCTGACAACAGCATCACTCATTATGCACTCCTGCCGCCGGAACTTTCAGTACTGCTGTTTCCTCTTATTATTCTTGCAGGAGGACTTGCATCCATGCTGGCAAGTCTGATTGTAGCAATACCATCTTTTAAGACAAGAGATGACTACCTTGCAATCATAACGATAGCTGCAAATTATATTATCACGACTGCACTCAACAACATACCGGCTGTCGGTGCAAGCCGGGGTCTTATGGGCATGACAGGTATCACCGACGCCATGTCAGCAATAGTTCCGATTCCATGGGTTTTTCTGTGGTCGATGATCTTTGCGGCTCTTACAATCCTGATGATACACCGGCTGATGTCTTCTACGCTCGGCAAAGGTATTTCAGCCATCAGGTATGATGAAATATCTGCAGAAATCATGAGTGTCGATACAAACAATATGAAACTCATAGCCTTTACATTTTCCTCAGGGCTGGCCGGTATTGCCGGCGGTCTTTTTGCTCACGAACTCGGTTTTATAAATCCTGCATCCTTTGGTATTCTCAAATCAACAGAATCTCTTGTCATGGTGTATCTGGGTGGAATGGGATCATTAAGCGGTTCCGTACTTTCAGCAACAGTATTCACCTGCCTTCTGGAAATAATGCGCCCGCTGCAGATATTCAAATGGGTCATTATCCCCCTCATGCTGATTCTGATCATGCAATTCCGGCCGGAAGGTCTTATGGGAGCCCGCGAACTTACGTCCGTATTCCCAAAACTGCGGAAAATCTTTCCAGACCGCGTTCTCGAACAGAAGCCACGGAAACTTGCTGCAGGAGGTGTTAAATGAGCGGGACTAAGACACTTCTCGAAATAAGGCATCTGACACACCGGTTCGGCGGATTACAGGCGCTGACTGATATAAACGTCGATTTAAAGGAAGGTGAAATAGCAGGTCTTATAGGGCCCAACGGAGCAGGGAAAACGACTGTCTTCAATCTCGTAAGCGGCTTTTACGTACCTTCTGAAGGCGATATCATTTTCGACGGCGCCCGTATCAACGGTTTTAAACCGCATAAGGTAGCATCCATGCAGATAGGACGGACATTTCAGAATATCCGCCTCTGGAGTGATATGACCGTACTTGATAATATCTGTATTTCCCAGTATTACCATCTCGGCTACAAAAGCGGGGATGCGTTTTTTCATACAAAAAAATACAGGGAACAGGAAAAAAAAATACACGAAGAAGCGTGGCAGCTTCTTGAAAAATTCAAGCTGGAAGACAGCGCGCTCGATTTTCCCAGAAATCTGCCGTACGGCATACAGCGCCGCGTTGAAATAGCCCGGGCCCTGAGTCTTAATCCGAAACTGCTGCTTCTCGACGAACCGGCAGCCGGTCTGAGTACATCTGATCTGGAAGATCTGATCAATTATATTACCTGGATTCACGATACATTCCATCTTACCATCTGGATGATCGAACATCAGATGCAGGTAATCATGACGCTCTGTAATTTTATACAGGTCGTCGATTTCGGTAAAGAAATAGCACGCGGAGAACCGGAAAAAATACAAAAAAATCCGGCTGTCATCAAAGCATATCTCGGAAACGAAACGCTGTAAAGACGGGAGGAGCCACGCAATGTTACTGGAAATAAAAAATCTCGTATCCGCATATGGCAATATAGAGGCACTGCACGGTATTTCGTTTACCGTAGACAAAGGTGAAATCGTCACACTTATCGGAGCGAATGGCGCAGGTAAAACAACGACACTTATGAGCCTTGCCCGTTTGCCGCGTCCTGAAGCTCCGACGGTAAAAGACGGAGATATTCTATATGAAGGGAAAAGTATACTCAAAACAGAAGCACATATGCTCATACAGAAACGCATGATGTGTCTTGTACCGGAAGGCCGGCACATATTCGGCAATCTCTCAGTGCAGGAAAACCTGACTATGGCTACCTATGGAAGACATAAAGATCCTGATCACGAAGCAGAAACATCAGAACTCTTTGAACTTGTTTACGACCTTTTTCCCCGTCTCTATGAGCGACGGAAACAGCGGGGTGAACTGCTTTCCGGCGGAGAGCAGCAGATGCTCGCGGTAGGCCGGGCACTTATGACGGGATGCAGTTTTATCATGCTCGATGAACCCAGTATGGGACTTGCACCGAAACTTATGTTTGAAATGTTCCGGGCACTGAAACGGCTGAATGACCAGCAGAATATAACAATACTTGTTGTCGAACAGAATGCGAAAGTAGCCCTTGAATTTGCCGGACGGGGTTATGTACTGAATACCGGTGAAATAATTGCAGCAGGAACAAGCAGCGAATTAATTGCCAATCCTGACGTAAAAAAAGCATATCTCGGCGGCTGAAGCGCTATTTACCGGCAAACAGGTATTTCCTGAAAAAAAACGGGGCGGAACTTCGACGAAGTCCCGCCCCGGATATTATTACCCGAAAAAAGATCGTAAACAGGAGGCTATACTAGTTTATAATCTGTTTTCACCGGGATAAATCCTTTACTATGGATCGTTCTCAAAAATCATCAATTCTCCGTATGGATCAAACAGATTTTGAAAACAGCTGACCTGCAATACCGGGGAATCCTGCTTCTACAGTGTTTGTACACTCCGGCACATATGGAATCAGTTGTCCGCCGCCGGGAAGGCCATACGATTTCCCTGCAAGCAAAAGATTTCTTCTGTGCAGTCTGTCATAATAGACGGTATTGCCATTCGAATGTATATTGGCAAAATCGATATCGGTATCCCTGAAGCCGGATATATACGAATCTGCGGTAACATTCCATACGGATGATTTTTCAAGAGTAACGGATACGCAGCCTTCTTTCAGGTGGTTGACAGCACCCGTATAATCAGTATTAGCAGCCAATACCAGATCAACGGTACTTATCGCATTACAGACGACATCACCGGAAAAACACTGATCATGTACGGTGAACAGAAAATCACCTCCGTCAAAGGTTATGCAATATTTCTCTTCTACGGCAAGACCAGGGAAATTTGCGGCCTGCACAAACAGGACTCCGCTAAGTACCCTTTGCGCAGCAGAAGCATCCCTGCTTTTTTCTGTTGCTGCTGCAAGAGGGAACATAAAAACTGATGTATAAAAAGCAATTGTTACGATTCTTCTGACTGTCATCGTTTTCTTGAACCTCATACCAGAAAAATAAACGGCAAGATCAATTTGTTTCACTGATTGGCTATAATCTTTTGTTATATCGCAGACTATTGCAGAGATCCTCTTTTCTATTTATACTTCTTTCCTGCATGAATATCTGTCTTTTTACCCCGGACGAAATTTCCCGTCCGCTTGCCCTGCGTGATCAGCGCGCGGAACATCTCATAAAAATCCTGCATAAAAAAACGGGAGACAGTTTTGATGCCGGAATTATCGGCGGTAAAGCCGGGACCGCTGTCATTACGGCAATAACTACCGGAAACGATCCTGATGGCGGGATTATTACGTTTTCTTTTACTCCATGCTCTGACGGCAGAGAGTTATATCCGCTTTCAATGATTATCGGATTCCCACGGCCGATACAGCTTAAACGGCTTTTACGCGACATCGCAGGACTGGGCGTATGTAGCGTACACCTGACAGGAACTGAAACAGGTGAAAAATCATATATGCAGTCTACCCTTGTCGAAAAAGGTGCTGCATACAGGATGCTGCTTGACGGTACGGTGCAGGCTGCCAGTACGCACGTCCCGGAACTGTTTCTGCATGCCCGGCTTGAAGAATGTATTTCCTGCATACGGCAGCCGGTCAGGCTCGCTCTTGATAACGTAAATCCGCAGATTCCGCTGACATCGTTCCTTGAACACAACAGACCTGTACAACCGGACGGCACGGGAAGGCAGATAGTTGCCGCAATCGGCAGCGAACGCGGATGGTCGGATAAAGAGCGTCTTATGCTTGAAAAGCACAATTTTATCCGTTGCGGCATGGGTAAACGCGTACTCAGGACAGAAACCGCAGCGACAGTGGCAGCGGCAATCATCCTCGCTGCCATGGGAAAACTGGAATAATA
>DCFS01000250.1:478-1850 GCA_002319875.1 Treponema sp. UBA1798 | reverse complement strand
ATACTATGTAAAAGGTTAAAGGATTATTATGGATAATGAAAAAATAAAACAGATTCTGCTTGATATTCAAAACACGGGTCTTGATTTTACGGTTACACTGACAGGGAAGGAAAGCAAAAAGGTAAACGGCCTTTACAAACCGGAAACCAGAGAAATTCTTCTTCATAACAAGAACTTCAAGACGGATAATCAGCTTATTTATACGGCGATCCACGAGTATACGCATCATCTGATTAACGAAGGTCTTATTACTGCATCGGGAGGCAGACAGCCGGTACGGGAATCAAAAGTACATACCCAGGCATTCTGGGTCAAATTCCATTCATTGCTGGAAATAGCAGAAAAAAAAGGTTATTATGTACTTGAACTTGAAAATGCCCCCGAACTTGAAGCGCTGACAGAAAAGATAAAAAATGAATATCTTGCGCAGAACGGAAAACTTATGCAGGAATTCGGCAGGCTTCTTGCAAAAGCTCATGCTCTCTGCGAAGCAGCCAACATACGGTATGAAGACTATATTGACCGGATACTGTGCCTGCCGCGCAGCTCCGCAAAAGATATCACGCGTGTCGGTATCATTCAGGTAAATCCGGCAGTTGGATTCGACAATATGAAACTTCTTACCGGAATAAAAAAGCCGGAAGACAGGGCTGCCGCAGAGCAGCAGATACTTGCAGGGAAAAGTCCTGATTCTGTACGAGCTCTTATGAAACGTAAGTCGGAAGAAGGTAATGATCCAAAGACAAAACTTGAAAAAGAAAAGGAACGGCTTTCTAAGACCATCGCACAGCTTACACAGCGATTGGAATACGTGGAGGAAAGTCTTGCACAACTGTAGGCGCAGCCTGACGGCAGTTTCCGGTTTATGCATTTTTTTTCTCTTTCCGGCACAGCCTGTTCCCGCCGCCGGGGAAAAAAACACGACAAAATCAGATACACAGGCAAAAACAGCGGTTACATCCCCTGAAATGCCGACTGTTTCCATGCCTTTGATGCCGGCGATGCCCTCAATGCCGTCACTGGATGAACCCTTTTATACACCGCAGAAAACAACGGATTCCGTATACAAGAACAACGCGGCAGCATCCGGCGTGCCTGACGTACAGACAGCCTCCGCACAGGCTGCCGGTACCACGCAGTCTGTTTCTGCAGCCGCGACAGCATCCGCAGCTGCTGCAGACGGCAGTTCTTCCGGAGTTACCGCATCGGATTTAAGTGCACTAAGCAATCTCGGTGTACTCGGTAATCTTCAGAATCTCATCAATTCCCCTGCATCCCGGCAGGCTGTTTCTGCAAATACCGTTCTGCAACAGACAGATACAACCGCTCTCCTTAATAAAATACTTTCGGAACTTCAAACAATAAAGCAGAC
>DCFS01000250.1:0-205 GCA_002319875.1 Treponema sp. UBA1798 | reverse complement strand
CAGTCGGAAAACCTGAAGGCACAAAATGATGCATCAGCAGCTTATAATCTCAAAACTTCCGGAGGAGCCCCTTCCGTCCTCCGCTTCACAATCAGCGGTACCGATATCATTCCCTCATGCCGTGCAATCTATTTCAGCGGATATGAACAAAACGGCTCTTTTCTCCTTACAGGAGACAGGAAATACCCCTCAGACGGAAAAACTG
>DCFS01000032.1 GCA_002319875.1 Treponema sp. UBA1798 | reverse complement strand
ACTGAAGTTTTTAGAGGTTCCCTAAGACATTATACCCTGCAATGTTTCCGGTATCAACCTGTTTGTCAGACAGGTTTCAGACTGCCGCAGGCGGGGTGTTCAGGGGGATTTTCAGGCTTTTGATACATTTGAGTCAATTACAAAAGTCAGACGAATTTTGTAATTGACCCGGTTACACTGTTTTTTGTCAGTAGTACTTTATACTTTTATCCATGAGCGATATCTGTACTGCATTCCGGACCGCGACAGTCTTTGTACCGCCCGTAGCAGAAAGCGAATCGGGAACTGTTGCAAACTGTGCTTTTTGTTCACAGAGGTCGATCAGGCAGGCAAGGGCATCGGGAAGTACATCAGGAGAAAGCGGCTGTCCGAATCCGCGGAAGTCGTGGTGAGAATTATATACATCCTCGTACAGATTATGCATTAAGGCGATCCGCTGGAGCCCTTCCTTTGCCCGTTTGATGATCTGCTGGGTATCATTTTCTGCAGCACTGCTGAGCAGCAGATTATTATTGCAGGCGTCGGCAATTATCAGTGTATGCGTCAGATTGTCGATAGCGACACATTCGCCGTCTGTGTGTCCCGGGCAATGGTAAAACGTAACGGTACGACCACCCAGATAAAACGAAGTTCCGTCTTTCAGCATTTTTTTCTGAGGCTCATTCGGCCAGGGAAGAATATCTTCCTGAGGAACATACCGGTAATATTTGTGTTCTCTGCGGCGTATAAGTTCTGCGTATCCGTTCCTGAATTCAAGCGTAGGAGCTGCGCCTGATCTGTTCCAGTCTGAATCTTTTTCATGGATCCACACGGTATCAAAGAAACCTGCTCCGCCGATATGGTCGCCGTGATTGTGCGAAAGTACTACATCATACGGTTTACCGGTAATACAGTTCTCAATCACCCATCGTAGATCACCTATGCCGGTACCGGTATCGATGACAAGAGCCCGTTCAGTTCCGACGATGACAAAGACTGAGGCGCAGTCGAATTCATCTATTTCATATATTCCGTTGTTGAATTCATAAAACGGCAACGCTTTTGTACGCATAATTTCACCTTCTCCAAAATATTGCACAAAACAGCATTTTTATGCTGTTTTGTGCATGGCTGCCTTTATTTGGCAGTATGTTTTGTTTTTCCTTTATAGCAGTCTATTGCGACTGCAAGGAGCAGAATAACACCTTTTATGACGCTTTGAAAATTGGTATTAACGCCAAGAAGAACAAGACCGTTATCAAGAATTCCCAGAATAAGGACACCGACAACAACTCCGCTTATTTTTCCTTCGCCGCCCTGGATGCTTATTCCTCCGAGACAGGCAGCCGTCATACAGTCAAACGGATAACTGCTTCCCGCACCAGGCTGTGAAGCGTTTGTCCGTCCGACCATGATGATCGCCGCTATACTGGCCGCAAAACCTGCAAACGTATACACCGCAACCGTGAGCCTGTCTACGTTGATGCCTGCAAGACGGGCAGCTTCTTTATTGCCGCCGAGCGCGTAGATATACCGGCCTACATACGTTTTATTCATGACGACCCACCCGAAAACTATGAACAAAATGAATATAATGACCGGGATCGGTATAGCACCTGCATAGCCCTGCCCGAATACGACGAATTTGTCAGGCATTCCTGTTATCGGATATCCGCCTGTTATCAGATAGGCAACACCCTGCAGCACAAGCATCGTTGCAAGTGTAACAATAATCGGAGCTATGTTAAGTTTTATTGCTACAAGACCGTTCAAAACACCGAACAGACAGCCAAGAAGAATACCAATGACTATTGCTGCGGCAACTGGTACATGGAGATTGACCATCAGGTATCCGATCACCATACCGACTACGGCAAGTTCGCCGCCGACTGACAGATCCATGCCTCCGCCTATCATGACGAATGCAACGCCGATAACGACGATACCGAACATAGACACCTGTCTCAATATATTTATTATATTCTTGTATGAGACGAAATTCGGGGTTGTAATGGCGAAAAAGAGAAATACTACAGCCAGAAACAAATAAATACCGAATTTTTTATAGTAATCTATCCATGTTTTATTACTTTGCGCTTTCATGTACTTTACCTCCTGAAGCAAGATCAAGAATATAATTCTGATCAAATTCCGTCTTAGTTACTTCGCCGTTTTTACGGCCTTCATAGATAACTACAATCCGGTCTGACATACCAAGCAGTTCCGGCATGTCGGAAGAAATCATAATAATTGCGTTGCCGTCGCGGACCAGATCGTTCATTAAGGCGTAGATTTCCTGCTTTGCCTTGACGTCTATACCGCGGGTAGGTTCGTCGAAAATAATTACTTTTTTTGACGCGGCAATTGTCTTTGCAATTACGACTTTCTGCTGATTTCCGCCGCTTAAGTTCATTACACGCTGGTCAAGAGTCGGAGTTTTGATTTCAAACATCCGGCAGTATTTCTCTGCGGTTTCCTGTTCAGACGTGTTGTTCAAAAAAATTCCGTGCGACAGATTTTTCAGGCTGTTTATTGAAATATTCCATTTAATAGACATACGGAGAAAGGCTCCCTGGCTTTTGCGGTCCTCAGGAATATAACCGATCCCGTTTCGTATTGCATCGCTGCAGTTTCTGATTTTAAGCTCTCTGTTTTCAAGGAATATTCTTCCGTCTTCACAGGCATTTGCGCCGTAAATGACGCGCATCAGTTCCGTTCTTCCTGCTCCGACGAGTCCCGCGAATCCGAGTATTTCACCCTGATGAAGGCTGAACGAAATATCCCGGTCGCCGTTTCCGCTCAGATGTTCAACGCGGAAAATTTCTTCACCTATCGCCGTTTTTCTCAGCGGATATTTTTCAGATACGGTTCTGCCGACCATCATTGAAATCAGCTTTTCCCGCGTTACGCCGGCAATGTTTTCTGTTCCCACATACCGTCCGTCGCGCATAACAGTGACACGATCCGCTATTTCAAACAATTCTTCCAGACGATGCGATATATAAATAATTGTAACACCGCGTTTTTTTAAATCCTTTACAATGGTAAACAGCGTCTGTACTTCGCTCACCATGAGCGGTGCAGTCGGTTCGTCCATTATCAGGATCTTCAGATTTTTGCTGATTGCTTTTGCGATTTCAACTATCTGCTGATATGCCGGAGACAGTGAACGGACCGGTTTTGAAACGTCAATATCAACGTGCATACTTTCGAATATTTTCCGGGCCCGTGCTTCACGGTCTTTCGTATCAACAAAAATACCGGGTTTTGTTTTTTCACCAAGAAAAATATTTTCTGCCGCGCTTATTCCCGGAATAAGCGTAAATTCCTGGTAAATTACTTCAATACCGACCGATTTTGCGAGTTTCGGCGTCATTGCAGTATAAGTTTTTCCCTCAATTTCTATGATTCCTGAATCAGGAACGATAGCGCCGGAAAGAATCTTGATCAGAGTGGATTTACCGGCTCCGTTTTCTCCGACGAGGGCATGAACTTCACCTTTTTCCAAATCAAACGAAAGGTTGTCAATGGCAATGACACCTGGATATGTTTTGACTATGTCTTTTACCGTCAGAAGTCTATCAGCCATGTTTTTTCCCCTGTAGAAAGGCGGCGGAATGTTTCAAATGATACCATTCCGCTGCATAATTGGTTATCGTTATTTTGCTTTGTAATATTGTGAAATATTTGCTGCTGTTATGCTCTTTGTTCCAAGAACAACAACCTGTGAGAATTTTTCTCCCTTCATCACCCGGCCGCAGTATTCAAGCATCTGATCTGCAATTGGTGCGAACTGAACAGTTCCGCGCTGAACAGAACCGGAAGCGATTCCTTTAAGTGCACGTTCCGTTCCGTCGCAGGAGAAAATTCCGAATTTGTCTGCAGGTACACCAGCGGCTTTTACCGCTTCCATTGATTCAACAGCAGCAGCGTCTCCGTAGCATGCGATCACGTTAAGTCCCGGATATTTCTGCAGCATGTTTTCTGTAGTAGACGTTCCGGCTCCGACGACATCTTTGCCGATATCAACAACTTCAAGAATTTTTGCGTTCGGGCTGATCTTTTTTATAGCATCCTGAATGCCCTGTCCGCGGTTCTGCATATCCTGATTCTGATACGTCGTATATACGACTACGTTTGCCTTTCCTGAAAGTTTGCTGTTGATCCAGTCTGCTGCCATAGTGCCGATCTGTACGCCGATGTCGTGCTGGTTCGTATTAAGGCACACGTCGTATACGGAAGTCTGAACGCCGCATTCCATGATTTTTACGCCTTCATTCTGTGCAACTTTAAGTGCTGCATCACATGAAGAATCGGAAACCATGGCAATAATGACATTGCACTGGCCTGTTACCATATTCTCGATTGCAGTAACTGCTTTACTTGAATCATTATCGAAACTGACAGAAACATAATCCCAGCCTCTGGCCTTGGAACCTGCTTTTAAACCGTCGTCGATTGTGATAAAAAACTCCGTCTGCAGTGTCGGTGCAAGGAAGCCGACTTTTACTTTTTTCTGACGTTTTGTTCCGAATGCAAAAAGCATTGTTGCTGATGCAATGAGCGCCAGAATACCGCACATAATTCTCTTCATCATTAACCTCCTGATGAACGGACATGTATATTTCATGTCCGGACATTTTTTAGTATAATCCGGATAACGGACGCTGCAATGCGGTCAAATCTATATTTAGTGGGTCAATCTCAAGATTTTTTCTGCGAAAAGTAACATCCGATAAATATAACAGCAGCTTTTATAAGCAGTTCCATCGGTGCAGAAAGACCTGTAAGCAGCAGTACTGCGTTAAGCAGCACGATTGCAATGCTTCCTATGAGAGCTGTACGTACCATATGCCTGAAATTACATCCGCCCAGAAACATACCGGCCAGTATGTCATAAGAATAATCAGGGGATATCTGGACCGGGTATCCGTGCATCCTTGAAAAAAGGAAGACCGACGAACATGAAAACAGCAGAGAACCGGCAAAAAACGATATCCGGGAAACTTTTTTATAGAGAGAATTGGTGTCAGGAAAATGTGTAAGAATATGTGCTATCATGAACGAACGGCCTGTTGCGGTAAAGCGCAGATATACAGAAGAAAATACCATGATACCCGTCCCTATAATAAGCAGGACCTGGACCACCTGGACCGTATTTTCCAGTGCAGCGCTGAAGTTCCCGCCGTTAGTCTCTGCTGCATACGGCAGCAGCAGATTTCCGGCTCCAGTAAATATGACCTGTAATGCCAGTGTATAGATGATTGTATTGATTCCCAGAACAGTGCTGAAAAAATGATGAATAAGCGCGATCAGCCCGGAAAAAAGTATAAGCAGCAGAATTGCTGCAGGCAGGGGAAGATGAAGCTCATGTATGCAGCAGGAAAAAACAATCATACCTATGTATATCTGGCCGCCGGAAGCAAGGTCCAGCCCGCTTGTTGCGTATATGATGATGGTTCCCAATACGGCAAAGCAGATCACAGAAGCCTGGGACAGATATACTTTGCATAAAGATACATCCAGTACAGGGCCGCAGTAGAAGACAAATAAACCCAGGATCAGGCTGAATGAAATTACTGAAAATATCATGTTTCCGTTGTTGTTTCTGATACTCATACGATTCCTTGAAAATCAAACTCATTGAACAAATTGCAGCTTTTTACGCAGCCTGGATTGTCCTGGAACAAACTGCTGCATACGCGCTGCCGCCCGGTGAAATAAGTAGTACGGCAGTACCGCGCTTTACAAATATGTTAATATAGTTTCGTAGTATGGTACGGCATTTTGTATCAAGCAGGAAGAACGGGTCAAGCATGATCAGCACTTCAGGTCCGAAAACGATAAGGCTTTCCATCTGCACGATGATCCGTTCAGACAGCGAACAGTCGGCCATATATTCAGGCAGTTCAGGATACTGTTTCCGTATCTGCCGGTATAATGCTTTTCCCGCTTTGTCCGTAATAAAAAGTCCGGACATACATATTTTTTTTAATGAAGGTATAACCATATTGTCGGCTACTGACAATTTAGGAAAACCGCTTTTTTCAGAGAAAAAACGTACAGCAGCTACTTTTTTTTTAAATAACGACTGACAGCTGACCGGCCTGACAGGTTCCTGTTCAATCTGAATTTTTAAGGCAGGATCGTTTTTTTCTCCTGTAAGCAATTTAAATATTCTTTCCCTTGACGTAAAACTGTAATTAATAAGATTTATGGCTTCTGACTTATATGCCGAAAATTCCAGGGATTTTCCTTCGCTTACAGCCAGACCGGAAACTGAAAAAAGAGGTATTTTCTTTTTTTGTATTTTTTCTTTCCGGAACGTATCCGCAGATTTTACATAGACAAGGGCTTTTTGACGGTTGTATTGTATAGGCGTCTGTTTTTTTACAATAGCACCATCCCTGAATAAATATATGCGGTCCGAGCAGCCCGGTTCTTCAGGAATGGAGTCGGAGCAGATAATTGTTGAAATATCATGTTTCTTCAGTACGGTAAGTGTCTCCCTGAATTTTCTAATATCCGCTTCCGGGAAATCTGAAATATCTTCGGAAAAAAGTACGATTTTCATATGCATATCAACGGCTTTTGCACTCTGCAGTTGAAGAAATTCAACTGCAGACAGATTTCCTGTCTGTGTATGCACCGGACAATGAAGTCCTGCCGTTTCAAAAAGTTCCTGGGCCCGGCATATGAGTTGTTTTTCATTCCAGAGCCAGCATATGTATTTTTCCGGGCGTATAAGAAAAAGATACTCCAGAACCGACAGAGAATTAACCTGCGGTGTAAACGGTTCAAAACGATAAATACCGTATTTTGAAGGTGCCGTAAGTACCGGTCCTTCAACCGGCGGTACGCCGTTGAAAAGTACGGTTCCGGAAACCTGCCGGCAGCTGCCGCCCAGAAAGTCTGAGAGCGCATGATGGCCGGCGGTGCCCAGTCCGTACAAGGATACGATTTCTCCCCTGTTCAGGGAAAAACATATATCCCGTGCATCAATATTTTTTTCATACGAAAAATAAGCATCATGCATATACAGTAGTGGTTTTTCCATGCCGGTACCTGCTATTCCCTGCTGAAGACGCACGGCAGCGTAATTTCGACGTCTGTTCCCAGACCTACCGTACTGTATACGGATATGCCGTATGCAGCACCGAAGAGCATGTGAATGCGCTTCTGGACATTTGCGAGCGCAATTCCCGTTTTCTTTTCCCCTGTATCGTCTGTAACTCCCTGAATATGGTTCCGCAGCACTTCAAGCGTATTTTCGTCCATGCCTTTGCCGTCGTCGGAGATCGTGATAACAAGCAGATTTTCTGCAATATCTGCAAGCAGCGTTATCCGTCCCTGCCGGCGGTCCTCGAATGCGTGGAGCACAGCGTTTTCGATTATCGGCTGAAGCACCAGTTTTGGAACAAAACAGTTGCCTGCAGCTGCATCGTTGGTCTCTGTTTCAAGGGAATACCGGCTGCCGAACCGGTACTGCTGGATCTTCATATAATTCTGTGTATTGATCAGTTCATCCTGAAACGTTACGACACTTTCGCGCCTGCTGGTACTGTATCTGAAAAAAGTGCTGAGCGTTTCAAGCATATCGGCTATGTTTTTATTATCGTCGAGCAGCGCCTGCCCGCGGATACATTCCAGTGTGTTATAAAGGAAATGAGAATTGATCTGACTTTGAAGCGCTATAAGACGCAGCTGCTGCTCGTCGACCTGTGCTGCTTTTTCCTTTGTTTCCTCTGCGACGAGCCTGCTGAAGCAGCGTTCAAGCTCCGCGTGCATAGGAAAGTTCTGCCATTCCTTCGACTCTGTGACCTGTTCCCACCGGGCAGATGACAGAAGCGCTGAAATATCTTCTTTCCGTGAAAAAAAACGATTCAGCAGTTTCATGAATAGAGCTTCCGGTATATAGACGGCTTAAGGCCCGCTACTTTTTCAAAGCACTGGCTGAAATAACGTGTATCGGCATATCCTACTTTTTCAGCTATACCGGCCATGGTATCATTTGTTGAAACGAGCAGTTGTTTTGCTTTTTCGATTCGTACTTCGATAACGTATTCCAGAAAATTACTGCCCGTTTCTTTTTTGAAAAGTGTTGATAAATAGCTCGGATTCAGTTTCAGAATTCCTGCGACATCCTCAAGCGTGATTTTTTCAGCATAGTGCGCCTCTACATATTCTTTTGCAGACCGTATCGGCTTTTCTGCCTGAGACTGTTTTTGCTTGCGCAGTTCTTCGAGTTTTGTACATAAACGTGTCCTGAGCAGCAGCGATAAGTCTGCGACTGAATAGCAGGAATGAATTTCGTCTGTAAGCATCCGTTCTTCACGCGATGATACCGACATCTGATCATATACAAACCGGACGAACATATCAGCCGTTTCATAATATGCGTCTGCGTTGTACAGTTTCTTTTCTTTTATTCCTGAAAAGACTGAATCAATAAGACGTGAAAGCTGTGCGGAAGAAAGCGACTGTACCGCATTTGCCGTTTTTAATCTGATTGTGTCCAGAATATCTTCTTCAAGCAGTGCATCGTGTTTTATTTCAATATCCCGGGTACTGATTATTCTGCCTGTACCGAACACGATTCGTTCGTGAATGCCTTCCCCGGCTCTACGGATACTTGCGGTGATTTCAGAAAATGATTTTTCGCTGCCGCAGGCGAGGGTGAGTTCGTACCGGGAAAATGCATATACGTATTCTTTTAATTCGTTGAATATATCCGGCAGCAGGGCTTCGATGCTGCCGCCGGCTGTGTAATTCAGTACAAAATAAATTGACCCTGCATCATCTGCCGTGTGCAACTGATTCCTGACAGCAGGTGCGAGTTTTTCCGTCATGATCCGTATGATATTCTGTACAATAAGACGGTCCTGCATGCTGTCCTGTTCTGACGATACGTGACGGTCAAGGCGGATATATACTGCAAGAAACAGCGTATTTTCAAGTACAAGGGAGTATTCCCGGTTGAAATCTTCCAGTGCGGGAATCGTGCTGTTCTGGACAAGGAATGCGGCGGCATGCTGTGAAAGAAGTTCTTTTTTTACCTGTTCGTCTTTTTCTGCTTTTTTTTCCCGTTCCTGTTCAGTCGAATATGCCCTGCTCAGCCTGCTCAGAGTTGTGTTCAGTTCATGCTCGTTTACCGGTTTGAGCAGATAGTCTTCAACGCCGTATTTAAGCGCGGTATGCGCGTATTCAAATTCGCGGTAGCCGCTGATCACGATAAAGTGTACGGAATTCTGATACGTGTCGTGTATGCGCCTGATAAGTTCCAGACCGTTCATGACGGGCATTCTGATGTCGGTAACGACAATGTCCGCATTACCGGCGGATATCTGCTCATACGCTTCCTGTCCGTCGGAACATATTCCTGCCGGTACAAGACCGTTTTCCTCCCAGTGTATCAGTTTTGAAATTAATTGGGCTATACGGTTTTCATCATCGACGATCAATACACGGAGATTCTTCATATCTTTGTATATAATACTACGATATGGCCCTGAACGCCACATGCTGAAAAGAAAATACAATAGGGAACCTCTAAAAACTTACGTTCAGTGACTTTTTAGAGGTTCCCTATTGTATATACTGCGTACACACATTGTAGAATGCGGTCAGATATTTCCATGGTTCCATTCCGTATTGTCTGCCGAATCTGGCAATGACAATATCTGCTGCCGGAGAAACATAGAGTATCTGTCCCTTGTTTCCGAACGCGAAGAAGTCGTTTGCAGCATTATTCCGTTTTACAATATACCATCCAAGTCCGTAATAACCGCCGTGAGCGCGTATTTGTTTTCCCCATGAATCAGAATAATAATCGGGGGCGGTGCTGCCTTCTGCCAGGGAAGCGGCTATCCATTCCGGACTGATGATCTGTCTGCCGTTTATTTTCCGGTTGTCACGGTACAGGCAGCCGAACCGTGCAAAATCGATTGCGCGGGCGTTTATGCCGCTTTCCATTTTTTCATATGCATCTTCAGTGCTGTCAAGGCTCCATGAAGCGTCTGATTCGGTACCGGTGCGTGACCATATCACCCTGCTCATATATGAGCTCACCGTTTCACCGGTGGCGCGCTCAATGATCAGACCGGCGAGGAGCGGATTGTAATTATTGTAGAGAAAATGAATTCCCGGATTTTCTTTTATTTCTGTGCGCGTTAATGCAAGCTTCCTGAGGTCAGGATTAAAATATGTTTCGGTATTGTCTGCCCGGACGTTCGGAGTTTCTTCATATACAATTCCTGATGACATATTGAGCAGATTCTTTATTGTGATATTTTCAAAACGTGCGTCCCGTTCCTTCAGTTCAGGTATAAAATCTGTAATAGGTTCATCAATGCTTTTTATGTGTCCGTCTTCTATAAGGCATCCTGTCATTGCGGAATTTATACTTTTTGCCACGGAGAAAGAGGTGACCGTTGATTCTCTTGAGTATCCTTTTCCGTATCGTTCCAGAACCAGTGTATTGCCTTTTATAATAATCAGTGCCTGTGTTTTTGTTCTGTTTATTGTTCCCGGAATGTCTGACGTTCGGAGTTCTTTTTTCAGGCTGTTTTCTATTGCCGGATCCGGTGCATTGGTAAATTCCCGGATTTCTGTTCCCCCGGGGATGACCCGGGAGGGAAAATAGGTGTAGTCATTCACAGAAGCATCCCGCCGGATAAACGCGCGCATTTGTGTTGTTGTGCAGGAAAAAAGGATAAGCGCAGACATGCTGCATACGGCAGTACACATACCGATCCTGATTACATTTTTCATTTTTTACAACCTCTTGTGCAGACGATATATTCAGATAAGCTGATGCTTACCGGGAATATCTTATCAGCCGGTGTTACGGGAACCGTTTCATATAACGGCGGTAATGCACCAGCATCACAGCACTGCATACGATCCAGCCGACCGGATAGGCGACAGATACGGGATAAAACGAGGACGTCAGATGCGTCACCGTGAACAGGTATATCTGGCGGAATACGACAAAGGAACCTATCATGATTCCCATCGGAACAGCAGCATCGCCTAAACCCCGCAATGCTCCTGCGTAGATCTGATTTATACAGCACAGTACATAGAACGGCGAACTGATGCGCAGAAAGAATACGCCGTAATAGAGCACGTCGGTTTCTCTGTTGAACATGGAAACAAGCTGTCCTGCAAACACGACAAGGGGAACTGCGAGCAGTCCGGTGATAGATATAGAAAGAATGAGCGATATATTTATTCCCCGTTTTACCCGTTTCATATTTTGAGCGCCGTAGTTCTGACCGACGAACGTTGTAGAAGCAAGCGAAAGGCTCTGCATCGGAAGAATTGCAAACTGGTCTATTTTTCCGTACGAAGCCCATCCCGCCATACATGATGAACCGAAGCTGTTTATGTATGCCTGAACAAAAACGTTTGAAAAGGACGTAACAGCCTGCTGTATACCCGCAGGAAGTCCCACGGCAATAATTTTGCACAGTATATCCCGGTTGATCTTCAGTTCCGATATTTTGAGTTTATAGCATTCCTGTGTATGCATAAGCACAAAAAGCACCATGCAGGCGGAAACAGCTTCTGCAATTATAGTAGCATATGCTGCGCCTGCTATTCCCCAGTGGAATTTAACGACG
This sequence comes from Treponema sp. UBA1798, assembly GCA_002319875.1. Classification (GTDB taxonomy): domain Bacteria; phylum Spirochaetota; class Spirochaetia; order Treponematales; family Treponemataceae; genus Treponema_D. The sequence continues at coordinate 20,296 of DCFS01000032.1, read as the reverse complement.
AACAGAAGATCGAGCCCGACGTTGAGGAGCGAGGAGACAACCAGAAAGTATAAAGGCCGTTTAGAATCACCGACTGCACGAAGAATACCTGCCCCTGTGTTATAGATCATAAGAGCAAGTACTCCCTCAAAATAGATACGCAGATAGACCGTTGCGTCTGAAATAACGTCATCGGGAGTCGCCATAAGGCGGAGCATGAAAGGGGAGCAGACAATGCCGGTTATCGTGAAAATAACTCCTAGAATAAACGTTCCGGCTGTCATTGTGTGAACGGTCTTCCGAAGGCTGGATAAATCATGTGCGCCGAAGTACTGTGAAATAACGACGCTTGCACCTGCAGAAAGCCCCAGAAAGAATCCAACGAGCGTATTGATAAGGCTTGTAGTTGAACCTATGGCGGCAAGAGCTTCTTTTCCAACATAATTACCCACGACAATGCTGTCCACCGTGTTGTATAACTGCTGAAAAAGATTACCGGCAAGAAGCGGGATCGAAAAACGTATTAATAATCCTGTAATAGAGCCGGAAGTCATGTCTGTTGTTTTAATTTCTGAGCCTGACATACAGGTATTGTAGTGAACCGCGGTATAAGGTGCAATCAATAACCCCGCCGCACGAATAAAGAATGTGTTGACATCGTCATTCGTTGTTTTCTATAAATCAGTTATCCGTTATAATACACGGTACATCATCCCGGGGGTATTATGAAAAGTATAAAACAAAAACTTATTCTGAGTCACAGTCTGATTGTTCTTTTTTCCGTACTGGTAGTGTCTGTACCGGTTATTACGATGGAATCATTTAAATTACTGACTGATATAAAATCCAATGCGGATGATACGGTGACGCAGACATGCACGGATGTGAACCTGTTTTTGAGCAAACCTGAGAATATTGTAAAATCGGCGGGTCACTATATACAGACACAGCAGCTTACACGGCAGGACTGTGAAAAAATGTTTGCTCAGACGCTGCTTGGTGAAAAGTCTTTTTCTGAATTGTATTATTCCGGTACGCAGCCGTACAAGGACGGTGGTTTTTTCTATTCCAGCGATCATTGGGAGCCGCCTGCCGATTATGACCAGACGACGCGCGCGTGGTTCAAAGCCGGAGCACAGACAGCCGGCGTTTCTATTTCTGACCCGTATATGGATATGGTGACGAAATCGCTTGTTGCAACGGTAGTTCAGGGTGTTACGACCGACGGAACATTTAAAGGTGTTATCGGACTGGATATTCAGCTCACCAAGCTTGAAGATATGATTTCCGGCATCCTGTTGTCTCCTTCAGGCAGATCATTCGTGCTTGACACAAGCGGAAGATATATAACGAACAGCGACCAGAGCAGAATACTGAATAAAAACTTTTTTGAGGAATACGGGCTTTCTCAATACCGCAAAGAAATACACGGCGATAAGATTTTTATCAAACTGAATGCAGGAGACGGCTTGTACTTTGCTGCAAGAAATATTTCAACTACAAGCGGATGGATGTTCGTGACGGTGGGACCGGAAAGGGAACTGTATACGTCCATAACTCATAATATTCTTCTGATAGTGTTATTCGCGCTTCTGGCGATGGCTGCGTCGCTCTTTATAGCAGTATTAATTTCGGATCAGATTGTGCGGCCGATTCAGACTGTTGATAAGGCAGTCAATAATATTGCAGAAGGTAACGCCGACCTGACCAATCGTATCACTGTAAAAGGAAAGGATGAAATCGGCAGCCTTGTTAAGGGATTTAATAAATTTGTAGAAAAGCTGCATTCAATCGTATCTGATATTACAAATTCAAAGAATGATCTTGCGTCAGTGGAACTGGAACTTGACAGCCATATACAGGAAACGACAAGTTCAATAACTGAAATACTTGCCAATATTGAAAGTGCCGGGTCTCAGGTAGACGGCCAGTCAAAATCTGTTGAGCAGACGTCTGCTGCTGTTGCGGAAATTGCAGAAAATATCAGCAGTCTTGAGCATATGATAGAAACCCAGTCGGCAGGAGTAACGCAGGCCAGTACTGCAGTAGAAGAAATGATTGCCAATATTTCTTCGGTGAATCGGTCTATGGATAAAATGGCAGAGTCGTTCAAAATGCTTGAGGAAAATGCGGGGACCGGTGTTGAACGGCAGAAATCGGTTGAAGAGCGTATTTCCCAGATTGAAGCACAGTCAAAAACGCTTCAGGATGCAAATAAAGTTATTGCCAGTATTGCAGGTCAGACAAATCTGCTTGCAATGAACGCAGCAATAGAAGCTGCGCATGCCGGAGACGCCGGAAGAGGGTTCAGTGTTGTCGCAGATGAAATCAGAAAACTTTCAGAAACTTCGACATTCGAATCAAAAAAAATAGGTTCAGAGCTTAAAAAAATTCAGGCATCGATTACGTCAGTCGTACAGGCCTCGAAGGAAAGCAGTGAAAGCTTTATTCAGGTCAGCGGGCTGATCCAGACAACAGACGAACTTGTGCAGCAGATAAAGAATGTTATGCAGGAGCAGCAGGAAGGTTCAAAGCAGATAGGTCAGTCTTTAAAAATTATGAACGACAGTACAGTAGAAGTGCACACCGCTTCCCGTGAGATGTCTGCCGGAAACAAGGCGATCCTTGATGAGGTCCAGCGCCTGCAGAATGCGACTACAGTAATTAAGGACAGTATGAAAGAAATGTCTGTTGGTGCAAAAGATATCAATACTACAGGGGCTGCATTGTCTGAAATTTCAGGAAAAGTACGTAATGCAACAGAGAAAATAGGCAGCGAGATAGATCAGTTCAAATTGTAACCGGCTGTATTGCAGCTGTATTGTTTTTTATGATACAGTAGTTCCAGCATAACACAGGGGAGCTTGTTCCGCACGGGACCGGCTGAGAGGAAGTAAAACTTCGACCCGTAAAACCTGATTTGGATAATGCCAACGTAGGGAACAATTGCAGCGCACGTGAATTCAGATGAATATGTGCTGTGTATGTATTCGTGCTGAGGGTTAATACTGCGCTCCACGGGCGCATGAATGGTATAAAATCCCGGCTGCGATACCTTTAAAAAACAATATACCCCGCTGTGTGCGGCGGGGCTGTGGTTACGGTTCCCCGGCGAAATCTTTTTTCATTTTACCTCCTGTGTTTGTGAAAAAGGGGGTATTATGGGTACAGAAAAATCAGAAAAGTGGAGCACGCAGAGAGACGCTGCTCTTAACGGTGTTGTAACACCTCAGATGCAGACTGTTGCCGCAGATGAACATCAGACTGCGGAGTCAGTCAGGGAACGGGTCGCTGCAGGCTCGATTGTTATTCCGGCAAATAAAAATCACGTCTCTATTCATCCGGCAGGGGTAGGTGCGGGGCTGCGTACAAAAATAAATGTTAATCTTGGCATTTCAGGCGATTCCCGGGAATATGAGAGAGAAATGCGGAAGACAGAGACAGCGCTCAAATTCGGTGCGGACAGCATTATGGATTTGTCGAACTATGGTAAGACGAATACCTTCCGCGAAAAATTAATAAAAAGATCGCCGGCGATGATTGGTACTGTTCCGATGTACGATGCGGTCGGCTGTCTGGAGAAGGATCTGCTTCAGCTTACGGCAGAGGATTTTTTGAAGGTTGTCCGTTTTCATGCTGAGCAGGGCGTTGATTTTATGACGATTCACGCGGGTATAAACCGCAGGGCTGTGTCTGTATTTAAAGAGCAGAAGCGCACGATGAACATCGTCTCAAGGGGTGGCTCCCTGCTGTTTGCGTGGATGGAGATGACCGGGAATGAAAATCCGTTTTATGAGTATTATGACGAACTTCTTTCCATTCTGCATGAATATGACGTAACCATTTCGCTCGGGGATGCGCTCCGTCCGGGCTGTCTTGCAGATTCAAGCGATGCCGGGCAGCTTTCTGAGCTGATTGAACTTGGCAGCCTGACAAAGCGCGCCTGGGAAAAGGGAATTCAGGTGATGATCGAAGGTCCTGGCCATATGGCGATGAATGAAATTACGGCAAATGTGATCCTTGAGAAGCGCCTGTGCCATAATGCGCCGTTTTATGTTCTGGGACCCCTCGTAACCGATATTGCTCCCGGATACGATCATATTACGTCGGCGATCGGAGGTGCGGTTGCTGCTGCTGCCGGAGCGGATTTTCTCTGTTATGTGACGCCCGCAGAGCATCTTGGCCTGCCTGATGAAAACGACGTAAAAGAAGGTGTGATAGCGAGCCGGATTGCCGCCCATGCAGCGGATATTGCAAAAGGTGTTTCAGGTGCACGTACTTGGGATAATGAGATGGCTCAGGCGCGCCGTGAAATGGACTGGGATAAAATGTTCCGTTGTGCGCTGGATCCTGAAAAAGCACAGGCTTACTATGAACGTATACCCCCGGCCGACCGTCATACGTGCTCGATGTGCGGCAGGATGTGTGCCGTACGAACAACAAATATGATTCTTGCCGGAAAGCGGGTTACAATGATTGATGAATAAGTACTGTATTCACGGATATCTTCGTAAGACCGGGATGCGCATATGCTGTTTCCGAAAATCGGCAGCAAAGGAAATGCCGGATGGAGCAGAGGGGTTGCACGGATAATAAAAAACTTTACAACAGGATATCTTTCTGATAGCATAATTATATGCTTTTAAGTTTCAGGTGATGAACGTTTTTTAACAGGAGAGTATATGGCTTCAGTCAGAAAATGGATTACAGGCAGCATCCAGCGCCAAATGATAATTCTGCTCGGTGTAGCTCTTATTCTGACGCTGAGTGTCAGCGGTTTGTACCTTGGCAGAAATATTATGAAAAGTTTCAGTAAACTTTCCAATCAGTATCTTGATGAATCCGTATCTCATTATCTGGAAACGACTTCAAATATCCTTGCAAATGAATACAGCACCAGCCGGTCGCTTGCTGTTGCCGCGTCAAATTTTGAGTTAATTCCCGTTTCAAACAGGCGGGAATATATCAGCAGTATTCTGGAAGAGACGCTTGAAAAAAACGACGCTTTCATTGATTCGTGGGCCTGTTTTGAACCGAACGCTCTTGACGGTATGGACAAATTATATGCAGGAACGCAGTATCACGACAGTACCGGCCGTTTCATTCCGTACTGGACAAAGACAGACGGAAAATTTTCACATACGGCGCTTACGGAGTATGAAGGAAGCGCGTGGTATGTGGATCCGATGAAGGGTACAAAGGGTATTCTCATTGAACCTCTTGAATATAATGTAAACGGAAAAATGATGCTTGTTTCAGGGGTCGCTTTTCCTGTCCACGATAAGAACGGAAAGGCTGTCGGCGCTATCGGTGTAGATATGTCTATGGACAAGCTCACGGAACTTCTCGGCAGCGTGTCTTTGTATGACAGCGGATATATTTCTCTTGTTTCTGCAAAAGGTCTTGTTGCTGTGGATAAGAACATTGATCTTGAAGGCAAGATGCTTCCTGAATTTTCTGACAACAGCACATCCGGCTTGTTTTCTCAGGCTGCATCGGATATGAAGCATTTCAAGATCACAGAGTACAAGGACGAAGAAAAAATACTGAAGTATTTTATGCCGTTCAAAGTTCTTGAGTCAGAGCAGGTATGGTTTCTTGGAATAAACATACCTGAAAAAGAAATCAATGCTGATTCTGTTGCCATCATACGGCTGACGCTGCTGATATTTATCATAGCAATAGTGCTTGTACTGCTGTTATCCAGCCTTGTTATCAGGTCGACGGTAAAAAAGATAAAAAAAGGTGCTGCTGCGATGAAAAATATTGCGCAGGGGGACGGAGATCTTACCGTGCGCATGGAAATTACGCGGATGGATGAACTGGGAGAAATGTATACATACTTCAATCAGACGATTGAAAAGATCCAGAAATCTGTCAGAGCGGTGAAGGATGAAACAGAGATCATGAAGATTTCCGGTTCAACGCTTGCGAATAATATGGGTACTACGGCTGCTGCTGCAAATGAGATAAAGTCGAACATCGACAGTGTTAATCAGCAGATACAGCAGCACGGGGACAGCGTGCGCAAAGCGACTGGTTCAATAGACCAGATAGACACAGATGTGGCTCAACTTATGACCAGTATAGAAAGTCAGTCTTCAAGTGTGGTTGAATCCTCCGCAGCAATTGAGCAGATGGTTGCAAATATTCGTTCGGTAACGAAAATACTTGAGAAAAACACTACAACGATAAAATTTCTTGAAGAAGCATCGGAACAGGGAAAGCAGGGTATCGGAAAATCTGCTGAGTCTGCCGGGAAAATACAGCAGCAGTCAAAGTCGCTTCTGGAAGCAAGCAAGGTTATACAAAATATTGCAAGCCAGACAAATCTGCTTGCAATGAACGCTGCCATTGAAGCAGCCCATGCAGGTGATTCCGGACGGGGGTTTGCCGTCGTTGCAAACGAAATAAGAAAACTGGCTGAAGATTCAAATAAACAGGGAAAGTCGATCACAATAAACCTGAAGGATGTCCTGAAGAGCATAGAGGAAGTTGCCAGTTCATCGTCCGTACTTCAGGAAAAGTTTAATCAGATTTATTCACTTACCCAGGCTGTTGCTCAGCAGGAAGCAACTATTATGCAGGCTATGCAGGAACAGTCGGAGGGCGGCGGCCAGGTTCTTGATGCAATGAAGCGGATAAATGAAGTGACGATGAACGTCAAGTCGGGCGGTTCGTCAATGCAGTCTGCATCCGGCGCTGTGAACCATGAAATGTCCGAACTGATGCGGCTGACTGAAGAAATAACGTCGGGAATGAAAGAAATGGCAGAGGGAATCACACAGATAAACGATTCCATCAATACGGTCAATGATTTGACGAAGCACAACCGGGAAAGTATTACAAATCTTGCAGATGTAGTAGAAAAATTTAAAGTATGATTCAGCCGGCTGCAAACGTAACAAGCCGTTGCAGCCGGTTTGATTTTTATTCTCTGTTGAATTTTATGTAGAGCGGTTCTGTAGGGACATATGTTTCATCATCCCAGAGCGGGCTGGTGATCATAAGATCTGCGCTGTACCGGTTGCACGCAATAGGCACGTTGTGCACTCTGCACTGCCGCAGAAGCATCTGAATGTCTGCTTCGTGCGGCTGCGGATTCAGATCATCGATCAGAAAAACTGCAAGGTCAATCTGTTTCTGTACTACCATTGCAGCGATTTCTGCATCTCCTCCGAGCGGACCCGAATGCATGCAGGTGATATCTGCCTGTACACCTTTTTTTTCAAAAGCGCTTCTGATAAGGCTGCCGGTAGTTCCCGTACATATGAGTTTATGCTGTGCAAGCATAGTTGCGTTATACACAGCCCATTCGACGATTTCTGCTTTACGATTATCATGGGCAACAAGGGCGATTTTCAATGTTCGGTTCATACGTTATTCTCCTAAAACTCAGCAGCAGCATGCGTCCAGAAGGACCCGGATCGTGTTTTACGCGACGCGCAAAACCCATATGATAAAAAGTGAACTGAGGTACTTTTTATCATTCCTCCTGGGTGATATGGATCACCCGTATTAAGACAGTAATGGCAAGAGCTTGTCAAGAACCTGGAAGAGTGGTTACGGGATCATCAGATACACTGAGAAAAAATGCAGAATACTGCCCGCCAGAACGAAAACATGAAAGATGCAGTGCATCCATTTTACTTTTTTTAAGGCATAGAACGGGCATCCCGCGGTATATGCGATTCCGCCGGCAATCAGATAGGCGAGCGAAATATGCGGCAGGACACGGGTCAGCGGACGGAACGCAAAAACGATGATCCATCCCAAAACGACGTACGTGACAGCTGATGCTGCGCGAAGTCTGTTTCCGAATATGCAGTAGAGCGTAATGCCGGTGAGTGCGAGTCCCCAGATAACACCGAACAGCGTCCAGCCGAAGGGACCGTGCAGTGCTGCAAGGCAGAACGGCGTATATGTCCCTGCAATCAGCAGATAAATGGATGAATGGTCGAATATCCGCAATATGCTTTTTGCCTTCCACGGGATCATCGCGTGATACAGTGTTGAAAACAAATACAGAATAAACAGTGATGCACCGAATATGGCATAGCTGACGACATAAAACGGAGTTGATCCGGCAGGCGCGTAACGAACTGCGTCAACAACAAGCAGCGGAATCGCCGCTGCGGAAAGTACCGCACCTGCTCCATGGCTTACCGAATTAAAAATCTCTTCACCGGCAGAATAGTTCTTACTAAGTACGTTTACTTTATCCATAATAACTCCGTCCTATAATAAGACACGGAATTATTAAAACAGTTGCAGATATATCAGCGGATTAGTAATGAGATGCTGATATAATCAGGATGGTGTAATCAGATATCCCTGTTGGTATCGATTACTATCAGGAAGCACACCGATCGATGCGTTGAACACTGATCGGTGTGCTTCAATTGTTAGAATTCTCTTATTACACCGATACCTGCGCAGTTCTTTGACTGTGACTGGTCTGTGGAGATTGAACTCCAGATATATACATTTGCAATTTTGTCTGAACTCAGCCTTACAGCAGGAACGATTGTCGCATAGCTTTTTGGTGAGTTGTCATAGACCGGCTGCGTGTAGGTTCCTTCAACCGAAAATCTGACTGTATTGTTAAGCTGGTATGCTGCCGCTGGTGTGAGCGTGAGGGTAAAATCATTGTCACCTGCGATTGATTTTTTATCAAGATACTGGTAAGAAAGCAGCCCGAACGTCCATTTGTCAATTCCTGTATATTGGATCTGTTCGTCGGAAAGCATACGCTGGTCTTTAAGAGTATCGTTGAATCCATGGTCAGTGTCGATTTTTGTTTCGGCAGTGACGATCAGATTTTTTGTACCCGTCCATGCAACGTTTCCAACAAACAATCCGTATCCTGCAAACGATGCCATTGCAGTGACCATGTCGTTCTTGTATTTTACACCGCCAAGAAACGTATTACCGTTCATGTTGATTGAAGAGCCTGCCGTATAGTTCGGATCAATTATTGCAGCTCCTGTCAGATTCAATCCGGAGAGCGGTGTAATGGTGACTGCTGCGCCGGATTTTCCGTCGAGTACGGAATATCCTTCAAAGCCCGATGATACTATCCAGTTGTCCTTCATTTTTCCGGCTGCAACAGTAACTACGTTGCCGAACAGACCGGCATAGGCCTGTGCATAGCTTACGCTTCCGTATCCCCAGTTTTCAGAGGCACCGTCGTCGCTGCCAGTGTACTGGAGGCGGAGGAATGCACCGTACGAATTTCCTGCGTCGTTATTACCGTCGAACGCAATGTTAACTCGTGCGCGGGTAGAGCTGCTGTCGCCGTTGAAGTAAATGCCGCCGAGCCATGTCTTCGTGCTCATGACAGGCGTGTCCTCAAATGTTGAAGATAGCCCTGCGCGGAGATATCCGCTTACTTTGAATCCGTCTGCAAACGCTGCTGCAGAAATGAGCAGTGCTGCAGCTGTTGCTGTGGTTCGTTTGTTCATAAAACACTCCTTTGCTATTTGAAACTGCGGTGAGCGTAACGGCACTCTGTTAAATTCCAGTGAGGAGAATATGAAAAATATTCTGTTTTTTTTACATACGTTTCATTGTTTTTTAACGTTTGCTTTTTACACTGCGCGCATATGGAGGTTATGAAATGATAAACCGAAGAAATGAAGATTACGAGGAGACGGGGCGAAATTTTTTTAAGCTGCTTGCTGCGGTTGCCCTGGGTATTTCCTTCTTTGTACTGATGCCTGCCAATGCAAAGGAGTTTTCGCCAAAATATATATTCCTATTCATCGGTGACGGAATGAGCTATCCGCAGGTGCAGTCTGCTGCTTATTATTCCGGAAAAGATGCCGGCGGTATTGTTGATATTGTTAAGAATTCGACAACCCCGGATGATTCGCCTGCTGCAGGAAAACTGAGCTTTATGGATTTTCCTGTTGCAGGCAGTGCACAGACTTACGATGCAACGTCGTTTGCACCTGATTCTGCTTCCACTGCAACGTCAATTCTTACAGGCAGAAAGACACATTCAAATTCTATCAACGTTGATATTACTAAAAAAATTAAATTCCGCACGATCGCAGAACAGCTGAAAGCGCAGAAAGGGTGGAAAATCGGCGTACTGAGTACCGTCAATCTGAATCATGCGACTCCGGCAGCAATGTACGCGCATCAGGCAAGCCGTAAGAGCAATTACCCGATCGGGCTTGAGCTTGTCGCAAGCAACTTTGACTATTTTGCCGGCGGAGCGCTTATGGAACCCCGGGACAAGAACAAGGACAAGACGAGCATTTATGATCTTGCAGAGCAGGCCGGTTATAAAGTCGTGTTTACACAGAAAGATGCAGCTGCCCTTAAAAAAGGCGACAAGGCTGTAGTTGTTGCAGAAACGCTTGCGGATGAAGATGCAATGAGCTACGACGAGGACCGCAAAGACGGTGAATGGGCCCTGCGCGATTACGTAAAGAAGGGAATTGAAGTACTGGACAACAAGACTGGGTTCTTCATGATGGTTGAGGGCGGAAAAATAGACTGGGCCTGCCACGCAAATGACGCGCGTTCGTCGATTGCAGACACGATCGCACTTTCCGATGCGGTTAAGGAAGCTGTTGCATTCTACAATAAACATCCCGATGAAACGCTGATCCTTGTTACTGCCGACCATGAGACAGGCGGATTAACAATCGGATTCGCCGGAACGGATTATAATCTGTTCTTCAGAACGCTTAAAAACCAGAAGATGTCATATGCAAAGTTTGACAGCGACTATGTGGCGGATTACAAAAAGAACAAGACATCGTTTGATGACGTTATGAAAGATGTTACGACATTATTCGGACTGAAGTCGCCGGACTCCTCTGCACATGATGCCGGTGGTGATAAGAACGGCGGATTGTATCTTACCGATTACGAATACGGACGCATAAAGGCAGCATATGACAAGACAATGAGCGGCGCCAAGAACCGTACACAGCAGGAATACGAACTGTATGGTTCGTATGAGCCGCTGACCGTTACTCTTACACATATTATTAATAATAAGAGCGGCATAAGTTTTACTTCATATTCGCATACGGGGCTTCCTGTTCCGGTATTCGCGGAAGGCGTCGGGCAGAATGTTTTTACCGGTTATTATGACAATACGGATATTTATATGAAACTTGCAGTGCTTACAAAGGTAGCGCAGGATTAGGTATGCGCTGCCTGAATATTGATGAACAGGCAGGCGTATTTACAGAGTGATCTGATATTAAAAAAAGTAATGATCCGGCAGGGTGTGTTTTCCTCCTTGATGCGCTGCCGGATTTCTTTGAATGAATTAAACAGGGAGGTAGGAGTAGAATATGAAGGATACACTGAGGTATAAAATCCGGTACCGGATTGAGCTGCTGCGGCTGAACGTGACAGATTTTCTTCGCGGCTGTATTGTGCGTATGATTCAACTGCATGACAGACTTCATGCTTTCCGTATAGAATGTACCGGTTTTTCAGCTCCTGATTTTTCCCGTAAGAACGTATATATAGATCCAATGCTCTATTACAACAGCCTGAGCTGCTACGGAGCTGTATAATGCATAAAGACACAAGCACCGCAGCGGTTGCTGCATCTGTTGTCTGTATTATTATTCTGCTTCTGCTGCCGACAGGATTTGAAGGCGCGCTCCAGTTCCGCGATGCAGTAAAATGCAGGGTGAAAGTGATTTCTGTAGATAACAGCCGCCTTCGTGATACGGGGCTTATCCGTTACGGGCAGCAGGTATGCACTGTCAGATTTATTAACGGGATGTTCAAGGGACAAACTGCGGAAGGATGGAACATGCTCAACGGTTCCCTTGAAGAAGATAAACTGTTCGTGCAGGGAGATACGGCACAGGCAGTTGTACATCATAACGGAAGTGAAATTCTTTCCATTAATCTTATAGACCATTACCGTCTTTCCGGTGAAATGATCCTGGCAGCTGCGTTTGCACTTTTCCTGATTTTTTTTGCACGAGGGGTCGGCGCACGGGCTGTTGTGTCGTTCGTACTAACCGTACTTGTACTATGGAAACTTCTTGTACCGCTGTATCTTAATGGCGTAGATCCCGTACTGGCAGGATTGTCGATAACTGCGTTTCTTACGTTTGCAATACTTGCGCTTGTCTATGGATTTGACAAACGTCTGCTTTCGTCATTTTCAGGTACCATGCTCGGTATTCTGCTTACTGCCGTTCTGTCGGTTTTTTGTACGAAAGGATTCAAAATTCACGGCGCAATCATGGCGTCTTCAGAGTCTCTCCTGTATGCAGGGTTTGAAACGCTCAATCTTACCCGGATATTTATGAGCAGCATCTGTATCGGAGCGAGCGGTGCCGTCATGGATCTTTCTGTTGACATCACGTCTGCGGTAAACGAAGTTGTGCGCAACCGCCCTGATATTTCCCGACGGGAGGCAGTTAAGTCAGGAATGGCCGTTGCGCGTGCCGCTATGGGGACTATGACAACAACCCTTCTGCTTGCGTACTCCGGCAGCAGTATTGCGCTGCTTATGACGTTTATGGCACAGGGCACACCGGTATACAATATTCTGAATTACAAACGAATTGCCGCGGAAGTTATCGATATAATCGGCGGCAGCTTTGGCCTGGTGGCAGCCGCGCCTTTTACGGCGCTGCTTGCGGGACTCCTTCTGCCAAAGCGAAAACAGGCAGCCTGCGGTTTACTGTTGTTTTAACAGAACTATAACCGTTAATGTTGTTGAAGCTATGGAAAGCAGCGTCGTTACGATTGATCCGTATTTTCCAAAATAATAGGTAAACGAATTTGTTGCTGCGGTTATTGTTGTTTCCGGTGAAATCGGGTCACTTTTACTCAGTACTTTACCGTGAATATCCTTTATGGTGACCACCTGTCCTGCATTTTCACTTTGAATAAATCCGCCTGCAAGGCCGATATAATAATCCCACGTACGTCCCGGAATGTACGGATAACGGCCCGGTGTATTAACCGACCCTGCAACAGAAACGAATGCCTGTTTGAACGGGATCATGAGCGTGTCGTACGGTTGAACGAATTCAGGACTGTAATACGATGCATCGTAGAGAATCTTGCTTACGTCAATTGGTATGGTTTGTCCTTTTCTGATAATATAGGCATTTGCAATGTCCGACACAGCAGAAAACATTGTGCTGTTGCGCCGGATAAGGAATGCATAGTTTTCGCCCGTGAGGAATGAGACAGCGACGTGCCCGGAACCTTCCGGTGCAGTAACTTCCTCGCTGCCCGTTTTTGTTTTTGCTTGAGTATAAAGCGCGCCTTCCATGAACATGACAGGTCTGAGTTCTGTAAAACTTGGAATGAGCACTGAGTCATAGCAGACAAGGGGATAATTGCTGTCGATTGCATTTTTTTCCAGGTAAATTTTTTTGCCTGGTTTTTCTTTCTCGTCGATTGACCGCGTAAGTTCAATGCGGCTTGGATCTGCAAGTTCCTGGAGCCCGTTACCATAATATTCTATAAGCTGTTTAAGATTTTCTCCGTCGAGCAGTTCATATGTTCCTGGACGCTCAACCGCACCGGCAATAGTTACTTTTCGTGACATACGGTTTATCCTGATCGTATCGCCGGGTCGTACGTAAGGATCCTGCGTCATATCGCCGAACCGGGATGCCTTGAACAAATCGTATGACTTTGCAACACCCGATTCGGACGTGATCATGATGCTCCTGTCTGATGAATACGGGGTGGACGAATCTGTTATAAGATTTGAAAGTCTGGAAAGCGCCCACGCCTGTTTTATTTGGGTCTCTTTTACTTCACCGGATATTATTACTTTAAATACTGCAGGGGTAGTTAACATAAACTGAACCCCGCTCAGGTGATAGTTTTCAGTAACGATCTGTTCCACAAGCCTTTTAAGCTGTAGAAACGTTTTACCGGATGCGTCAAGAACAGTGATGTTTGCAACGCGTATTTTATACGACGTGTCAACAGAAATAATATATGAGACGGGCGTGTTATTCACTGCGAAAGCAAGCGTATAAATATCACCTGCTGTTACGGGATAGTCAGGAGAGGACATAGCCATTTGAGCGTCAGGATCAAACGTTGTTGCATCATCTGTATTTCCTGAATTCCCTGTATTCGCTGTAGCTGTGTGCAAGTCGGATTTTGTTTTTTTCGTGACTGCAGTTATATCCTGCGCGGAAAGGGTAAAGAAAGTGAATATTCCGAACATGACGCAAATAATTTTTTTCATACATCACCGTACCTTTTTGAAAGACAGCTTTGCCATGGACTGCGGGTCTTTCCTGATGTTCTCAACCGCGTTGAGCGCAAAAGCCATGCAGACAGAAAGGAAGAATGCCGCGAACGTTACGATTATGCATAATTTGCCGCGGGAAGGCTTCGCTTTCTGGTCGGGGACTTCCGCGCGTTCAAGAATCTGGAACACCGGTCTTTCACTTGCCATAGTGACTTTCAGAACTTCCAGCTGTGTTTTTAACTGCGTGTATACCTGCTTCTGCGCTTCAAGTTCAAGCTTAAGCATTGACGTGTCAAGCACAATTGAAGAAGCTGCCGCCGGATTATAGCCATAAGAAACAGTGTTTTCCTTCTGGCGTATCTGCTTTTCAAGACTGATTATTTCGTTGTAGCTTGTCTCAATATTTTCCTCGAGATTTTTTTTCTGGCGCAGGTTTTTGTCTACTCCGAACTGTGTAAATAGATTTTCCATATAATCTGCTGCATAATTAACAACCGACTGGGCAAAAACCGGATCAGTGTCGGTATAACTGATGGAGAACACTCCTGATTCGGTATCGTACTCAGCCTTTAGATTATGTTTAAGCATATTCCGGCTGGTTGCACGGGGGGATTTCTCAATCTTGTATTTTTTAATAAGGTCGAATTTATCTACAACCGCATCAAGAAAGGTGTTCGTACTGGTAAGATATACTGCAAGAGAGCTGTATGAAGAAGTGCTTGTTGAGACGCCCGCAAGCCCTGCAATACTGCTGAGTCCGCTTGAACTGAGCATTGATGACAATGAACTGCCTGAAGAATCGGAATTATTAATGAGCATAAGGGCTTCTGGCGTATACTCGTTGGGAAGCGGAGATTTTTCCGGCGGGAGCTTTATCGACACAATACTGAAAACAATTGCACCGGCCATTGCAATCACAGTAACGGTGATGATCATTTTCTTTCTTTTAAGGAGCACGGCGAACAAATCGATGAGACTTATTTCATCGTCCTGGTTATTTACGCCTGCATTCTGTGTTGAACTGATTTTTTCAACAGGGATATTTTCCATACGGTTCATTTCCTTAATCGGATCAAATTTCTGTATTCAATATATTGATAAAGATACAAAATAAGAATACACCGAATGGTAAATTATGACAATGGTTCGCAGTTTCAGTGAAATAAGTTTAATCAATTTTAAACTTATTTACTTCGTTTGAAAGCTGCCTGATCCCGGTGTTATTCTGTTCACTCATAACAGATACTTCCCGGACGGCACTATTAATGTCCACAGTTCCCGTAGACATTTGGTTCATACTAGTCGTAATATCGGTTCCCATTTCTGCAAGCTTTTTCATAGATCCGAGCGTTTCCCGTGTTCCTGCCAGTAGTTGTGCGGAACTGTTTTTAATATCAAAAGTGATTTCGTTTATTTCCTGGATTGCGGTCAGAAGGGTTGCTCCTCCTTCCGTTTGTTCACGCATTGCATCTTTTATAACGGAATTCTGATCTTTCACTACTTGTGTTAACATGAATACGGTGTCGAATTCGGAAAAAGCTGACGACAAGGCGACGGATATTGAATCCATAGAATCCTTGAGACGTTTAAGAGCGTCCGAAATTTGTTTTCCTTTTGAGCCGGAATCCTCAGAAAGTTTGCGGATCTCATCGGCCACAACTGCAAATCCGCGTCCTGCGTTTCCTGCATGGGCTGCTTCAATAGCAGCATTCATCGCAAGCAGATTAGTTTGTTCTGCCAGTTTCTGTATAATTTCACCGGCCTCAATCAGCGTTTCAGAATCTTTGAGCATTGATTGAACGAGAGGTCCTATCTGGTCCACTTCGGTTTTTCCTGTTTGAGAGGCTGCTGTAAGCTGTTCCATGGAGAATGTGTTTTTTTGTACAATATCGGAAACCGAACGGATATTTCCGACCATCTGCTCAATGGAAGCAGAAGATTCCGTTACGTCTGCAGCCTGTTTTTCAATGTGGGTATTCAGACTGCCGATTTTATCTGTCATACTTGACAGCGTTTTCTGCATTTCCTGTATGTCTGATTCTTGCTGACTGTTTTGATCTCTGATGTGCATGATTGTTGCACTTATCTGGTTAAGTGCGGCTGCTGTTTCAGAACTGTTTGAAGAAAGCCTGCTGCCGATCCCGTTAAGCAATTCTGTTTCTTTTTTTACGGATAATACAAGATATGCGATTCTGTCCATTGTTTTATTCAGGTACAGACTCATCAAACCTATTTCATCTCTGCTTGTGACTGTAATACGCTTTGTCAGATCTCCGTTTCCTTCCGCAATGTCCTTAAAACGGACGAGCGTTCTTTCCGCTGCTTCCGAAATAGACTGCCCTATCATTATTCCCAGTATGATTGTTACAGTCAGTATAAGTAAAAGCAGTCCGATCATATTCATATTTGTCTGTTTAAGCAGACGTCCGGTTTGCGTTTCAATCCTGCTGCTCTGCGCATTTGAGAGCGTGACAATCTTGTCTATATACTGCCGGTGTTTTTGATATGCTGTTTCCAGCGGTCCGCGCAGGAGTTCTTGAGCCTTTTCATGATTTTCTGCATTTATTGCCGGAAAATAGTCTGTGTCAGCAATGTTAAAAAAATCAACAGCGGGATCGTAGGCTCCGGAAAGCATATCTTCCCGTATTTCTCCTTCCGGAAGATGTTCTTCCCAGAAAGTATGACGGTCCATATAACTATTTTCGAGTGAATGGAAATACATTTCCAATTCATTTCGTTTTTGAACATTTTCTTCTATCAATAACTGATATACGGTCAGGTAGGATTCAATGATATAAGAAGGAGGCGGCAGAATGTCTGCAACAAGGTCTTTGTTCATGATAATGTGGTTATATGCTGTTCCCGTGATTTTTACTGTCCTGATTGTCTTGAAAGCGTAAAATGCATATAACGTTATGCCGGCAGAAAATAGAATCAGGAGCAGTACCAGTTTTAAACGTATTTTCATATCAGCCAGCAGACGCATGTTCACCTCCGGTACATTTTATATTAAAATTTATTGTTCAGCGTACACAGTTTTCTAAAAAGAAGGATTGTAAAAAACAGCAATGAAAAATATAACGCAGCGGATTATTACATAAGGACACCTCTAAAAACTCACTTTCAGTGACTTTTTAGAGGTTCCCATAAATGAGTTTTTTGGTAAAATTTCATGTGATAAGAATATGATTGAAACGGCTGCTGCGGAAGGCGCCCGTATTATTCTTGTCCGGAAAATGTTTCAGACGGAATGATTGTATAGGTAAAAAAGTATGAATAGCAAATGTTGCTGAATCCGGTAAATGCCTGTATAGTATACAGTATGTGGAAAATAAATAAGTACAAATCAATCGACATTGACGGCGTTTTACTTTCGTATAAAGTTAAAGGTAAGGGCATGCCGGTTTTATTCCTGCACGGGTGGGGAGTTGATCATGCAATCTGGGAGCATCAGTTTGAAAAGGCTGTTTTGCAGAAAAGGAATAAATATCAGAGAATTTATTTTGATTTACCGGGAATGGGAAAATCAATCACAAATCATAAAATCCATAACTCAGATGACATGCTCGCCATAGTTTCAAAATTTGCCGATTTCATGATCGGAGAAAAGCATTTTCTGCTGGCCGGTGAATCATACGGCGGATATCTGGCAAGGGGGCTGCTCCTGAAAAAAGAGAAACAGATAGACGGACTGCTGTTGCTTTGTCCGTTAATGTTTCCCGGCTGGCGGGCAGGTCGTCACGCAGATCACGTCGTCCTTGAAATTGACCGTGATTTTATAAATTCGCTGCCGCAGGATAAAGCTCAGGGCTTTAAGGAATTATCTGTTGTTCAGACTAAGAAAACATACAGGGACTATTGCAGGGATATAAACGTATCTGTCGCACCTGGTAACGGACATTTTCTTGCAGAGGAACTGGATGGTGCTTTTGAGCAGGACATTAATAAAAATCCATTGATATACAAAAAACCGGCGCTCGTACTTGCCGGCAGGCAGGACACGGAAGTGGGATTCGAGGATCAGTATGATTTATTCAGGAATTTTCCACGGGCATCGATATTGATACTTGATAAAAGCGGTCATAACCTTCAGATAGAGCAGAAGAAACTTTTTAAGGCCGCCGTTCTGGACTGGCTGGACCGGATTGAATGAATTCGTACAGGTTCAGGCTGCAGCTGGTTAACTGTTTTGCACCAGTAGTGGCGAATTCTATGCCGGCGGTATATCCTGAAGCAGACAGGAGAGATATATGATTTTTTATGCGGTGGTTTCAATTTCTCTGGCACTGGTATTTTATACTATCGGGGTTTGGAGTGAACGGAAGCAGAAAAAATTAAAAATATGGCATGTGATTGTATTCTGGATCGGTCTTTCGTTTGATACTGTTGGTACAACGCTCATGAGCACAATGGCTAAGACTGGTTTTAAAGTAAATTTTCATAGTATAACAGGACTGAGCGCAATTGCCCTGATGGCCTTTCATGCAGTATGGGCTGCAATTGTGATTGCAAAGAATGATGAGACGGCAAAAGCAAAATTCCATACGCTCAGTATCTTCGTATGGTTTGTCTGGTTGATACCCTATATATCAGGTGCTGTCTTTGGTATAGTAAGGTAGCTGGACGGCAGCCTGCAGCCATGTTTTACAGGCACTATGGACCGCTGATCACGCTATAAGGGTTTGACCAGCGGTTTCTGAAATTTACGGAAAGACCGGAACTGTTTTAAAGGGAGGCTGTTTAATGAAGACGCCGGAAAAATTTATCTGCGTACTTTTTTTATCCTTTTGGGGGATGCTGGCAGCGTGTGCGGACAGTACCAGTACTCCGGGTGCAGAATTTGATTTTACCATACCATCAGTTGGTCCGGTGCTTTCTGCACCAGAAAGTATGAGTACTGATTGTTCTGCGGCAGCTGCGCTTGCCTGTATCCAGAATGCGAAGGCTGGTATCAACACAGGCAACAGTCTTGATGCCTGGAATTCCGACGCTTACGCTGCCGGTTCAACAGGTTCAGAGACTGCATGGGGAAATCCAAAAATTACGCAGGCCCTTCTTACTGCTATAGCTGATGCCGGATTCGGTATTGTACGTATACCTGTATCATGGATGGGGCATATCGATTCAAAATCGACCGGATATAAAATAGATACGGCATATCTTGCCCGCGTCGCAGAAGTTGTGGGATACGCGCATACTGCGGGGCTCAAAGTTGTTATAAACATACATCATGACGGTTCAAACAGCGGGCACTGGCTGAGCGTAAATAAAGCTGACGACAGCGCCGGTTCATACAACGAGGTTACGAATGAGTTTATTTCGGTCTGGACACAGATTGCGTCATATTTTAAAAATCACGGCGATTATCTGATGTTTGAAAGCTTGAACGAAATTCAGGACGGTAAATGGGGATGGGGCGTTAACCGTACAGACGGAGGCGTACAGTACGGCATCGTCAACAAATGGAACCAGGCGTTCATTACTGCGGTACGCGGTACCGGCGGAAACAACACGTACCGTTATCTTATTATCCCCGGATACGATACGGATATTGATCTGACTGCTGCAGATCTTGTTATACCGGCGGACGCAACTGCTCACCACATCATTGTTTCCGCCCATTACTATGCACCCTATGAATATACGCTTGAAGCGCAGAAGCACTGCTGGGGCAGCGATCACGGCGGAGCGGCTGCGGCGGATTGCACGGATTACGGGCAGGAAAAATTTATGGAAGCACAGTTTGCGAAGCTTAAAGCTGCATACATTGATAAAGGAATACCGGTGTATCTGGGCGAATGCGGAGCGACATACCAGAAGGGGTATGAGAAATACCGGCGCTATTACGTTGAATACACTGCATACACTGCCCACCGCAACGGAATAGTTCCCGTATTCTGGGATAACGGCGGAACTGCAAGCGGTAAAGAAAATGAAGGATTGTTCTACCGGAATTCTGCAAAGCAGGCGTTCCCGGACATTATCACGGCCGTTATGCGCGGCGTAAGCGGAGAAACTTCCGTCGTTGCTCCGGGCTGCGATCCCGTACTTGATAAAGAGCATCTCTAAAAACTGAAGTTTTTAGAGGTTCCCTAAAGA